>DAIDHO010000017.1 GCA_027459675.1 Parachlamydiales bacterium | reverse complement strand
TCGGGGTTCTTTTCACCTTTCCCTCGCGGTACTGGTTCGCTATCGGTCATCAATGAGTATTTAGCCTTGGAGGGTGGTCCCCCCAGATTCAGACCGGATTCCACGTGGCCGGCCCTACTCAGGTACCTATCTCGCTAAGGTTCTTTTTCGCATACGAGGCTCTCACTCTGTATCGCCGGGCTTCCCATCCCGTTCTGCTAAAGTTCCTTTCGCTTTATTGACAGGCCCTACAACCCCTAAGATAAATCTTAGGTTTAGGCTCTTCCCTTTTCGCTCGCCGCTACTCAGGGAATCTCTTCTAGATTTCTTTTCCTCTGCCTACTTAGATGTGTCAGTTCGGCAGGTATTGCTTCTCTTGCTCTATGTATTCAAACAAAAGATGATAAGAATCTCTCTTATCGGGTTCCCCCATTCGGACATCTCCGGATCATTGCTTCTTTGTAAGCTCCCCGAAGCTTTTCGCATACTTACGTCCTTCTTCGCTTTTTTGATGCCTAGGCATCCGTCAGCAGCCCTTAACAGCTTGATCTTTTAAAATCTTTTCGCTGTTTCTTCGCCTACTTCCCTTTCTTTTATGTGAAGATCTACTCCCTCAAGCGCTCTTTTTTATCAGTGAATTTCTTCTCTTTACTCTTGAGGTTTCTTTCTTTTTTCTTTCTTTCTTTTTAAACCTTTCCAGACATCTCTTCCTGACAGCAGAAGAAAAAGGACGAATTTTACTTGTAGAATTTGTCTCAACCTAAGAACTCTGAGGCATAGCCTCAGATTGTCCTTTAAAGGAGGTGATCCAGCCCCACCTTCCGATAGGGCTACCTTGTTACGACTTCATCCCAGTCATCAGCCTTACCTTAGACGCTTCTCTCCTTGCGGTTAAGTCAGCGGCTTCGGGTAAAACCAACTCCCATGATGTGACGGGCGGTGTGTACAAGGCCCGGGAACGTATTCACGACGTTATTGCTGACACGTCATTACTAGCAATTCCAACTTCATGTAGTCGAGTTGCAGACTACAATCTGAACTGGGATCGGCTTTAGGGATTTGCTCCACCTTGCGGTCTTGCTGCCTTCTGTACCGACCATTGTAGCACGTGTGTAGCCCCAGATATAAAGGCCATGCGGACTTGACGTCATCCTCACCTTCCTCCCGGTTAACCCGGGCAGTCTCATTAGAGTCCCCACCTCGCGTGTTGGCAACTAATGATAAGGGTTGCGCTCGTTGCGGGACTTAACCCAACACCTCACGGCACGAGCTGACGACAGCCATGCAGCACCTATACAGAAGTCCTTGCGGAAAATATCATTTCTGATATCGCCCTCTGCATTTCGAGCCCAGGTAAGGTTCTTCGCGTAGCATCGAATTAAACCACATGCTCCACTGCTTGTGCGGGCCCCCGTCAATTCTTTTGAGTTTCACCCTTGCGAGCGTACTCCTCAGGCGGTGTACTTATCGCGTTAGCTACGACACAGTCAGGGTTGAGCCTAACTACATCAAGTACACATCGTTTACGACAAGGACTACCAGGGTATCTAATCCTGTTTGCTCCCCTTGCTCTCGCGCCTCAGCGTCAGGTCTAAACTAGAAAGGCGCTTTCGCCACCGGTGTTCCTCCACGTATCTACGCATTTCACCGCTACACGTGGAATTCCCCTTTCTCCGTCAATCCTCTAGAGAGATAGTTTCAAATGCAGCACCAAAGTTGAGCTTTGGTATTTCACATCTGACTTATCAATCCGCCTACGCGCCCTTTACGCCCAATAATTCCGATTAATGCTTGCACCCTACGTATTACCGCAGCTGCTGGCACGTAGTTAGCCGGTGCTTTTTCTCCTGCTACTCTCAAATCAACCTGTTATTCACAGGTTTTTCTTGTTCACAGGCAAAAGAGTTTTACGACCCGAAGGCCTTCATCACTCACACAGCGTCGCTCCGTCAGGCTTTCGCCCATTGCGAAAGATCCTCGACTGCAGCCTCCCGTAGGAGTCTGGGCAGTATCTCAGTCCCAATGTTGGCGGTCAATCTCTCAATCCGCCTAGACGTCTTAGCCTTGGTGCGCCATTACCACACCAACTAGCTGATATCCCATGAACCTCTCTCTAACCGCAAGGTCGGTTTCCCGATCCCCTACTTTGATCCTCCGAAGCATCCTTCAGTGACCTCATTCGGTATTAGCGGCCGTTTCCAGCCGTTATCCCCAGGTTAAAGGCAAGTTATTCATGTATTACTAACCCTTCCGCCACTCTACTACAAGTTGCCCTATAGTAGCGTTCGACTTGCATGCCTCATCCACGCTGTCAGCATTCAATCTGAACCAAGATCAAATTCTCAAGTTGAAAATTTGATTTGTATAAAAAAATTTATAAAAGGCAATTGAAGTAATGAATTACTTCAATTGCACAAGCTTGTTATTTTGTGCTTGTTCATCACTTCTCTTGACTTGTCTAAACAACACAGCGAAAACTTTGCTTCGCATTTTCACTCAACTTTATTTCTGAGGAAGCCAACAACATACTAAAGCTCATGATTTTTACGCAACGCTTTTTGATGAATTTGTTTTTTTATCTTCTTTTTGAGGCCATTTTTCATAGAGGATTATTTTTTCTCAACTTGAAAAATAACCACTCCTAACAGGACGAGGGTTGAGCTTAAAAAATGTTTAAATTTTTATTTTAAAAAGCGGTTCTTACTGTTTTTTCAATGTTTTCATGCGGATAAAACGTAAACTCCCATTCCAGCTAAATAACCGATCAAAACAGGCAACGACACTTTTCTCATGTAAGAAATAAAATCAATTTTTTCCATTCCCATTAAGGCCACGCCAGCTGACGAACCAATAATTAAGAGGCTTCCGCCAGTTCCCGCCGCATAAGCGATCATCACCCACAAAGGATGGTCGATAGGAAATTGTTCCAAAGGATACATTCCCATGCTAGCGGCCACAAGAGGAACGTTATCAATAACTGCCGAAAGAATGCCGATGAAGGTGGCAAGAAGTGGAAGATGCGTTATAAATTCTCCTAGATGGAGGGCAAGAGTATGCAACAGTCCTGCGGCATCTAAGGCGCCCACGGAAAGTAAAATTCCAAGAAAAAAGAGAACTCCCGAAATATCGATTTTGGTCAAGATATGCGGAAGCTGCAGATGCCGTCTTTTTTCATAAGGAAAGTGCAACCCATCTGTGACAAGCCATAAAAAGGAGAGTCCAATTAAGCATCCCATGAAAGGAGGAAGCCCTGTCCATGCTTTAAAAATCGGCACAAAAATCAAAGCGGCCGTCCCTAAACAAAATACCAATTTGGCTCCCGGCTCTTCCGTGTTATCTACCGGATTTTTAATCCCTTCAATGGAGCCTTTTAGCTTGAAGGTAAAATATATCAAGGGAATGAGAACGGAGACGAGGCTAGGAAGAAAAAGGGCTTTTATAATAGGAAGAGAAGAGAGATGCCCTGCGATCCATAGCATGGTCGTGGTAATGTCTCCGATCGGAGTCCAAGCTCCTCCCGCATTACAAGCAATAACGACGATGCAACAAAAAATAATCCTCTCTTTTGGATCTGGAATGATTTTTCTAAGCAGGGAGACCATGAGAATTGTCGTTGTGAGATTGTCTAAAACAGCGGAAAGAAAAAAAGATACGAATGCAATGAGCCATAGCATTTTTCTTTTGGATCTCGTTCGAATCACATCGGTGATTATCTTAAATCCTTTGTGGGTATCAATCACCTCGACAATCGTCAGAGCGCCTATCAAGTAAAGGATGATTTGAGCTACATTTGCTACGTCGATATTTAATAAATTCATGTCATGTTGAAGCGTGGTGACATCCGTTAAAAAAAAGACGGCCCAACAGGCGACAGCCATGAAAATCGCAATTGCGGCTTTATTGAGCTTGATAAAGCTTTCTAGAATAATAGCAAGATAACCTGCTCCAAAAATCGATAAAATCAAAATGGTCTGCATTGCACCCTCTTTTTAAGCAATACCGGCATGAATGATATCGTGCATCCGAATCATTCCCACGATTTGACTTCCTTGTAGAACAGGCAGCATCATGATCCAACGGTTAGGGTCTTTTTGCATTAACTTCAAGGCCTCCCATGCCATTTCTGTGGTATGGGTTGTCAGGGCACTGCGAGTCATGAGGTCCCCGATTTTTTTTTCAAGCACTGCGCTCCCCATCGATTGCAATGAACGACGAAGGTCTCCATCTGTAAAAATTCCTTGAAATACTTGACTTTCATCCACGACAATGACACAGCCCAAACGCTTATCGGAAAATTCAAAGAGCACTTCATTGACCATTTTTGATGGAGTACAGAGGGGCAATTGATGCAAGGGAATCATCAAATCTTGAACGGTAATGCTCGCCTTCTTGCCAATCATTCCGTCAGGATGATTTTCACCATATGAATTGAGAGTAAAACCTTTTTCCTTCATGAGGGCTATGGCAAGAGCATCTCCGAACAGAAGTTGCACTTCTGTGGAGATGGTAGGTGCTAGATCGAAAGGACATAATTCTTTTTCTACAGGCAGGAGGAGGAAGAGATCTGATTGAAGGGCAAGTCGGCTTTTAGAATTGGAAACCCACGCTACAATTTTTGATCCCTTTTTCTGAATGTAGGGAACTAAATTGAGAAGCTCTTCCGTTTCTCCGCTTTTACTGAGCATAAAAACACAATCATCGGCCGAAAGGATTCCAATATCTCCATGCAGAAAATTAATCGCAGGCAGATAGAGCGCCTTTGTGCCCGTGGAAATCATGGTCATGGCGATTTTTTCCGCAACGATTCCGCTTTTCCCAACGCCTGTGAAAACAAGAAGCCCCTTTGTCTGAGCGCACAGATTGACAACCGCTTCCACTTGGGCATGATCGATATGCTCAAAATAATAGGAAATATGCCGCTTTTGATCTTCAAATAAATCTTTTAACAAATAACTCTCCTCCTATAAATGATAGGTTATTGGCTTTTTTGTATGAAGAAGATATTGTGAATTTCAGAGGGGGTTGCATGAAACATAAAATTACAGTGGCCAGGGGTGATGGGATTGGGCCTGAAATCATGCAAGCTACCTTGCATGTCCTAAAGGAATCAGGGGCTCAGCTAGAAATTCACGAAGTGGGAATTGGTGAAAAAGTTTATTTAAAAGGAGCCCAAACAGGAATTGAGCCCACCACGTGGGAAACTATTAAACACACAGAAGCTTTCTTAAAATCTCCCATTACTACCCCGCAAGGAGGGGGATTTAAAAGTTTAAATGTCACCATCCGTACCACCTTGGGGCTGTATGCCAATATTCGGCCTTGTGTCTCTTACGCTCCTTTCATTGAAACCAAACATCCCAAGATGAATGTTGTTATTGTCCGCGAAAATGAAGAAGATCTGTATGCTGGCATCGAATACCGTCAGACCCCGGATGTCTGTGTTTCTCATAAGCTTATTTCACGCCAGGGATGCGAAAAAATTATCCGCTATGCCTTTGAATATGCCCGCCACCACGCTCTCAAAAAAGTCACGGCTTTTACTAAAGATAACATTATGAAGTTTTCGGATGGGCTTTTTCATAGAATCTACGATGAAATTTCTAAAGAGTACCCGGGTATCACTCCTGAACATTGGATTGTGGATATTGGGGCGGCGAAACTAGCGACTGTTCCAGAAAATTTTGAGGTGATTGTACTGCCCAATCTATATGGAGATATTCTGTCCGATGTGGCGGCCGAAATCACGGGATCTGTCGGACTGGCCCCTTCGGCCAATATCGGTGACAGGGGCGCCATGTTTGAAGCAATCCACGGATCTGCCCCACGCCGAGCGGGTCAAAATAGTGCAAATCCTTCTGGTCTTTTGCTTGCCTCTGTCATGATGATGGCCTATCTAGGTGAAGCAGAGATTGCAGCTCTGATCCATGAGGCGTGGCTTGTAACAATCGAAGAAGGCATCCATACTAATGATATTGCCAACGAGGAAACAACACGTCAGCAGGTGGGTACGCAAGTGTTTGCTCAAGCAGTGGTCAAGAATCTGGGCAAGAAGCCTCAGCAGCTCCAAGCACCCATTTACAAAAGTGTGACTAAAATTGTGCCTCTTCTCTCTCCACATATGACAAAGACTCAAAGAGACCTTGTAGGGGTAGATATTTTTATCTATTCCAAAGATACGGCTTCTTCTTTTGAGCAAAAAGTGACAAAGCTTCCGACACCATCTCTCAAGCTACAAATGATTTCAAATCGGGGCGCAAAGATCTGGCCTAATGGGCATCCAGAAACATCTTGCATTGAACAGTGGCGCTGCCGCTTCCTGAGCTCGTCTGGGAAACCTACTCAAATGTATGAGATCCTGAAACTTGCTGAAACACTCGCGCTTTCTGGATATGATGTGATTAAGATGGAAAATCTTTATATGTTCGATGGAAAACCTGGATATTCCACAGTGGAGGGCTAATGTCACAAAATTTGATTCATACTTACTATGAAGCATTTAATAAAAAAAATTGGGAAACTTTTTTTGATCTTCTAGATGAGCATGTCGTGCATGATATCAATCAAGGAAATCAAGAAGTCGGGAAAAATCTCTTCATGCATTTCATGGAGCGGATGAACCGCTCTTATGATGAGAGGGTGGTCGATCTCATTGTTTTAACAGGGAAGCATGAAGAACGGGCTGCTGCTGAATTTTTTATTGAAGGGGTCTATCTTGCAACGGATCCAGGTCTACCGCCTGCTCGAAATCAAAAATACCGGCTTCGGTGTGGAGCTTTTTTTGAAATTAGAAAAGAAAAAATTTGCCGCGTTACCAATTATTACAATCTTAAGGAATGGTTATCTCAAGTCCAATGATTTGAATTTGGGAGGAATCTTACTCATCCTTTGGTTATCGATGTAATTGCGTGTTTGCCCGAAAAGACGTGCTTTCTCCAACCGATCTTCCTTCAGATCGGCCATCACATCTCCTTCTTGATCTCTTTCTCCCAAAGCAACAACTCCATCTTCTGGAAATCCCTCATCGATGGGGGAACAAATACTTGCTGCACCATACGTCATTTCAGTATCTGCCTTTCCCACCATACAGGCTTGAGCCACATAACACTGGTTTTCTAAGGCTCTTGCTCGACACGCTACTAAGATCCGGTGATGTCCATGGATTGTAGTGGTAAAAGACGGTACGAGAATCAAATTAGCTCCATGCCAGGCCAATGACTGGGTAAGGATGGGAAATTCTACGTCATAACACACACAGATCCCGATTTTTGCTAAATGAGTTTCAAATAAAGTAAACTCTTGTGCAGCAGCGAGTAACCCTTCCTGCACTTCACTAGGAGTTAGATTGCATTTATCTTGGTATCCCATTTTTCCTTCGGGTGAGAAAAAATAAGCCCGATTAAAAAGGCCTTGAGATGTTTTCACGAGAAAGGTACCACTGCAGATATACATTCGATGAAACATGGCTAAATCAGTGAATAACTTTAAATACTGCGGAAGTAGCTGCTGCATTTGGTCTATCGAGGCAAAAGGGATCATCTCGCTGGCTGCGTATTCCGGTAAAAGAAGGATTTCGACTTTTAATTTTGCATAGTGCTCTACCAGGTGGGTGATTTTTTCAGCGTAAGCCTTAAAATCTTTAAGTGAATCGTAAGAATATTGAAGAGCTGCAATTCTCATAGATCGTTAGAGATTTTTGATCCAATAAACCATTGTCTTAGGCGTTTCGGAAGGTTCGTCGATTTCTTGCCACGGAATCTGGCAGGTGAGCTCAGGATGCTGGATAAATCCCTCTTTTGCCCAAAATCCATTTAAAGGTTTAAAATCAGCAGGTCTTCGAGGATCCTCTTTATCTCTTTCCACTGTACAAAAACAAATGGCTTTAAAAACCTTAAGATTTCTGACGTGTTTTTCACGTTCGACATAAAAAAGGTGTCCAATTCCTTTTTTCCGATGTTTCTTCTGTAGTACCGATTCTCCGTAGTAAAAATAATCGTTCGGTAAGAGGCCGTGTTCCACAAAAGGTTTTTTTACCTCTGCGCTCTCAAAGGCAAAAGGAAGACCTGTGGACACTCCTATGATTTCATCTCCATTCCAAGCTACCACCACAATGGCATCTTTTGCACTGATAAATTTATGAAGGTATTTCGTTTCATATTCATAATCTCCAATATATAAAAAGGGATATTCTCGAAAAATTTCCATCCTCAGGCGGGCAATTTCGGGGATGAATTTTTTTGCTTCACTACCCGTATAGGGAATCACTTTAATATTTGACATGCTTTCTGAAGAAATTTCAAAAAAGCTTATTTTTGTCAAGACCTTGCTTCGAGCTGCTCACGCAGAGCATTCAAAAAACCACAGCCATACATTCCATCGATCACGCGGTGATCGAACGTCAAGGAAATGTTCATCACGGAACGTACCCCAAACCCTCCCTCATCCGTGGGAACCACTTTTTTATAGATAGCGCCCATCCCCACGATGGCAACTTCAGGATACCGGATGATTGGAATCCCAATCATGACACCTGAGATGCCGAAATTTGTCAGCGTAATAGTCCCTTCTTGGACTTCCATTGGCTGCAACTTTCCGCTACGGGCCCGATTAGATAAATCCGACATCGCTTTGGCAATCTGGGGTATATCCAGGGATTGCATATTTCTGATGACAGGGACCATAATTCCTTGATCCACGCTGACTGCCAACCCCAGATTTACAAAACGTTTAACAACGATCGTATCTCCTTCGAGTGAAGAGTTGAGATAAGGATACTCTTGCAAAGCTTTTAAAATGGCGTGTGCAACAAAGGATGTGACGGTGAGTTTGACACCATGATGAGATAGAAATTGCTCTTTCTCATGCTGGATTCGTTGCACAATACTGGTGACATCCACTTCTGTAACGAGAGAGGCATGCGGGGCTTCATAAAAAGAGCGAACCATATTATCTGCAATGGCCTTTCGCATGCCTGACATTTTAACATGCTCAATATCCCCCTTCGTCTCCATTTTTGGCTTAGCAAGCTCCATAGGGCTCAGCTCCATAGGACATGGGCGATTAGGGGTTTTTCTATCGAGATAGAGCTCGAGATCTCTTTTAGAAAGTCTTCCCCCAGCACCGGTGGCTGGAATCTTAGAGAGCTCATCAAGCGAGATGTTATTTTCTCTTGCAATACGAAGTAGAGCAGGAGAATAAAAATCTTGCATTTCGTTTGAAGAAGGACCTGCTTGAGTCCTTGCATCCACATGTACAGAGGTCGACTTTTCACTCTCTCCTTGATGAGCTTCCATCAACGCTAGCAACTCACCGACTTGAATTTCTTGATCGGGCTGGGCAATCTTTTTCTTTAAAATTCCGGCGACAGGCGAAGGAATCTCGCTATTGACTTTATCAGTAGAGACTTCAAGAAGAGGCTCGTCCAGATGCACAGCATCTCCTTCTTTTTTAAACCACTGAACAACTGTGGCGCTGACAATACTCTCGCCGAGTTTAGGAAGCGTGACTTGATAATCTGGCATATGGAACCTGGGCTTTAATTTGATTGATAAAATGTTTCCAAATCTCATCTCCTTGTGAAATTGATAATTGGAGAGGGATAGGAAGAAGAGGGATAGAAGTTTTAAACGAAGGGAGTTTAACAAAGTCTTTTTCTGTGCACACCAGAAGGTCTGCTTTGGATCTAAGGGCTAAATCCTCAATCTCCTGGAAAGAGAAGGAGTCATGATCTGGCTTGATAAGAGAAACGACAATGCGAGCTCCGGCAGCTTGAACTTGGTTCAAAAATCTCCCGGGATTTGCAATGGCACAAAAAAGAGAAACTTTTTTTCCAACCAAAGACACAGGAGAGGTTCTCTCAAACAACACCTGTGGAATTGAAAGCTCTAACTTTTGAGACCCCATCACAGCAATAAGATTTGCACAATGCAGTCGCGAAGGCAAATCTCGCAGATACCCTCGAGGTAAAAAATGTCCATTGCTTAAAGGAGCCTCGCCTGCAACGACTAAAACTTCAAAATCTCGATGTAACTTCCGATATTGAAAGCCATCATCGAGAATAAGAATCTCCACTCCGTGTTCCAGGGCTTTCCGTGCCGATTGGACTCGATCTCTACCCACCCAAACCTGGACATGTGGAAACTTTTGAGCAAGCCATAAAGGCTCGTCTCCTACTTCTTCTGCAGTCCTTGAAAGAGTCACAAGAGTGGGTTCTGTTTTGAATTCAGCTTGAGACTTATATCCTCGCGAAAGAATAGCCACCTTATTTTCTTTAGAAAGCTCTTGAGCAAGGAAATGAACAAGAGGCGTTTTTCCTGTTCCTCCAGCGACAATATTACCGATACTCACGACTACAGCGGGAACTTTTTCTGAAGAAATAAGATGCAGCCGATACATCCGATGCCTTAACCTTACACCAGCTTGATAAAGTAAACTTAAAAGCCAAAGAGCTGTTTTCCCTCGACGACGCCCTTCCAGAATCTCTTTCATCCTTTTTTCAAGCGATATTTTTTTAAAAGACATGGAAAAGCTCTTCTTCGACTATTTGAATGATTATATGAATAGCGGCCATATGCAATTCTTGGATTCGATCCGAGAAAGAAAATCCTTCGACAATCCACTCTAAATCGGCAATCCCCTTCAACTTTCCTCCGGTTTTCCCTAAAAAGGTAACGATTGTCAGTCCTTTTAGGCGCCCCATTTCGGCTGCTCGAAGCAAGTTGGAAGAGTTGCCACTCGTAGTAAGAAGAACAAGCACATCTTCTTTTTTTCCCAGTGCTTCAATAGCTCTTGAAAAAACAAAATCATATCCTAAATCGTTGGCCACACAACTCATATGACCGGGATCAGAAAGAGCGAGAGCAGGGAGTGCGGGCCTTTTATGTCGAAATACACCTGTCAATTCCTCGGCGAAATGCATCGCATCACAAAGACTTCCCCCATTTCCAGCAACCAGTACTTTTCCTCCTTTTCGGAAACAGTCTGTAATGAGAAGAGAGGCTTTCTCAATAAAATTGATCACTGTGGGATGCCTGAGTAAGTGAGCAGCACGAATAACATCTTCAACAGAAGATAAAATCTTTTTTTGAATGGGCCGGTCCAATTCTTTGACTATCATGGAATTCCTTCTATGGAGGGAAACAATTAAGTTTACCAAATCACCTTATTTCCTCCCAGGTTTAAGAAAAATTTTAAATGATTCGCTTATTAGACCTTTAGCTTAAGCAAGAGGTCTATTCTATAAGAGAGTAATGGCTCTGAACACGTAGCTGTGCGTGCGTAATGGGATGAGTAAATTTAAGCTCTTGCGATACGAGCGCAATCCCCTCCTTTCCTGGGGAGCTGCTGCCGTATTTTGTATCACCGAGGATAGGACATCCAATGGCTGCCATTTGAGCTCTAATTTGATGATATCTTCCAGTATGAAGTCGGATACGGAGAGCCGTTTGGTTGTTCTTTTTTTTCATAATTTGATACTCTAAAATAGCTTCCTTTCCTGTGAGCGAGATCTCTGCGCGAAAAGAACCATGAATCAAATGGTGTCGAAGCTGAGCGCGGTCATGAGGAGGCGTTCCTTCCACCCATGCATAGTAGATCTTTTCGATTCTTCGCCCTCTCATCTGTTCTTGAAGTCGAGAAAGGGCTTTACTTGTGCGAGCAAAGAGCACCACGCCTGCAACAGGTTTATCTAAACGATGGATAGGCTCTAAAAAAACATTTCCAGGTTTGTTGAATTTTTTTTTCACCCATGCTTTGGCAAGTTCTGACAGAGCGGGCTGGGTAGGAATCCCTGCCGGCTTATCGACTATCAAAAGATGGTTGTCACACAGTAAGATATTTGCGTTGTCGAAGAGCTTCATACAAAAGAAGGGTTGTAGCCATGGCGACATTGAGAGAATCTGCAATGCCTTCCATAGGAATTTTCACACACATATCAGCGGCCTCCAGCCACTGCTGAGTCAGGCCCAGCTGTTCTGTCCCCACGACAATGGCAACGTCTCCCGATAAAGAAGCTTCCGTAAAAGGGGTCTCGGCAGAAGGGGTGGCAGCTACAATTTGAATCTTTTGACTTCTAAGCCACTTTAAAACTTCGATTCCTTCAGCCTCCACGACACGAAGGGTAAAAAGAGTGCCGACACTGGCTCTCACCACATTGGGATTATAAATATCAGTGCACCGATCACAGACAATAACAGCATCTGCACCTACAGCATCCGAAGAGCGCAGGATCGTTCCTAAATTTCCCGGCTTTTCAATTGCTTCTGCAATAACATACAGACTTGGAGATGACTTTTTGAGCATTTCAAGCTTTGTTTTCATCTGATGGGCAACCCCTATAAGTCCATCGGGACGATCTCGATATGAAATTTTTCTAAAAAGGAAGGAAGGCAGCTCAAAAACAGCTGTGTTGAATTGTCGAATCAAGCTCGGTTCATTGCTGCCTAAAAAGAGTTCGGGACAGATGAAAAGCGACTCAAACCCCACTCCACTATCAATAGCTCGCTTGAGTTCTCGGTAACCTTCTACTAAGAAAAGAGCGGTTTTATCGCGCTCTTTTTTGTCGCGCAGGCGTAAAAGAGATTTTATTTTGGGGTTTTGAGAGCTTGTCAGCTTAATCCACATACCACCTCGCATAAGTGCCGGATGCCAACGGAAGAGGCCCGGGGATAACAAGTTCTCCCATCTCTACTTTTCCGTTGAGCTCTCCACTGGCTTGTTTCAAAAGATGGTGCAAAACAAGAGGTGTATATCCTGGAGTGTGGGATGATAAAATGAGAAAAGAAGATTCCTTGGAAAGGAGGGTAAAACAGAGTCTTAAAATTTCGGAAAGGTCTTTTTCAATTTTAAATACTTCTCCTTTGCTTCCACGGCCAAATGTAGGAGGATCTAGAATAATCCCATCGTACAGACGCCCTCGCCGAAGCTCGCGCTGTAAAAACTTGATTACATCATCCACAATCCATCGAATGGGCGCTTTTTCAAGGCTATTTAACACACAATTTTCACGTGCCCATGCAACAGCGACTTTAGAGGCATCGACATGGCATACTTGGGCACCTGCCTGCGCCGCTGCAAAGCTTGCCCCACCTGTATAAGCAAATAAATTGAGAATAGAGGAGTTTTTCTTGATGTGTGCTTTCATCCACGACCATACGAGTGCATGTTCTGGAAACATGCCGACATGGCCAAAATCGGTGGGCATTAATTTAAAACAAATCCCCTCATGTTCGACAATCCAAGAAGCAGGAAGCGGTCCTATCCATCGATTCGATGGCTCGCGGGTAAAGCTTGCATTTGCCTTTTTCCAGTCCGCCTGAGATAGGGAAGACTTCCAAACAGCCTGAGAGCAGGGACGGGCTAAAACAAAGGCGCCAAACCTTTCAAGCTTTTGTTCAGACCCACTATCAAGCAATTGATATTTCATGGAAAAAATTATACCCTATCAACTGAAAAATGGGTATTATTTCTACTTCAACACCCTGTTATTCTCACCTTTTAAATATTTAATAGAGGGCTAATATGTTTTTACGGTGATTCCGTGCTTGATAAGTTCAGGATGCTTTTCAATCCATGTAAAACATTCCTTTCCAAGCCTTATAGGGGTGGCCACTTGATGCCCATCCCACCTAAAAGTAGTGGGAACCGAGGCACCTCGAAGCCACTTGACGAGCTTGCCAAATAAAACGGCATTGGGAAACTCTTGCACATCCGATGTTTTCTTATAATGTGTTCCATCCAAAAAAATCTGAGGAAAGGCAAATTGAAGCCCCCAGTGAATGCTCTCAAGGCTCAACACCATCGGATGAATTTTATGGTCTACCTTTGAGGCAAAAAAACGGTGATACTGAAGCTGAACAACAGGTCTTGCAAGTTTTGCCATCCACCTACCTGGTTGGATTTCTTGTGCATATAGAGCCTGTGCATCGACAGTCGCAACCGAGGAAAAAATGCAACGGTCCGGTGTAGGAGTTTTTCCATTTTTTAAGTCCTCGATATACACATGATACGCCTTTAAAAATTGTTCATGAGAAATGGAAAGCACCTCTAGGGGAGCGAGCGTACTCACATTGTAAAACTGAAAAGGCTCTAGCATCTTTAGGCACGCTTGCATTTCATGAAAGTCTAGCAGAACTTGATGCTTCAACCACTTGGAAACAGAGAATTTTCTTTCAATGGCTTTCAGAGGCAACATGGGGAGGGAGCCGAGATTTTTTCCAGCTCTTCCATAGAAGAGCTAAGATGCCAAAAAAGATCGAAGTATCAGCGATATTAAACACAGGATACGAATATCCCCAAAAAATAAAATGGAACATATCAATGACGTGACCGTAAATAAAATAATCCAGAATATTGCCCAGTCCCCCTGCGATAATCAGGAGAAGAGCATACCTTTGAAAATAAGCTTTCGGCGATCGTTTGAGATAGACTCCTAGTGACATAACTATCAGCAGACGGGCCATCAAAATCAGATCCTGAACTCCCCCTCCTAGCCCCCAAGCCATCCCGCGATTGGTGACATGATGGATACAAAAATCAATTCCAAAAGCTCGAAAAATGGAAAGGCCTCCGAAAGGAAAAAAATGAGGAGAAAGCTCAAAAGGCCTAAAGAAGAAAGAAATTAACCCCTTGGATGCCATATCCAAGGCTAAAATGCCTAATCCTATCCAAAATAATTTGAGTAAATCTCTCCAGCTCACTGGATCATTCCTTTTTCCAACATTTCTTGAGCTTTCACCGTCATGGTCGCGTAAGGAATGGCTTCTAAACGAGCCATAGGAATTTCTTCATTGCTAATGTCGCAATAACCATACGTGTTTTCATCCATTTTTTCTAAAGCCCGATCAATTTGACGAAGAATTTTATACTCTTCATCTGAAACTTGAAGACTCACATTCCTATAAAAGTCGTCGGTTCCTTCATCTGCTTGATGTTGGGAATACCCTTTTGATTCTTCCGGTGTCTTCACCTCTTCATTGACATGACTTACTAATTGAGTAAATCGTTGTCTCATTTCTAGTAATCTTTTACGAAACTTTTCAATGTCAGCCTTTTTGAGAGACATTTGAACCTTCCTTCGTTAATTCTTCTTCAATTGCAATACTTTGAATTTCATCCATGAGCTCCTCCATCACTTTAAATCGCCGATATACACACGCAAACCGGATATAAGCAATCGTATCCAACTCTTTCAAATGCTTCATCACACTTTCACCTAGCTCCGTTGTATCGATCTCTCGGACCTGCCTTTCTAATAAATCAGCGGTTATTTGCGATGCAAGTGTAAGCACTTGGTCATGGCTAATACGTGTATGTCGGCAGGCGGCATCCAAACCACGGATCAGCTTATCCTGCTGAAAATCTTCATACCGCCCATCGCGTTTATGCACTTGAATCGTCAAATCAACCGTTTCAAAAGTCGTAAAACGTTTTTGACAATTCAAACATTCCCTTCGCCGGCGAATCGCATTTTGCTCCACCGCATTCCTTGAGTCAGTCACTTTAGAATCAAAATGATTACAAAAAGGACAATGCATTAAAACCTAGCCTTCTACTCTTTCATCCTATAAAGAGTGGTATCTGCCTGATTTAAAAGGGTCTGGCTTTTTTTTAAAGCAAAATAAAAAAACCCCTTTATGAATCGGATTAATTTTAAGGAAATTTTAGCAAATCTTCAATAGACTTTTTCCGATAAACCTTTTCGAAGCTGTATCGATGAGAATATCCATCCCTACATCTCTCCTCGATTTTATCCTATCAATTGGCTTAAAATTTTAAAATGGCGGAGGAGGTGGGATTCGAACCCACGAAACATTTTCATGTTTACACGCTTTCCAAGCGTGCTCCATCGGCCGCTCGGACACTCCTCCAAAAAAGGCCCTATAGTAGTCTCAAACCTATTTACTAACAAGCCTTCGTGTTTTATCGTAAAAAAAGTTCATTTAAGATACGATGGAGAGGATCATGAAAAGATTTTTTTCACTTCTATGGTGCTTCCTCTTGTGCTTAGGATGCTCTCCACCTTCTCCTTATAAATGCAAAATTTTAGTCACTATTCCTCCCTATGCTAGCTTTGTAAAAGCTTTAATGGAAGATTCTTCAGAAGTTGCCGTGTTGGTTCCTGATGGAGCCAATCCTCATACCTATGAACCTACACCTGATCAAATCAAACATTTTATGCAAGCAAAGGTGTGGTTTAGAACAGGAGATCCGATGGAGAAGAAGATCATTCCCTTACTGCAAGAGCGACATGTAGAAATGATTGATCTTTCCAAAAACTGGGATGCACTCTCTCTACCAGAGCCCCCCTCAAAACATAGGCACGAAGGTCCTTCTTCAGAAGAAAAAGATCTCCATTTCTGGATGAACCCTCTCATTGTGGAAGGACAAGTGCAAGAGATAACGCAGGTACTCTCCAAACACTTTCCTGAAAAAGCGACCTCCATTCAAGAGCGATGCCATGTATTACAGGCTAAGCTGCAAAAACTGGATGAAGAGACTGAGAGAAAGCTGGCTCCTTTTCGAGGAGGATATCTTTTAGTCTCCCACCCTGCTTTTGGATACTATTGCAAGCGTTACGGTTTTCACCAGCTCTCTATTGAAGTCGAAGGAAAAGATCCTCTTCCGCAAGATATTGCTCATCTTATGCATGAGATTAAAAGCCATTCGGTTCCTGTGATTTTAGTCGAACCTCAATACAACAAAAAAGGAGCAGTGATTCTTGCAGACAAATTGCAGATCACTTACGAAGAAATTGACCCTTACGTCGAAGATTATTTTAAAATGTTCCGTCATCTAACCGATGTCATTGTACGATATTATGACCATTCAAATTGAGAATCTGTTTTTTCAGTACGATGAGTCCCCTCTTCTGGAAGGAGTTTCCTTGGAGATTCGCAAAGGGGAGTGTATTGCTCTCTTTGGACCCAATGGGGGCGGGAAAACAACCTTACTCAAACTCCTCATGGGGTTTTTAAAGCCCACTGCAGGGTCTATTCTAGTGAATGGAATAGATCCTTCTGCAAGTCGAGAAAAAATGGGGTATGTCCCCCAAATTTCAAATTTAGATCGCCAGTTCCCCATCACTGTTCTTGAAGTGGTAAAAATGGGAGCCCTTTCACCTTCCCTTTTTCATTCGTATCCTCGCAATACGCATGAAAAAGCGCTGAAAATGCTCGATAAAATCGGTCTCAAAGAGATAGCCCAGGTCCCTTTTGGCTCTCTTTCTGTAGGACAATCGCAGCGCGTCTTGATTGCTCGCGCGCTCATGGGAGATCCCGAATTTCTTTTTCTGGATGAAGCCACAGCAAGTATCGATCCGACCGCAGAAAAACACTTCCATGCGTTGATTCAGCAACTCAAGGGAACAATCACTATTGTCATGGTTACCCATGATCTACCCACCCAGATGCCCTACATCGATCAATTTTTCTGTATCTACCGTCAAATGACACCGTATTCCCCTTCTGAAGTGTGCGATCATTTTGCAAAAGGTCTTTACCATTCTCCGATCAAGGGAGAAAATTTTTATGTTTGAGAACTTTTTATCTTTCCCCTTCTTATGGACCTCTTTTCTCGCAGGTCTAGCTTCGTCGATTACTAGTGGCATTATAGGATCTTATGTGGTAGTAAAGCGGATTGTCTTTATCAGTGGAAGTATTTCCCACTCTGTCTTAGGTGGAATGGGATTTTTTCTTTGGCTTAAAAGAACCTACCATCTCGACATGTTAGATCCTCTCTATGGAGCACTGATTGCTGCTGTCTTATCAGCCCTTTTGATTGGAGTGATCCATTTGAAATACCGAGAACGGGAAGATACGGTGATTGCAGCGATTTGGTCGACAGGAATGGCCGTGGGCGTGATTTTTGTATCGCTCACCCCTGGCTATAATGTTGAATTGATGAATTTCTTATTTGGAAATATTTTGTGGATCTCAAAAACCGATCTGATTCTCTTATCTTCCCTTGCAGGGTTTGTCATTTTAACAACGATGATCCTGCATCAAAAATTTCAAGCCGTCTGCTTTGATGCCACAGAAGCAGAGCTGCGAAGCATCTCTGCTAAAAAATATTATTTAATCCTTTTAACGCTTGTGGCTATTTCGGTGGTTATTTTAATCCAGATTGTAGGGGCGATTTTGATTATTGCAATGCTAGCCATTCCGGCAGCGATTGCAAGCCATTTTGCCAAGAAATTATCCCATATGATGATTCAAGCTATCCTACTCAACGCCGCCTTCACTGCCATAGGCCTCATCGTCTCCTTCTATCTCAATTGGCCCCCTGGGGCAACGATTGCCCTTATAGCAGCTCTTCTTTATTCTTTGCATCTAATGCTTCATCATAGGGCAGTGTACCGCTGAATCAGTTGTTGCCAACCACTTTTTTTCCTAGAGGATTTAGGATGGCGTACTTTTCGATGACGGGCCTTACGGCTCACTTTGCTTTTCTTTTTCATACAGCTCCTATTTTTGTAAAACCGATAAATCATCCACCAGCTTTTGAGGAACCTTTTTGGTCTCTTCTCTTGGACTGGGGGCATGCTTTTTATGATTTTTAATCGTTATTTTAGATGACTTTTTTTTACTCCAGGATTTCATATCTCACCTTTTAATTAAATGTTATAATTAATTATTTTAATTTTCAAATAAAATAATTAAATAAACATCGACCCCCATTTTTAAGAACAACGTTGAAGGAAACTAGCTCATGGGATAACATGGTTTCTACTTTTAGTATTTTGAGGTAAAAAGATGTATGCTATCATTGAAACAGGTGGAAAACAATACCGCGTGGAAAGAGACGATATTATTGATGTCGAGCTACTTGAAGCTGAAAAAGGTCAACCGGTTGAATTCAAAAACGTCCTTTTTTTCAATGATGGCAAAAATGTTAAAGTCGGGTCCCCCTACATTGCAAAAGCTGTTGTAAAGGGAGAGCTGCTGATGGAGTCTAAAGGTCCTAAAGTCATCTCATTCAAGTACAAGCAACGAAAAGGGGTTCGACGTAAGGTAGGTCACCGTCAAAAATATCACCGAGTCAAAATTATAGAGATTACAGGATAGGTCATGGCACATAAGAAAGGTCAAGGTTCAAGCCGTAACGGACGCGATTCAAGAGCACAACGCCTTGGTGTTAAAGCTACAGGCGGACAATTTGTCACCACAGGCAGCATTCTCGTGCGTCAGAGAGGAACTAAATGGTCTCCTGCTAAAAATGTTGCAGTCGGACGCGACGACTCCCTCTATGCTCTCATTGATGGCATTGTCACTTACAAAAAAGGGGTCAAAACTTTCGTATCTGTGGTGCCCCAGCCTCAACACGGCTAATTTTGAGTTAATTTTTTTATGTTTACCGACAAAGTCAAGCTTTCATTATCTGCAGGTCGTGGAGGTAATGGAGTGATTGCTTGGCGTCGGGAAAAATACATTCCGAAGGGGGGCCCTTGTGGAGGAGATGGGGGAAAGGGTGGTTCGATCTATTTAGAAGCAGACCCTCAGGTGGTGTCCCTTGAAAATTACCGCAATCGGAGTATCATCAAAGCTCAAAATGGCCAGCCGGGTGGACATAACCTCTGCACGGGAAAAAGTGGCCAAGACATTGTCCTTAAAATCCCTCCGGGCACCTTAGTCAAAAATAGTAAGACAGGCGAAATCATCTTCGATTTCGTGGAAAAAGAAAGAAAAGAGCTTCTGTGCAAAGGAGGAAAAGGAGGAAAAGGAAATAACCATTTTAAAACTTCCACCCACCAAGCTCCTTACGTCTGCACGGAAGGTACTGATGGAGAGTCAACCGAGATCGAGCTTGAGCTTAAATTGATTGCCGATGTAGGTCTTCTGGGGATCCCGAATGCAGGAAAATCCTCTCTTATGAACTGCATGACCCATCTTGAAGTCAAAATTGGAGCTTATCCCTTCACAACCCTTTTTCCCAATCTAAGCTATATCCATTTTTCAGAGGATGAACGGATCCTCGTCGCCGATATCCCTGGCATTATTGAAGGAGCCCACGAGGACCGCGGACTGGGCTTTGAATTTTTAAGACATATCGAGCGGTCCGCAGCTCTCATTTATGTCATTGATATCTCAGGAAGTGAAGCGCGCGATCCTCTAGAAGATTTCCGCGTTCTTCAGTCAGAATTGAAAGCTTATAATCCCTTTCTCCTTGAAAAACCGTTCCTCGTCGCCCTCAATAAAACCGATCTCGAACAGGCGGCATTCCATCTATCCCGTTTCCAAGAAACATTTCCCCTCGCTTCCCTGTTTCCTATTTCTGCTCTCAATAGACAAGGCATCGAACCCCTCGTCCACGCCATTCGTAGTCTCGTTAAAGGACAATTCCCTCAGCGTTTAAAAGTTTGATATAGCAGATAGGGCAAAAGGCCTGAAGAACAGCTGAGTAAGAAATTGAAAAGAGGCCAAAAATTCTCACAAAAGCGATGAATCTTTAGCTTAAGCAAAAGATCTAATCTATCCCTGTCATTCCTACCAGCGCCAGCCGAGCTCTACAGCCCCCAAATAAGACCAGTAGGAAGAGCCCCACTCTCCCTGGAAGCTCATTGAAGCAAAGGGGTAACGCACCTGTTTCGGAGTCAGTGAGATCAGCGCTTGCACACTTCCTAAGTTTTGGACTTTATTAGAGCCTGTAGAGACGGAGAACGCCGAAGGAGCGCCTCCTACAAAGTAGGTCGTGACCGGATTAAACTGAAAAGGAGCGAGGTTGACATAGCTGGCTTTCTCTTCAAAGGAGAGCTCTCCCCAGGTGTAATGCAGCGTTTCATACAGTCGCACACCTATCTCGGAGCGTAGAAGCGAAGCATACTGGCGGGGGACCACGAGATTAAAGCCGGAGGCTCCTTTCTCGGTATACTTTTTCTGCCAGCTGCTCACCCAATCTCCCATCACAAAAGGCTCCACTGTCCAAAGGCCCTTCCGATAAGCTGCTGCTGAAAACTCCAGATGAGGCGAGAGCAAATACCCTTTCGCATGGGACTTAGAAGAGATGGAGAAGGGACTGTTTCTTGCAGTGCGGAGCTGATACCCACCTCCCCAGAGAGTGGCGTTTAAGAAGAAGCGGTTCCACTGGAAGGAAGCATAGGCAAGCCCGAACTCTTCGTTTAAATGGGCGTGACTCTTTAAGCTCTCTGAGTAATGAATAGAAGAGCCGGAAGCTCCTACGCCTGCTCCCACGACACAGTAACTTGTCGTATAGTCAAAGCCCAGAAGCGCTCCTGCAATTCTTTCATGAAAAGCTGGAGTCGTGCCCAGTGACTTTTGATGAAGATGGTCGTAGAAAGGAGTCGACCAAACGGAGAAGAGGGGTTTGGTCTCAGGCTCTACCGGAGTCGGGGTCTGCTGCAATGACTGCGGCATGTCGTCTTTCTTTTCCTCCTAAA
>DAIDHO010000016.1 GCA_027459675.1 Parachlamydiales bacterium | reverse complement strand
TAGCCCCTCCTGTGTTTGAAGAGAAAACTATATAGACATTAAAATATTTAGTAAAGACTTATGTGGTCAGGCACTAGAACTGTTTTCCTACAGAATGGAAAAATAAGATCTGTGGGGATGAGTCTTATTTTTAAGGTACGGGTTTTTAATAAAACAGGAGACCCAAAAAGCTTCTTTTGAAGGATGAAAATACAGCAGATCAAGCGTCTAAGGTGTTGGGGTTGGTGCTGCTCTATAAACCAGGAAGTTGTAAGATTCAAAAAGCGTTTCATCTGATCAAGAAGAGATTCATCGAAAAATCGAGGGAATCGTCGTAGCATATAAACAATTTCATAATGAACGAGGCTATTTTTGGCATGAGTCGCAATAGGAGCCTTGGATCTGGAAAGATATTTGGAATACAAGGGATAGGAGAGAACCAAAGCTAAATCTTTCTTGAGTAAGTCAAGGTTTAAAGAGATATAGTGAAGATCGCGGCTATTCTCGACTACGATCTTAGCTTCTGCAACAAAAAAAGTTTTCTCATGTACTCCTTCAAGATTGAAATAGACATGGTTGAAGGATAAAATGGAAACCTCTCTTTCAAGAAGAAGGGTTTGCCTTAAAAGATCGAGAAAGAGACTTTCTATATAGAGTATTCGAGAGGGTGAACAGAAAAAGGAGACAGAAAGATTTCCTGGAATCTCCGACGGTTCTTTCCACTCTAAAATAGGTAAGGAATTTTTAGCCCAGTTAAGAAAATCATCTTTATCTTCAAAACAGAGATCTGGAGGAATCAGCTCATTTAAAAATCTCTCTAAGCGAGTTTGATGCTCTTCCTGAATGGACGTATTGATAGAAACTCGCGGTATTAATTTAAACATATTTAGATTTTTTAGTTTAAACGTGCGAAAATTAGTTTTCAAATAAAAAAAATTTAACATGGCCAAAAATATGAAATTGACTGGAGTCCATGATCGTGGAATAATCACCCCTATGTTTAAAAAGTTATGGGCTGAGGTGCTCTATCTTTTGATAAGGGCAGTCGTAAGTATTCGTTATCGTTTAAGAGTCCGAGGCCTTGAAAACCTTCATCCTAAAGCCCTCTTTAAGAAAGGGGGAATTTTATTTTTACCTAACCACCCTGCTGAGATCGATCCAGTGATTTTGACCCTTGTTCTTTGGAATCGGTATAAAGCCCATCCTCTTGTCGTGGAAAAGTTTTATTATTTAAAAGGGGCGCATTTTCTTCAAAAATTAGTAGGGGCTATCCCTATTCCCGATATGAGTGGAGTTGTGAATAAATGGAAACAAAAAAAAGTGGAAAAGTGTTTTCAGCTCATTGCAGAGGGTTTAAGAAACGGAGAAAACTATTTGATCTATCCATCGGGCCGCTTGAAACAGGCAGGAGAAGAAGTGATAGGAGGGTCTTCTTTCGTCCATAATCTGGTGCAAGAATGTCCTGAGGCGAATATTGTATTGATTCGAACGACAGGTCTTTGGGGCAGTCGCTTTTCAAGAGCGCTTACAGGATCGACTCCGGACTTTGCTAAAGTGGCTTGGGAAGGGGTCAAGCTCGTTTTAAAAAATCTCATTTTCTTAACTCCTCGGCGGGAAGTTACAATTGAAATCGAACCAGCCCCTGAAGATTTTCCCTTCAAAGCGCAGCGACTCGAATTTAACAAAGCCCTAGAAAAGTGGTATAATATCCGCGGTCCTGAACCTTTAAAACGCATTTCAGATCATTTTTGGAATGAATCTTACCCTGAGGTTTTAAATGGCGGGACATCTAAAAAGGAAAAACAGTTTTCGATTTCTCCTGAGAAGGAAGAAGAAATTAAGAGTAGAATAGCCCAAATAGCCCGCAAGCCTTCGGTGAATAGAAAGGATCATTTAGCCCATGATTTAGGTTTGGATTCGTTAGATATTGCCGATTTACAGACATTCCTCATCGAGAGGTATGAAATTCCTAGCAATCGTACTGAGGAATTTCAAACGGTGGAAGATGTTTTAAGCATTGCTTCGACCACGTCTTCTTCTTCCACTCTTCGAAAAGAAGGCCGAAAATTGATGGAATGGCCCAAGGAAGATTCCCGTCCTCCGCTCACAGCTCCCGAAGGATCGATTTTGCCAGAGGCGTTTCTCAAAATATGCGATCGTATGGAATACCATGCTGCCTGTGCGGATGATCGGCTAGGGGTAACCTCCTATCGCCACCTTAAACTCATGGCCCTTTCATTGGGATACCATTTTCGCTCTTTCAAAGAAAAACAGATTGGAGTTTTACTTCCCTCTTCGACCATTTCCTATGTGATTGTGTGGGCTCTTCAACTTGCAGGTAAGATTCCGGTGATGCTTAACTGGACGGTAGGGGAGCGCGCTCTCAACCACTGCAAAAAGATGGGCGACGTGAAAACTGTCATAAGCTCTAGAAGCTTTTTAGAACACTTAGCCGATGGAGATTTAGGAGAACTGGACGATCTGCTTCTTTTAATGGAAGATGTGAAGCCCGCGATCTCTCTCTGGAGTCGTTTGAAAGCTTTCTATGGTCTTTTTAAAGATTCTCATCATCTCCTTAAAGATTTGAAATTAGAACACGTTTCACCTGATGATACAGCGGTGATTTTATTTACAAGTGGGACCGAATCTCTGCCCAAAGGAGTACCCCTATCGCATAAAAACCTGCTGTCGAACCAGAAAGCCGGCTTTTCGTGTGTCCAATTAGAATCGTCCGATGTTCTTTATGGAGCCCTCCCTCCCTTCCATTCGTTTGGGTTTTCAGTGACAGGTCTATTCCCTCTTTTAGTAGGGCTCCGGGTCTTTTATGCACCAGATCCTACTCAATATTATGCAATGGCCTATGATGTAGAGCAGTGGAATGTAACACTTCTGTGTAGTGCTCCGACATTTTTAAAAGGGCTCTTTCAAGTTGCAAAGCCCAGGCAACTCAAGTCTGTTCGGCTTGCCGTGGGGGGGGCTGAAAAAGTTCCCGACATTCTTTTCGACTATATGCAGCAGAAGGGAGCTACCATGTTGGAAGGTTATGGTATTACGGAATGCAGCCCTATAGTGACTCTCACACGTCCGCATCAGCCCCGAGAAGGGGTGGGGACTCCAGTGCCAGGGATTGAGCTTTGCGTGATCGATCTTGAAACAAAAGAAAAAGTGGCGGTTGGGGTGGATGGGGAAATCTGCATTCATGGACCCAATGTTTTTAAGGGATATTTAGGAGCGATCGCGGCTCCCTTCCTTGAGATGGATGGAAAAAAGTGGTATTGCTCAGGGGATCGAGGTCATTTAAGTCCGAATGGTTCTTTGATCTTATCCGGACGCTTGAAGCGTTTTATCAAAATTGGGGGGGAGATGGTGAGTCTTTCAAGCATCGAAGAAGCGTTGCAACATATCGCCAAACAAAAAGGATGGACGGAAAAAGAAGAGCCTCAAATAGCAGTGGCTGTGAAAGAAGCCCAGCATGATAAACCTTTAATCATTGTCTTTTCCACCTTGGAAGTGTCTAAGGATGTTCTCAACGATGCCTTGAGAGAGAGCGGATTTGGACGGATTGTGAAAATTGCAGACGTCAAAAAAATTGAACATATTCCAATGACCGGAACTGGAAAAATCCATTATAGCGCACTTGAAGAAAAGATATAAGACCTCTTGCCTTAAGCTAAAGTTTCGTCGATTTTATGGACTTTTTGATCCTATTTTCAATTTTCCTAATAGGGGGAATCATATACGGAGTTGATATACCCCCCCCCCCCCCCACATAGTAGAAAAATAGGAGGAGAATTAAAAATCAAAAAGTCCATAAAATCGACGAAACTTTAGCTTAAGCAAGAGGCCTATAGTATGATACAGCTGTTTAACACCGAAACTCGTGCAAAAGAAGAGATCACTTCTATCAATGGGCAGTTGCGCATCTACACCTGTGGTCCTACTGTCTATAACTACGCTCATATCGGCAACTTTCGTACTTATGTCTTTGAAGATCTTTTACGTCGTACACTCAAGTTTTTTGGCTTCCATGTCACCCAAGTGATGAATATCACGGATATCGACGATAAAACGATCCGAGGAGCGCTGGAGAAGCAAACGACTCTTAAAGAGTATACCGATGTTTATATCAAAGCATTTTTTCAAGATCTTCAAACTCTCAACATTGAAAAAGTCGAATATTACCCCCATGCTACCATGTATGTTCCTCAGATGATATCTCTCATTCAAAAGCTAGTGGATGAAAAAGTTGCCTATAAAGGGGCTGAAGGGAGTATCTATTATGCTATTCATAAGTTTAAGACGTATGGACGTCTATCGCATCTGAACTTAAAAGAGCTCAAAGCAGGAGCTTCTAAGCGGGTTGCATCCGATGAATATGATAAAGATCACTTAGCAGATTTTGTCCTTTGGAAAGCGTACGATCCTGCTCGTGACGGACAGATCTATTGGGAAAGCCCTTTTGGAAAAGGGCGTCCTGGTTGGCATATTGAGTGTTCTGCTATGGCAATGGATCTTTTAGGTCCGACCATCGATATCCACGTGGGGGGTGTTGATAATATGTTTCCTCATCACGAGAATGAAATTGCCCAATCGGAGGCCTCCACACACCAAAGGTTTGTCCGTTACTGGCTTCATGCAGAGCACCTGCTTGTCGATCATAAAAAAATGTCAAAAAGCCTGGGCAATTTTTATACTTTGCGAGATCTCCTTAAAAAAGAATATACAGGGTCTCAAATCCGTTATCTTCTTTTGCAAACGCATTACCGTACCCAGCTCAATTTTACTTTCGAAGGGCTGGAAGCTGCAGCTAAATCGCTCCAGAGAGTGGCCGATTTTGTGGCGCGTCTTCGAGAGATCGATATCCCCTGTTTGGAGGGGGCAGCTGCTCCTTTTATCTTAGCTGCTCAAGAGAAATTTTCTTCAGCCCTTGCCGATGATCTCAATATTTCTGTGGCACTTGCCGCTCTTTTCGATTTCATCCGAGACATCAACACTCTTTGTGATTCTTCTCAAATGGGACGACAAGAAGCGCAAAAAGTCCTTCAAATTTTGGAAAGTTTTGACCGTGTCTTAGGAGTACTGCCACTTCAGCCGGTAGGAGAGGAAGTGCCCTCTGAGCTTCTCCTTCTTCTAGCCGAGCGTCAAAAAGCAAGGAGCGAGAAAAATTGGGAAAAAGCAGATGCTTGCCGTGATAAGCTCCTTGTCCATGGCTACCTCATTGAAGACACCCCCACGGGAGCCCGTTTAAAAAAGATCGGCAAATGAATCGAAAAGCGACCACCAAAGATGAATTATTTCTTTTAAAACTCTATGAAATGGCCCTTCAATTGGGAGGCCCCGACGAAGAAGTCGACCGTTTTGCCATCGGACGCGCTATTGGACAAAATGATAAAGGCATTAACGTGATCGTCCGGCATCTTGCGCAAGCCAATTTCGTCAAAAAAGGAAGTGGGGATGCTCTTTATTTGACGCCCCATGGTCTAAAATTGGTCGAAAAGCTCGCTAAAGAAAGATAGGTGTTTTTTTAGACCTCTTGCTTAAGCTAAAGTCTATCAAAGCGACAAACCTTTAGCCTAAGCAAGAGGTCTTTTAAAAAAACATAGACAAAAAAAAATCAAATTGTGAAATTGAGATTTAAAGAGTCAGACCCCTGAAGTAAGGGATTTTATTTTTTAACCTGTCTCTATAAGGAATGATCTATATGCAGAGTCGCTTATCTAAGTTTTTTATGGTTGCACCCGCTCTCTTGGCTATCATTGTGGATTATTTTGGGTGGGGCCTTGTCTATCCGCTTGCAACGGAGATGATCAACGATCCGCAAAGTAGCCTAGTTCCTGGAACCGTCTCTCTACAGATGAGAGAATTTTATTTAAGCCTCTCATTCCTTCTTTATCCTCTCTGTATGTTTTTTGGATCTTCTTCCTTAGGGGACCTTTCCGATATCTATGGGCGTAAAAAAATCTTATTTCTCTGTACCTTAGGAATTGCAGCCAGCTTTATTTGCATGGGTATTGGTCTTTTCGTCTCAAATATCTGGCTTTTTCTTTTAGGAAGAGCGATTTCCGGTTTTATGGCAGGAACAGTTCCTATTGCCCAAGCCACTGTCATCGACATCAGCGCCCCTGATGATAAACCTTTTAATTTGGCTCTTCTCTCGCTGACATTTTCGATAGGTTTAGTGTTAGGCCCCCTCATAGGAAGCTTACTTTCAGATAAAGCGCTTGTCAGTTGGTTTAGTTGTACTACCCCTTTCTTTTTCTCAGCGCTTTTAGCTTTTCTGGCAGCCTTATGGATCAAAATTAAATTCAATCATGTGGAAAGAACGAATCCCACCAAAACCTTCTCTTTTTTAAGGCCTTTGACTCTTTTTAAAGAGGCTCTTCAAAATTCTCAGATCCGTACCCTTGTTTTGATTTTATTCCTCTTCCAATTTGGGGCGAGTCTTTACATTCAAACTATTCTCATTTTTTTAAATTCAACGCTTCATTATACCAGCATGGGACTCGGTCTTTTTTGGGTTGTCATGGGGTTAGGTTTTATCACAGGCCTTGGGCTTCTCAAAAAAATAACTCGTGCAGTGCTTTCTCCTACTCGTATCATTTTTTACTCGTTGCTCAGTCAAGCTCTTTGCCTTTTTATCTCTTCCTTCCTTGTCAGTGAAATCCCTCTTTGGATCCTCGGGTTTTTATTTGCCGTTATCAATCCGTCTAGCTATGCGTTTTTAATGGCCCTTTTTTCAGATGTGGCCTCCCAAGAGTCTCAAGGATGGGTCATGGGAATTTGGAGTGCAGTGGTCTCTGTTGCCTTTGTGTCAGGCGGGATTTGCAATAACCTGATTCCGGAGTTGGGAATAGATCCTGTGATCTTCATCGGCGGGGTGCTCATTGCCCTCTCGGGATTTGTCTTGCGTAAGGCCTTAAAAAGATGATTTTTTAAGGTTTTTTTAAATAGACCTTTTGCTTAAGCTAAAAAGGGGATGATTAAAGTTATTCATAGCTTTGTAAAAGGCTTTATAGTCTCTGAGGTGTTTTCAAAAATTTCCAAGTGGGGATCCAATGAGGGGTAGTTCAACGCCTAGAGCTTTCTGTTTATCGCTGAATGACCAAAAAAAATAAATCAATGATACACACTCCTGACTATCATCATCATGAAGAGTTTAAAAACAGGTCGGAAAAATTAGCTGAAATCCGTGCTTTAGGGATAGATCCTTATCCACCTAAATTTTCTCCGACCCAGTCAGCGCATGCTTTACAACACAAATACGAAGCCCACTCGCTAGGACCCAGTGCAGCTGCAGAAGCAGGAGAGACTGAGTATGTGGCTTTAGCCGGGCGACTCGTGCTCTTTAGAGCGATGGGAAAAAATGTGTTTGCTCAGCTCCAAGATAGTACAGGGCGTATTCAGTTGATGTTCAACCGCGATTTAACAGAGGTAGCGGGGTTGCCTTCCTTACCCGAACTGTCCCCCCTCAAGTTTATCGAGAAAAAGCTCGACTTGGGAGATTTCATTGGGGTCGAAGGGCATCTTTTTCGGACGCAAAAAGGAGAGCTGACTCTCTTTGTCCGAAAAGTGACTCTCCTTTGTAAAACTCTTCTTCCACTTCCCGATAAACACAAAGGACTGACTGATATTGAAACGCGGTATCGTAAACGATGGCTCGATTTAATTACCCATCCGGAAGTGGCTGCAACCTTCCGCTTAAGAAGCCGTATTTTACACTTAATTCGGGCCTATTGTGCGAAGGCAGGTTTTGATGAAGTTGAAACCCCAATCCTTCAAAGCATTTATGGAGGTGCTGAGGCAAAGCCTTTCACTACCGAACTCAATGCCTTGCATCAAAAAATGTTTTTGAGAATCTCTCTTGAGATCTCTCTCAAAAAACTTATTGTAGGAGGCATGGAGAGGGTTTTCGAGATTTCGAAAGTGTTCCGCAACGAAGGGCTAGATCGGACGCATAATCCTGAATTTACCATGCTGGAAGCCTATGCTGCTTATTGGGATTACAACGATATGATGGTCTTCACAGAGGATCTCTTTGAGATGCTCGCTCTAGAGCTTTTTGGATCCACCCGGATTCAAGTGGAAGGCCGAGAGATCGATCTCAAAACCCCGTGGATTCGCATGAGCATGGTCGATGCGATCAAGACCTATGCCAGAATTGATGTACACGCCTATTCAGATGAGGAATTGCGAAGCCAGCTTCTCACGCTCACTCACCTTGATCCTAAAGAAATTCAAAAAGCTCCAAGGGGAATTCTTATTGCTAAAGTTTTTGGAGAATGGGTCGAACCGCACCTCATTCAGCCTCATCATATCATTGACCATCCCATTGAAACAACGCCTCTATGTAAACTTCATCGAGATCCGAAATTGCGCTCTGAGCAGTTTGTCGAACGTTTTGAGAGCTTTATCAACGGGGCGGAGATATGTAACTCCTACACAGAACTCAACGATCCCGAACTTCAGAGAAAGCTCCTTATGCAACAAAACGATCTGCGCGAGGGAGGCAATGAAGAAGCCCATCCCTTGGATGAAGAATTCATCGAAGCGATTTGCCAAGGCATGCCTCCCACAGGGGGACTGGGTATTGGTATCGATCGACTTGTGATGCTGATGACTCAAGCGCCCTCCATTCGCGATGTTCTTTTCTTTCCTATCATGCGGAATGAAACAGCTGCTTTAGACGCAGGGGCAAGGGAGTTTAGAATCGACGCTTCTATTATCGAAAAATATCCTACCGTTAAAGTAGGGATGATAGAGGGGCGGGGTCTTAACAATCAAAAAACTTCCCCAGAAATCGTGACCCACTTGCGCGAGATGGAGCAAGAGATTCGTCAAAAATACACACTGGAAACACTGGCTGTCCTTCCAAAAGTCCATGATTGGAGAGAGGCGTACCGCAAGTTCGGTTTTTCTCCCTCGGCTCACCGCAGCTCTGTGGAAGCGCTTCTTCGACGTGTGGTGCAAGGGAAAGAGCTTCCTTCTATCAGTCCTATTGTCGATCTCTATAATGTCGTTTCCATGAAGCACCTGCTTCCTGCAGGGGGAGATGATCTAGAGAAGGTGGTCGGTAGTATACGTCTCACTGTGGCTGACGGCTCTGAAAAATTTATCATGCTCGGCTCTGATAAGCCTGAATTTATCAAGAAAGGGGAGGTGATCTACCGCGATGATGAAGAGGTTTTGTGCCGCTCTTGGAATTATCGTGAATGTGAAAAAACCAAAATCACGGCTGCAACCCAAAATGTGTGCCTTGTCCTAGAAGGCCTTGAACACACCACAGAGCATGAAATCAAAGAGGCAATTCAAGAGCTCCGGTCTCTTCTAGAAAGGTATTGCCAAGGCTCCTACCAAACTTTTTTCTTCGATAAGCATCATTCCAAAAGTACCCTCATAACTTAAAAACCCTCCAGGGAGTTGAAGGGGCACCGCGTGATACTTAGATGAGATAGAGGCTAGATCAAGTCGATTTTCAAAACTCTTTCATCCCTGCTTCTTTAAGGATTTAATAGATTTTTTGGCCTATTTTCAATTTTTTCAAGCAAAGTAGATTCTCAAAGAGCCTAATAGGTTGAAAAGGGATCAACGTCGATCAGAAGACGGATCGAGGAAGGAGGAGTGATTATCCTCAGCACGTCTGTGAGAGGACGGGGGTTTACTGCTTTAATAAGACATTGAAAGCGGTAATAGTTTTTGATTTTAGCATAACCACAGGGGATCACGGGGTTGAATTCAAAAGAAGAGGGTAATTTCTGAATGAGCTGAGACCGTAGTATTTGGGCATAAGTTTCAGTCTCAGTGGCATCTTTTCCAGATAAGATAAGTTTAATGAGATGGCAAAAGGGGGGATAGTTAAATACTTTGCGGACGTCGATTTCTTCTTGATAAAAAGCAGGATAGTCAAGGCGTGCTGCCTGTAGAAAGAGAGGATGATGAGGTAGCGTTGTTTGCAAAATCACTTCCCCTTTGAGCTCGCTCCTTCCAGCCCTTCCTGCAACTTGTATGATGAGTTGGAAGATGTGTTCGGCAGCGCGGAAGTCAGGGATATGCAGTGACATATCAGGGCTTAAGATACCGACAAGGGTGACAGAAGGAAAATGGAGTCCTTTAGCGATCATTTGCGTGCCAATCAAAATATCGCCCTTTCCCGACCGGAACTGCTTAAAGATTTTATCGTGGCTTCCTTTATGTTTGGTGGTGTCGGCATCCAGACGTAGGGTTCTTACCCCAGGGAAAATAGCGTTGAGAGCCCTTTCGACATGTTCGGTGCCCGCACCTTTAAATTTAAAAGCGTCCTGAGCTTTACACAGAGGGCATTCTTGGAGAGGTCGTATCTCATAATTGCATAAATGGCACGCCAGCAAGTTGTCTCCTTTATGATAGGTGAGAGTGATAGAGCAGTGAGGACATCGAATGGCTTCCCCGCAGGCCTGGCAGACAGAAGAGGTATGAAAGCCTCGGCGATTGAGAAAAAGAAGCGTCTGCTCTCCTTCTTCGATCCGTTTTTTGATCCCTTGTAACAGTTTTTCGGAAAAAAGGGTGAAGCCTTGTGCCTTTTCGTATTCGAGCTTCATATCCACGATTTGGACTGTGGGAAGCAGAGCATGATCTGCTCTTTGCAATAGAGGATTGAGATGGTATTTTCCGAGAGTCGCATTTGTATAACTTTCGAGGCTAGGAGTAGCACTTCCTAAAATCACGGTGGCCCCGCATAGTTTTCCTCGCATGACTGCGATATCGCGCCCTTGATAGCAAGGCATTTCATCACTTTGTTTGTAGGCTCCATCGTGTTCTTCATCGACAATAATGAGTCCTAAATTTTTAAGAGGACTAAAAATCGCAGAGCGGGGACCCACGACGATTAAGATTTCCCCTGAACGAATTTTATGCCAGCTGTCACGTCGCTCACCCGCGCTGAGACGGTGATGTAAAATCGCGATTTGTTTTTGAAAACGGCTCCGCAATCTTTCAAGGGTTTGAGAGGTGAGAGCAATCTCCGGGACCAAAAATAGCGCTGAGCGCCCTTGCGCGAAGGCTGCATCAATGGCTCGCAAGTAGACCTCTGTTTTTCCGCTCCCTGTCACACCAAAAAGAAGATGAGTGTGAAAACTTTGGCTTGAAAGAGAGAGTGAAATGTGGTCAAAGGCTTTTTGTTGTTCTTCATTTAAGAGTTTTGGTTTAGTAGAAAAAAAATCGTGTTCGGCAAGCGGATTACGATCCATCGTCAGGGGAGTAAGAGAGAGAGTTCCTTCTTTGGCAAGAGTGTTCACCGGACTGCGAGACGCGCTGGTTTTCTCTAAAAGCTCCGTGAGAAGAAGCCCCTTGGGCGCCTGCAAGAGCACGTTGAGAATTTCTCTTTGTGCCCCCTTTTTAGTTTGGCACAGCTGTGCTAGAGCAGGTCTTGAGAGGAGCGATTTAACAAAGAGTTGCTGCTTTTCTTCCATTCTATGCCGGATGGGAGGGGGGAGTAGCTGTTTAATGACTTTAAAGAAAGGGCTGCAATAGTAATGAGAGATCCACAACCCTAATTGAAGGAGATCAGGAGGGACTGACATGGGAGCGGGTAAAATTTCTTGAATGGGGCTGATCCGTTTAATATCGGTCGCGGTTTTCAGTTCAAGAATGGTTCCTGGATAACTTTTTCCGCGCAAGGGAACTTGAACGCGCATTCCCGGCTGGGCAATCTCAAGTGCCTCTTGAGGAATTTCATAATCGAGTGCTTTAGGAACTGCCAAATCTACGACAATAGCTGCGTACTTATAAATTGCCATAATTTTTGTTTCCGATCAGGATTTTTGAGATAAACCAAACTAGGCTCTAAAAGAAAAAGTCGGTGGGATCCTAAAAACTGCTCCTGTGTGGCCCCATTTTGTTTGTAATGCTTACCGAGCGCTGTAGATTGCCATGCAGACCAAGGAGAGCATAGGATCCGTTGAAGCGAGGGAGACTGGAGCAAAAGGTCCCATCCTCGTTCTTTTTCAAGGACAGATCCTTCGATGAGTTGAGCCGGGGCAATCAGACGGTCAATGGCTGTGGTGACGTTTTTTAAAAATTCAAGGCCTGGGCCCACTTCACCAAAGGCAATGACTACCACGTGGGCTGAAAGATACGTCTCTTGCCACAGACGAGCCCTTGTTTTAGCATGCGCATCATCTGGGATAGTATCACGCAGCACAAGCTCAGGAAGGGTTTTTTCAACGAGCTGTCGCATTTCGGTAAAATTTCTTTTGGTAGGCGCCACCATGGGCTGTGGAGGAGAAAGCGCCCTTTCTACCTTGGCGCTCTCTACTTTGGTGATCTTGGGGGGACTCTCGACAACAGGAACCTTTGGAGGGGAGGCTATCTTTTTTGGAAGAGAAGCAGCAAGAGGGGGAGGGCTCTTTTTATCCGGTGCGTGGTTCGGCTGGGCAAGACGCGGAGCAAAATGGATGATCTCTTCTTTGGTAGCGAAGACAGACGGGGTGGTTTTGTCCGCTTCGCGCAAATACTCGAGGGTGTCTTTTAAGAGGCCTTGGATGAGTGGGTCCATCGTAAGTAAGCGTATCCTCGCTTTTTAAAACTGGCGGCGATCTTTTCTTTAAGCTGATCGATTCCTTCAGGACATATTCTATCGAGAAAGGGTTTTACGGCGAGCTCCTTTTGATGAGAGAGAAGAAAAAGGAGTAGATTTTCATTAAATCCACAGGCTAGGATGAAAGGTTCTAGAGATGGAAATAATTCTTGAATAGGACAGTGTGCGTTTAAAAGAGGAACTTGGGAGGCAAGCTCCGGAAAGGCATAGGGGAGAAGATTAAAAAATTCTTGAAGTTTGTGGACTGAGGATCCCTTGGCTGTCCAAGCAAAGGGTCCCTTGTTTACATCCTCTCGGAGGAGTTGCGGGGGATGCTTAAAAAGCTCTTTTAAAATAAATAAAAGAAGTAAAACAGGATGATTTTTCTCACGCACATTCTGTGGAGATAAGGGCGAATAAAGAAAAACAGGTAGCATATTTTTTGAAAATACTACTAAGAGTTATTTTCAAACAATCCTGAAAGATAAGATTTTTTATCAAAAGGAACGAGATCTTCGGCTTTTTCTCCTACTCCTACCCACTGAATGGGGACGCCGAGTTCTTTATAAATCGGAAGGACAACCCCGCCCTTGGCGCTTCCATCGAGTTTGGCGAGGATAATACCGGTAAGAGGGGTGAATTGATGGAAAACCTTAGCCTGCTCGACGGCGTTTTGTCCTGTTGTGGCATCAAGGACGAGTAAAACTTCATGAGGGGATGTAGGCACCACTTTGCTGCAGACTCTTTGGATTTTTTCCAGCTCCTGCATGAGATCAGTTTTGTTGTGCAAGCGACCGGCAGTATCAATGAGAACCACGTCTGCCTCGCGCTTTACAGCAGCTGTAAGGGCATCAAAAGCCACGCTGGAAGGATCACTACCGGGCTGGGCTTTTACAATTTGGACTCCCACTTCATCTGCCCACAGAGTGAGCTGATCGATGGCCCCTGCGCGGAAAGTGTCGGCCGCCGCCACCAAGACCTTCTTTCCCTCGGCTTTATAATGGGAGGCAAGCTTAGCAATGGAGGTAGTTTTTCCACTTCCGTTAATCCCTACAATTAAAACAACCTGAGGTCTACCCTGCTTAGGAGATGTGTGGGGAGGAGTCGATAGAATTTCGTCAGCGTGCTTTTCCATTTGGGCAATGATTTCATCGGGAGTAGCTTGTGGATAACGTTTTAAGAATTTTTTAACATCCGCAATCAGACTTTCCGTAACGCTCGATCCAATATCGGCTTCATACAAAAGCTGTTCAAGTTTTTCATAGGCTTCTTCTGTGAGGGGAGAGCCAAAGAGGGCTTTGAGCTTTGACCCCAGGAAAGAACGGGTTTTGGATAGAGCACTTTTAATTTTTTTGAAGAAGTTGAACATTCGACGAATCCTTAGTTTCAAAAGAGGTCGCTTTTAAAAACTCATCTTTTTCTTTTGACCAATAGTTTTTTTCATAGGTATAAGAAAGAATATATGAACCTTCATGAATACCAAGCAAAGTTGATCTTAATGGAAGAGAAGGTACCCGTTCCTCCTTTTGGAGTAGCCTCTCAAGCTTCCGATATAGAAAAAATTATTAAAGAACTCCATCTTAAAGAAGCTGTCATCAAAATTCAAGTCCATGCTGGAGGGCGTGGTAAAGCGGGAGGGGTCAAATTCGGTAAGACCCCTGAAGAAATTAAAAAAATAGGCGGCGATCTCATCGGGATGAAAATGGTCAACGGCCAAACAGGCCCCGCAGGCGTGATAGCTCATCAAGTGCTTATTGCTGCTCCTCTCACCCTTGTGAAAGAATACTATTTAGGAGCTATCATCGATCGAGAAAGAGCAGAGCCGACCCTTATCGCCTCGCCTGAGGGTGGCATGGAGATCGAAGAGATCGCCCTCAAATTTCCCGAAAAAATTTTAACCGTTCCCATTCAGCTGGATGGTTCCATGAGACCGTACCATCTTTTAAGGGTTGCCAAGTTCATGGGTTGGACAGGAAAGACCCAAGAGGAAGGCATCAAGATTGCTCAAGCAGTTGCAAAAATTTTCATTCAAAAAGATGGATCGCTTCTTGAAATCAACCCTCTTGTTCAAGATGAGAACAGTCACTTATGGGCTCTCGATGCAAAACTCAGTATTGATGATAACGCGCTCTTTCGGCAACCCGCCCTTGCTCAGATGTACGACCCTACCCAGCAATCCCCGTATGAAGTCGCAGCTAAGGAACATGACCTGGCGTACATTGCCTTGAATGGAAATATCGGGTGCATGGTCAATGGAGCAGGGCTTGCAATGGCGACGATGGATATTATCTACTATGCAGGGGGTCAGCCCGCTAACTTTTTGGATGTGGGAGGAAGTGCAACAGCGGAAAAAATTGCTGAAGGTTTTAATATTTTAGTCTCAGATCCGAATGTCAAAGCGATTCTCGTGAATATTTTTGGCGGAATCATGAACTGCGACACCATTGCACAAGGAATTTTGACCGTTCTTCGACATCAACCCCTGTCAATCCCTCTTGTAGTACGGATGGAAGGGACGAACGTGGAAGAAGGAAAAAAGATGCTCAGAGAGTCAGGCCTTAAGATTGTAACAGCAGATAACTTAGCAGATGCAGCAGTAGCTGTAGTAAAAGAGGCACGACATGGCTATACTTATTAATAAAAAAACGCGCGTCATCACTCAAGGAATCTCTGGAAAAGCAGGAAAATTTCATACAGAAAAGTGTCTTGAATATGGATCTCATTTTGTGGGAGGAGTTACCCCTGGTAAAGGAGGTCAACAAGTCCTGGGTCTTCCTGTCTTCGATACCGTGTACGAAGCAAAAAAGGCAGTCCATCCCGATGCCACCCTTATTTTTGTTCCAGCCCCCTTTGCGGCTAATGCTATTTTGGAGGCTGAAGAGGCGGGCATTCCCCTGATCATCTGTATCACCGAAGGAATTCCTGTCAGGGACATGATTGAGGTGAGCCGTGTGATGCGAGCCTCTACAAAAAGTCGTTTGATAGGTCCTAATTGTCCTGGCATCATCACACCTGGAGAGTGTAAAATCGGAATCATGCCGGGCTACATTCATAAGAAGGGGAAAATCGGCATTGTTTCAAGGTCCGGAACGCTCACCTACGAAGCGGTTTGGCAAACAACCGAGCTGAATTTGGGGCAATCGAGTTGTGTGGGAATTGGAGGAGATCCTCTGAATGGAACCCATTTCATCGATGTTCTTAAGCTCTTTAACGAAGATCCTCAAACCGAAGGAATCTTGATGATAGGAGAGATCGGGGGTAGTGCAGAAGAGCAAGCGGCCGATTGGATTCAGAAACACTGTAACAAACCAGTTGCAGCCTTTATCGCAGGCCTCACCGCTCCTCCAGGAAGGCGCATGGGGCATGCCGGAGCAATTGTTTCTGGAGGAAAAGGAGCTGCAAAAGATAAGATAGAAGCTTTGAAAAAAGCAGGGGCTCATGTTGCTGAGACGCCCGCTCTTCTGGGAAAAACCATGTTAAAAGCGATGCAAGTGTGAGAATATCTACTCCGATTCCAATCACTATTTACCCTGCCTACTGGATCTTTACAGGAATTTTGTCCTTGCTCCTTGCAGGCGGGGATATTGTTCAAATATTCATTTGGATGGGAATTATTTTCGTATCCATTATTTTTCATGAACTCGGTCACGCATTGACCGCAAAAATATTTGGACGTACGCCCCGTATTGAACTTGTTGCCATGGGGGGATTGACTTATCATGATGGGGATAGGCTTCCCTTCTGGAAACAGTTTTTCATCACCCTGAATGGACCTCTTTTTGGACTTCTTTTGGCTCTCATCACAGGATTTATTCATCTCCATGTGGCAAACCCCTTGGTAAAAATGATTTTTCTTCAAATGAGTTTTGTAAATATTTTTTGGACTCTGATTAATTTAGTTCCCGTCCTTCCTTTAGATGGAGGGCAACTGCTTCGATTGGGCCTTGAAAAATGGTTTGATTTTAAAGGATTACGCTACACCTTTATAGTGAGCGGTATTTTTGCTCTTCTTGGAAGTCTTGCAATGTTTATCACTCAAAATCTTTTGGCGGGCGCTATCTTTTTCTTATTTGCGTTTGAAAATTGGGATAACTATCGAAAAAGCCGTAACATACGGGGGATTGATCAAAAAGAGGAACTCAAAAAAATCCTCGTGGAAGGAGAAGAGCTCTTTCGGGATGGTCGGAAAGAGGAGGCACTGAAGGTTTTTGAGTCTCTTCGAGCCGCCACTGGAGAAGGAATGCTGTATGATGCAGCAACGCAATACACTGCCCTTATTCTCGATGATCAGGGCAAAGGCGAAGCGGCTTATAACTTACTCAAGCCCCTCCAAGAGAGACTCGATCCTCCTACCCTTATGCTGTTACATCGACTGGCCTTTGAGCATCAGGATGACTCGATTGTTTCTTCCTTGGGGTCTGCGGTTTTCCAATCCTTCCCTTTACCTGAAGTGGCTCTTAGGAATGCCTATACAGCGGCGCGTCTACGTCAACCTCAAGGAGCCATCGGCTGGCTTACGACTGCCAAACAACAGGGGGTAGACAATCTCTGTGAAATCATCCGAGAATCTGACTTCGATCCTATCCGCAAAGATCCTGCTTTTCAAGAATTTGTGAAGAGCTTAGTCAGCTAAGAAAAATAATCGTTAGACCTCTTGCGTAACTAGGGACTGTTAACAAAGTAAGGAACAGGGTAAACTTATTAGGATAAAGCCTGGAGGTTTATCTATGTAAAATCGTCTCTGGCATTAGCGCATTGCTTATGCTTTTGCAGAATATGAAAATGGATTTCAAGTATGAGATAAAGACAGCAGCTTGCGTCGAAAAATGTTTGCGTATAGGGAGTAGGCCAGGGGAGGCTTCCAATCACTTTCGCTTCCTTCGACTTGAGCGTTCATGGGTTATTTTTCTTGAGGGTAAAGGCCGCGTCCTAGCAAAAATACTAAAATCAAATAAACAGCATTTTGGGCTTACATCTACTAAAAATAAATTTACATTCAATCCTTAAAACCATAAAAATATTCCTCTTAACCGTCTACCCTTGGTATGACATGTCATTTTTAAATCTTCGTTTCATCTATGGGTTCTTTGTCTTTAGCTCCCTGGCGGTCTTTGCCAATCCAAGCTATGATCACGTCGGTCAGCTTCCCAATGGGATCACCTATTACATTCACCATAATCCGAGCTTTAGGAAACATTTTTCCCTAGATCTCATTGTACGGGTGGGTTCTCTTCATGAACAAGAAGATGAAAAAGGCTTTTCCCATCTCGTCGAACATCTTGTTGCCAGCGAAATGACTTTCAAAGGAGTCAAAATCGAAGATGAAAGTTGTCCTTTATGGGATTTATCAAATCCCGAAGCGTATGAACTGACATCTTATGAATTTACCCAATATCATCTCGATATTTCCAGAGCCATTCCTCACGGACTTGAAGAAGGGCTTAAAAGCTTTTCATCAGCATTAACCACGCTTGGGATCACCCCTAAGAACTTTCACGAACATCAAAGAGACATCCTCGATGAAATTATAGAGACCGAACAATCTGCAGCAAAAAAATGGCAACGCAAGAGAATCGACTATGAATATGCACCTTATCGAGATAAACACTCTCTTGGCAGTATATCATGCATCCAAGAAGCCACCCTCGAAAAAGTGGATCGGTTTTTCCATCGGTATTACCAGCCCAGCCGCTGTGCGATCATTGTCATTGGCAATATGGACATTAGACGGACGGAAGAGCTCATCCAAAGATATTTCGGAAGTCTTACTAATGCCTCAGACGTCGAGAAAAGTCTTCAGGCAAATCTACCCGTTTCCAGTCCATCTATCGTTTATTTTGACCCTGGATTGGAAAAAACCACATTTTCTATGACTCAAATCATTCCCCGCCTATCCAAACAAGAAACCTTCCTATTCTCGATCTGGACTCATCTATTGCAACGTTATCTCCAGACGGCTTTCTCCTCCTCAGATCCCAATAGTTCCCCTCCTTACCTTGAGACCCTCTCTTATCCGCCCTTGTTAAGACTCAATACCTCCTTAACCGACAACCCACAAGAGGGGATTTTGCAGCTCAAAGAGGTCCTCCGCTCTTTTGTCAACACCGTGATCTCCCACCTAACGGATCAGGAATTTAACGCTCTCAAAGCACAAGTGCAACAAGCGGCTTCTTTTCAATGGACTACCATCGATGGTCTCCGGGATTTTTATAGAGACCACTTCATCCAACAAGACACAAATTTTCATCCCTACCTCGAAGAAAGTGCTTTGGAAGCCCTCACTCTCGAAAGTTTTCGTCAGGCAGCACGGACTTTTCAAGTTTTTTCCCAGGTTTCATTAGCAACAAACCAACCTGTTATGAAGGGGATTTCAGAGCTTGATTCGATCCCTTTAAGGAGTGTTTATGACCATTGAGAGTATCGATGATGATATCATCTATGGAGATGTTCTGTCTTTTGATCAAAGGCAAGCGCTCGATTTTCTAGGTATCGAATGGCGAGGACGCAATGTTCAAGAGATTTACCATGAGATTAGAGATTGGACTATCAATCGTGTCACAAAGAGTTATGAGGAGGCCCATTTAAATAACTCTCCCAACCTTTCCCATTTCAAATCCCTTCGAGACTATGTCTTTGAAAAGCTGCCCGAAAATTTACAAGATATCGAAGAGGTAGACACAGATGACGATAAATTTTCGAAATACGATCCTATTTCGGGAACACAACGCCTCTTAATTGCAGCTGAAAAGAAAAAAAAGAAGAAGAAGTGGTGGAAGATCGCCCTGATAGTGGTCGCCGTTGTGGGAACTGCTGTTGTTGTCACAGCTCTCACGGGTAATCCAGGAGCTGGAGCTACCGCTGGAGGGGCGACTGCCGGTGCTCTCAATAATTCAGGATCCAATTCAGATCGACGGAAAAATTCAGACGACAAAAAAACCTCAGGCTCTCCGCCTTCTGATCCGCCCACATCCCCTTCATCGACCAATAACATCGTCTCATCTGTTCCCACACATCCCCTAGGTTCTACGACTCCAGTTAATTCGTTCACCCAAAGTCCCAATTTGACAACTCCAGACATGAATACGGGCCGTCCTTCAACCTTTAATCCAACACCCACAGTTTGGACATCACCCAGTACGAACATTCCCGATATGAGTTCCTATCTCCAATTGCAGGAGTATCAATCGCTTACCCGATCTCCACAGATTCACCCACTACAGACAGAACATAGGGTTTCTGAGCATCCTAGGATAAGCCAAGAAAATCCCGTTTTAAACAAGCGCCCTTCTAATCCACCTATGACAAATGTTCCATCTCATCCTATACTGGGATCGTTAGAACAGCCAACCCCTATCCCTTCCCCCAACTGGAGGCCCCATCTTCCTCCTGTAGAAGATACGCGAAAATTGGAGATGAGCCATCCAACTCCTTCTACAGGTCCTGTTTCAAACCCCAATATGAATCCTTTGAAGCAGCCATCTTCTCCTAATGCTATTTTAATGATAGATCCGGATGCTCCCCCTCGAATTCATGTTCATTCACCCGAAGTTCTTCTTGCTAACACTCCTATTCCACGGGTCTTTGAAGTTCCAGGTAAAAAACTTGCCCGTGGACAAATTGGAGGTATCAACGGAATGGGGAATAATCTTGAGATGGCTCAAGAAAATGCCCGTTATATAGGACAACTGAGTAGCAATCATCATATTGACTGGACCTTTAACCATACTAATTCGATTCTTTTTGATGTTGCAGAAGCAACTGTACTTAACTTCAAGGGAATTTCCGGCCCTGCAAAAGATTTGCAAGCCAATTGGATTAAGTTCCATGAAGAACATAAAAATGACCCCGATGCAAAATATTTTCAACTTTGTCATAGCCAAGGGGCTATTCACGTGAAAAATGCTTTGCAGGGTGCCCCTCAAGAGATACGAGATCGAGTGATCGTTCTGGCTATCGCTCCTGCAGCGGTTGTGCCTAAAGGTTTGTGTTATGATTCTTTTAACTATGCAAGTAAAAGAGACCCTATTCCTTATTTTGAGGCAGCCTTTAAATATGACGCGGATGCTCCTTACGAAGAGCGCATGAGTGAACCAAGCCGAGAAGCTCTCAAAGAGTTAATCCTCCTTGAGCCGCATCCGGATGCTTCTTTTGGGGATCATGTTTTGGATAGTCCTACTTTTAAACAGATAATCCAAGACCAAATAGAAGATTTTATTAAAGAATATGGAGAACCAACGTGAGATATTTTTTTCTTTTGGTTTTAACTCTACTATATTCATGTTATAATTCTCCTTCTAAGAGTTATCAACTCACTGACTACGAAAAAATGGCGGATAAGATTACAGCACAAACTGCCATAAAGATAGAGAAAGAGACGGGGTTACGTCTTTGTGGAGTAGGGGGAGGTGCAATTAATCATATACGCAAGTTAAATATGAGCTTCGATTACTGCAAAGAAATCTCTTTTGAAGAAGGCAGGAGGCTCCTAGTCTATTGTGTTAACGAGTATCTTTCCGCCATCAACTCTAATGAAGAAATTAGATCTCATTTAATCCATTATCCTTTTACTCCAAAAGATTTAGAAATAAAAATTTTTATCCGTCGGCCTGATCATCGAGAGGTTGCTTTTGGAAAACTTGCTGTAGTGTCTGAGGTTAGCGGAAAAGTTAAATATAAAATCAGTCAGCCAGATCCTGTTGTTCTTGAGCAGATTCATGAAGAGACCTATGAAGAAGCTGTAAAAGTTCTTGAAGCTGAGGGTTCTATTGCCGAAGGTGGTAAAATAATCTTAAAGAAAAAATTCATCTAGGAAAGCCAGAGTGAGATATTTTCTTTTTTTGATTTTCATCCTATGTTTAGGTGTACCGCCACCGATTGTTGCAACACAAATTTGCGCTTAAATTATTTTCCATAGAGCAAAAAGTCCCGCTCGCATCG
>DAIDHO010000015.1 GCA_027459675.1 Parachlamydiales bacterium | reverse complement strand
TATATTGCTCTATAGGAGAGCTTAGAGTTATGAACAATTTTTTCATTCCCTTGCACGGAGTGCAACGGGAATTGCTCACTTTAGAGTTGTCTTGCCATAAATGCTCCCACCCTCCATTGACCCTTAACGTTCTCAACTCCGCTATTTTATATACTGCACCCCATTAAAGAAAGAAGTTCTCACTCGATTTTTAACCGGCTTGGCGGTTTGCGCCTTCCATATTTTGAAGTCGCTGAATGGCCCCCTCATGGGTTTGCCTGATGCCCATGAGATGATTAAAAAAGCCGCTGAGCTCTTGTTGACCTGTTTGCAGTTTTTGTATTTCACCTTGAACCGCAACATTGGAAGGGTCTACTAATAGAGAGGTCAAACCTCCGCTCACGCGTCCTACAATCTCCAGTACCTCTTTTTTATCAGCAAGCTTCAGCAACTCTATGAGCTTACTCGGATCATAAGCAACTATAATATAGGATGCCAGACCCATACCTTCAATAAAAGGTTTTCTATAGAGCACCCATTTTTGGGTGATATACCCTTCATGTGTTCTCTTAGCTAAGCTGTCTTGAATTTGATAGCCATGCTTTTGAATCTCGCTTAAGTCCCACGAAATATCAAGTAAAACTTTTTCGGCTCTTTCTACAACGGATGATGGCATAAAGAATCCTCCTAAACTTTTTGAGTTGCAAGCGTTTGAGCTTGAATGAGTTTGTTAATTGGGTTTTTTATCGAGCTTTTAATGCGCCGAGTTTCTTTCATAAGATAATCTAATAAACGCGTTAAAAAATCGGACGTTTGTTCATGGGCCTTTAGATCTGCTTGGATGCCGGCGAGATTGGCTTCCTTGAATCCTTTTTGAATAGAAAGGAAGGCAGTAACTCCTGATCCTCCATACCCCATCAACGTTTGAACCTGCTCGAGCTGTTTCAATAAATCAGAGGAGGCAATAGAGGCCATGTAAGAGGCCATGTATCTGGGACTTGCGATAGAAAAACCTAGACTCAAGAAGGAAACCATGATCGGAAATACCATTTTTAAACGCTCGCGATGGGTTTCATTTTTTTCTTCAAGGGTCCGAGTAATCCAATCCCACATCCCTTGTCTTGTGAACACAGTTTGCAGAATATTGAAAATACCGAAGGCAATCAGGGCATTTCCTTCTGTAGAATTTCCTTGAGTCAGGAATAAGATTCCCATATTAAAACTCAACACTGAAATAAAGCATTCAGCAACGGCTTTAAGCGCAAGCCATGTATGCTCTATCATTGTCCGATTTGCAACCGCTAAAAGATGGTCCATGTGTTTTTTACTAAGTGTTTGAAGATTTTTTTGTTCATTCTCCAACCTGTCTATGATACGGTGGGCAGCTTGGTCTGCTGTGTGACTTAAAGAGCCGCGAACCTTTATCATTCGCTCTAAAACCGGCTTGCTAGTTAGAGAAAAAGCATCCTTCGAAGGATCCAATGGAGCATCAACAATAGGATTAGCAATAGGATTAGAAGCGGGACTAACGAACAGGGTATTAACCATTTTGAAGGGCCTCTTTTAAACGAACAATTTGATCTAAAATACCTTCCGTACAAGGAAGGGTTAACGCACTACGTAAGGCTTTTTGTGCCTCAGTAGAGTTGCCTTGAGCTATCAGACATTCGGCCGCGTGGAAATGGGGGAGGGGATCTTGCTCATCCAAAAGAGCTGCCATACTCCACGTCATGAGAGCCTCGTCATAATATTTTTGCATTTGCTGACAGGCAGCAAGTCCTTTCCATACCTCCGGTTGCATAGGAAGCTCGGTGGAAAGTAAAGAAAAGAGGTCATGTGCCTTTTGATAATGACCTTCCTCGTACTCTTGAACGGCTTCTGTATAGACTGCCTGATGATTCATTTAAAGCTTTTGATTCCGTGTAAATGTTTGATGCAATTGTTGGCACATTTCAAGCACCTTACGTGCAATTTGCAGGAGCTCTGTCCCTTCTTCAATGGACCTATTCACCGTGCTGGACGCATAGCTGAGCTGTTGCATGATGACTTGGCTATGGCGGGTCAGAGAGGTTCGGATGGTCTCTGCTTCCTCGCGCGTCCAAACTGATTTTTTTAATAGCACATGGTCACACAGCTGATGCATCTCTTCCACAATACTACTCTTATCTGCTAGATCTACTTTACGCGCATCAGGATTGGCAAGCTGCGCTTCCATCAGGGAGAGAAAATCAGTGACACTTTTAAGTTTTTTTTCCTGTGCCTGAAGCTCATCGATTTTTTGATGAGATTTTTTATTTGACCCTTCTTCAACCATGAGATAAGTTTTTGAGATGAGCTGAGCAAGGTTAACGCCTCGTGTAAGAGCAAGCTCTGCAAGCTCTTCACCTGCTGCGTTTGTGAGAGAATCTCTCAGGGAAGCAGGTTGAGAGGACTGCGTTGCAAGAATATCTACCATACGTCTTAATCTCCTTTATTTGGTTGCTAACTATAACAGAAAACATTTCTTATGGGAATTAGTAATTTTTATTCCATTTAAATGAAAATTTTCCTTGACTGTCCTCTTGAGTCTGGGCTTCTAAAACAAAGCCTGCCTTGAGTTCAACTTCCACTTTAACTTGACTTGTTGTCGTGCTTTGAATAAGGGAAATCATCACGCCTTCTGTGATGTATTTACCAATTTCAATAGCCACATATCCCGATTCTTTGGTTGCGGGAACCGAAATAGAGAACCGATCCACTCCTAGATTTTTGCGGATCGTTTCGAGCACATTAGGTCCACTGCTGCCCGAAAGAGTTACAATCGTATTGGCAAGTTGAACTGCTTGGCCAGCAGAAAGCTCGGAGACATCCTTATTAAAAAGAATTCTAGCAAGAATGCTGCTTGTAGGAAGGGAAGGGTTCGACTCAAAGATGAGTTGAGGGGATCTTAAATCTCCTCGGAAATGGACTGTTACAGTCAGGTTAGGGTATTCGACGGTGCTCGTAATATTGAGAAAGTTTTTTTCTTCTGAAAATAAAATTTCTCCTTGATTGATAGTAAAATCTTTGCCTGCAAAAGAAAATTTTCCTTTTTGAGTATGAAGAGCGCCAGAGGCTTTCACAGAAAGATTCTTACCTGTCATGTGAATAGCACCTGCCAGTTCTGCTTCGATGCCCCTTCCTGATAGTCGAAGATCATGATCTCCGTAGACGTCTAGATCGTAATAGAAAGGGTAGGACTCGGAGTAATGGAATTTTTGAAGATGAGAGGAAGGTTCATTGATGAATGTAATAGGCAAGGAGGGAGTCATACTGGGGAGTTGATCGGGGATGGTGACGTCGGCTTCATCGAGGGTTAACTTTCCTTTTGCAAGCGCCGAGGTCAGATTTCCTTCAATGGTGAAAGGGCCTGAGCAGGCGCCTGTAAGCCAATCAAACCGAATGACGCGGAAATGGTGGATATTTCCTGCAATAGAGAAAGGAAGTCCTCGAGTTAAATGAAAGACTCCGCTCGATTCAGACGTTCCCTTTTCTCCATCGGTTGTCACAGCCTTTTCAATGATGAGTTCATGGCCTCTAGCTTGGGCTGTGATATCGGCATCTTTCACGGCAATTCCAATGAAATAATTTTCATAAAATCCTCCTTGGACAGAAAGGGGACCATTGATAATGGGAGAGTCGAGAGTTCCGCTTAAGAGGAGGTGGCAGGATAAAAAACCGCCGACACGTTGAGAACCTATATTGATAAAATCAAAGAGTTGCTCTGTGTGTCCTTCAATCGTGCATTCTCCAGCAATACGTTGAGTGGTAGGAAATGAAATTTTGAAAGGATCAAGCTCAAAACGGTAAGGGATGCTCAGGGCAAACTCACAGACTTGTTCTTCTGTGGCCACTAGATGTGTATGGAGCTGCATGATATGGTTGTCTAAATGAGCCTGTAAAGATCCTTTGGTTTGAATCGGATTCTGACTGCCTGCAGGATAAATATCAGCGTGCTCAAGGAGGATGTTGAGGTGTCCTTCTAGAGAATTTTTTGTTCCTTGAAGATCAATATCGAGGGAAGAGAGTCCTTTGAGGGAGAAGCGCGGAGACAGAATTGTCAGAAAGTCTAGGGGAAAGTGGTGTGCACTCATGCGGAGAGCGGCCGTGCTGGGGTTAAGCTCCGAAAAGAGGTAAAAATGGCCTTCATCGATTAAGAGATCTAGAGTATCGATTTTAAAGGCATCTTTTGAAAGTTCAAAGCTGCACTTATTTTGGAGTGCAATCTTTTTAGCGAGCACTTTTCCCGAAAGCTCACTACATAAAAGGTGGAAATTATTCGAAGAAAAGGAAAGGGATCCATGGGCCCCCATATCGAAGGGCCCTTTCCAATTTCCCTGGGCTTGTAGGCTGTAGTCCCATTTTGTACCACTCCACCCCATTTCATAGGAAAAAGAATTAAAATAAACTTCCCGTAGATAGGCCTCATCGCTCGTTACTTTTAAGGTGCCCTGAAAAGGACGCTTCAATTTAAAGCGCGCGAGATCCAAATCGACTTGAGATGAAATGAACTGATCCACTTTAAGATGTTTGCCCAGAGCACGTGCACTCAATTCACTGTCCTTGATTTGGATTTCTCCCCCTAGTTGTCCTGCGAGTTCCAGGTGAGTGAGTTCAGAAAGGGGTTTGAGGTCGGTGATTTGAAACGAAAGGCCACCGGTGATGTTATTAGACTCTCCGATGGTTAAATCGCCTACGATGCGCCCGATACTAGACACCAGATCAAACGACTTAATCTCAAAGATGTTTTTGGGATCCCAAATCAAATCGGAGCAGGCGTGATAGCCGATTTGAGGATGGTCTGCTTGCATTTGCAAAGAGGCTGTCCATTTCTTTTTTTCAAATTGAGCGAGCAACTCTACTTTTCCTTGGCTAAAAGTAGTGGTATCGATTGTAAATTCGGGCATGGAGAGAAAGAGGTAGCCCTTTTCATCTCGTAGCTCCAACTCGCCTGAAGCATTTCCTTTTAAATAAGGTGAAAAATAAGAGAGATTGGGAAGTGCTAAAGAGGTTTGAAGCTGCGTGGGCGTTCCTTGAGAAGAAAACTGCGCGGTTCCTTGCAGATGCATGAAAGGGCTTAAGATGGCAAGATGAGAAAGATTCCAGCTTCGGTTTGCAGAAAGAGAAAATTGGGAGGAGAGCTCCAAGGTCTGAAGGCCTAGTTCAGGATTGGGAAGTGCCAGTTTTAACACGTGCATGTCCACCTTCCCATTGATAGGCGGTTGTGTGTTTGACCCTTTCCCTGTAAGAAGTGCCTTCCACGTTTTCCAAGGTCCTTGAGAATGACTTTTCATTTCAAAACCGATTTCACCTGGAAAAGTTTGAATGGGAAAGGTGTAAAAAGGGACGAATGCTTTCTCTGAATAAACGGTGAGCTCCAGGCTTGTTTGCAGATAGTCGATTCGTTTGCTTCCTTCACAAAATAGGTGTGCATTCATTTCACTTGAGAGGATAGAGGCTTCGAGAGAAAGCGAGGACCCCCCGCGTAGATAATGCCCGCGCCCTTTTAAACTGTAGGTCATTTCTTGCTCTGTGGACCGATTAATAATTTGGATTTTATCGAAGGTGGCAGAGTAGATCAAAAAAGACCCTTTAATTTTTGGGGGAAAAGAAAAAGTGCCTGGGGAAGCGCTTGCAGGTGTGTAGGTGATCGTGGTGTGATCCGCATGCAGGTAGCTGACTCCCAAGCGTCCGCGCAGGAGGGGAAGGAGGGCAATTCGCATTTGAAGACGGTCTATATCGATTGTATCTCCCCTTGTTAAAGTTGCATGCACATTCGTAAGGGTCCACTTTAGAGGAAGCTCACCTTCAATTTGATCAATAGAGAGCTGGATTCCTTCTTGCAAAGCGATTTCTTGCAGGACCTCGGCAATTTGGTCTTTGGTCCAACGGCTTTGTAAAAACACAAGAGCGCCTAGCATAAGAGCGAGAAGAGCAAACGTGGTAGTAAAAACGATCCTTATAATTTTCATCAGAATGTTTGTCCTAAGCTAACAAGAATTCGGTAATAAGAATCGATGCCTTTTCGTCGATCGAGTGGAAATGCCAAATCCAAACGAATAGGCCCTAAAAACGTAAAATACCGAAAACCGAGTCCAACTGATTTATACCATTTTTCATCCCATTTAGGGAAAGAAGAGAGTTCTACTTGCCCGAGATCAAAAAAGGGCACAATCCCGATCGTACGGCTGATTCTAAATCGTCCTTCTAGTGTATAAAAAAGACCGAAGCGTCCCCCCATGGGCTTGTGTCCGTCGAGAGGGCTTACTGTTCTAAATCGATAACCACGCAAGTCTTCATCGGAACTACCCAGCACCCTTTTAGGAACAGGGACAGCACTCAGATGGTGGCTCCAGATAGAATTAATCATGATCCGATTGGCAATCATAAAATAATGGGTGTGTGTCACCTGGTAGTAGTGCGCATAGGAGAAGGAATTGGAGAGATAATACCTGTCTAAATGAGAAAAATTAACGGTGGGGGTAAGTGTGACTTCCAGGGTCGACCCCTGCGTAGGATCGAGAAGATCATTTGCGGAACTGAAACGAAAGTAGAGTGGTATTTCCAAGAGAGAAAATGTTCCATTTGCGACAGAATTGGTTACCAAGATCCTCTCCAATTCCACCCCGATGGAGGCACGGTACTGGGTGCCAAATCGCCTTTCAATACGCTGGGTTAAATCGTATGACTTTTCATGATAAGCAAAGAGCGATTCTTGCAGGATTTGAGCTTTAAAAACATAATCTTGGTTGACTTTCCACCAATCGGGCACAAAAAATGTAGCCGATCCTGTATGGGTGTGGGCAGTGACATCCCCTTTCAAAGAGAGATTTCGCCCCAGACCTGAAACATTTCTATTTTCCCACCCAAAAGTAAGACCTGGTCCGAAAAAGGTTTGGTAGCTGGCTCCTACATTGATATTCTTGTGTTTAGTTTCAGTGGCTTCAATACGCATAGGAAGCTGCTTATTGGCATTCAAGGTATCTCCGTGGGAGATGATGATGGAACTAAAAAGGCCTGTATCTAATAGTTTTTTTTGGGTGATATCGATAAGACGTGTATCGTAAATGTCCCCTTTCTTCCAAGAAATCTTATTCTCAAAGACTTTTTTCTTAACCCGAGAACCTCCTTTGAGCAGTGTAGCTCCAAAATGGCTGAGAGGGCCTGCTTCGATAAATAGATGGATGGTAATTGTCTTTGTTTTGTAATCAGCCACGATTTGCCGATCGGAGATGGAGGCCAGAGGATAACCACATTCGCTCAGAAGAGAGAGGGCTTTCAGCTCGGTGTCTAAGATTTTAATCGTGTTAGCAGGCATAGCGGGAGAAAGACCCAAAGCAGAAGCTTCTAGGGCTCCTTCAGGTTTTACGGTGATCTCAAAAGATTTAATCGTATAAAGAGGACCTGGCTGAATCATGACAAAGACATCGACTTCTTTTTCTTCCTCTTGTACAATTTGAACATGCGCTGTTGCATCATAGTAACCGTGGCTTCTCAGCGCTTGTAGGATGTCTGGAATGTCAGAGTCCGCTCGATATCGAAGCGCATTAATCGAAATGGGTTTTTTATTTCTTAAGGTCGTAAGAAAGGAAGCCCCTTTGACGCTTTCTAAAGCTTCTTTATCGTCCAATCCTAAAAAATGGACTTTGTAGTCAATGGAGCCAGCCCAAAGGAGCGTAGGAACACAAAAAAGTAAAAAATAGCGGCCCATCTTTTCTATCATGCTCCGACTCTATTTTTTTATCCATCTTGTTGCAGGTAGAGCAGTCCATGGGAATGATCCGCTTTGGCGAGTGCTTTGTTAAGAAAAATAATAGTCCTAAAAACAGATTGTTTTTCTTAACAAAGTCCTAGATCTTTAAGCTTCAGGGAATCCAACTTCCCAGGCACAGATACCAGGCACAGATAAGAATAGATTTCTTGCTTAAGCTAAAGTTCAGTCGATTGTATGGACTTTAGCTTGAGCAAGAGATCTAATGAGAGATAAGTGAAAGAGGCAAGGATGAATAGAGATCAAAGTGCTGCTATTTTCAAAGCATCTCAAGAAAAAATGCCGGGGGGTGTCAATTCTCCTGTTCGGTCTTTTCCAGGCCTTGACATGATTCCTCTCATTGCAACTCGGGGCGTAGGAGCTTATGTGTGGGATGCGGATGGATATCGTTATATCGATTATTGCCAAAGCTGGGGTTCGCTCATCTTAGGACATGCCCATCCCTTCATTGTTCAAGCTGCCTATGAGCAACTCCGCCAAGGATCAAGCTTTGGAATGGCAACTCCCTATGAAGAAGCCCTTGCCGCACGGATTCGTCAACATTTGCCCTCGATTGAAAAGATCCGCTTTGTTTCTTCGGGGACAGAAGCGACAATGAGTGCTCTCAGGGTAGCACGTGGAGCGACGGGCAGGCCCACGGTCATCAAATTTATTGGACATTTTCATGGCCATTGCGACGGGCTACTTGTACGCGCTGGCTCAGGGGTGATGCAGCTCAATTCCGAAGCTTCGTCTAAAGGGGTTCCTACAGATTTTGTGAAGCATACGCTCTGTCTGCCTTTCAATGACATTGCAATCTGTAGAGAGATGCTGAGATCTAGGGATGATATTGCAGCGGTCATTTTGGAGCCCGTTGCTGCGAATATGGGAGTTGTCAAAGGCGACCCTGACTTTATGAAAATGTTGCGAGAAGAAACCGCTCGCAAAGGAATTATTCTCATCTATGATGAGGTAGTAACGGGCTTTCGATTAGGTCTAAAGGGAGCTCAAGGATATTATGGTATCACCCCCGATCTTACGTGCCTTGGAAAGATTATTGGGGGAGGCTTTCCTGCAGCAGCCTTTGGGGGGAGAGCCGATCTTATGAATCACTTAGCGCCTTTAGGCGAAGTGTATCAATCAGGAACCTTGTCTGGAAATCCTGTAGCGATGTGTGCAGGGCTTGCAGTACTCCAGAGGATCGAGCAGCCAGGATTTTATGAAAAACTAGAAGAGAAAACCACTCGCCTTGTGGAAGCTCTCCGACAAAAAGTCCCAGGGTGCGTCACGCAAATGGGATCGATGTTTACTCCTTTTTTTGGAGCCTCAGACGTCAGCTCTTTACCTAAGCTGAGTCAGCCTCTCTATGCTCGGTTCTTTAAATATCTCTTTGCCCATCAAATCTATTTCGTTCCTTCGCCCTATGAGGCGAACTTTATTTCGTCGGCCCACACAGACGAAGACATTGACCACACCATCGATGTGATTAAAAAATATTCCATAGAGTAAAATGGAACAAGATGCTAACAGAAGAGTATGGCAAGGACGCTATCGCAAAAACTTCAGGAAGCTCTCCATTCATGTCATGGACGCCAAGGCATGATCCTCTTTGATTTCTTGGACCTTCTAGGACCTGTAGGGTCTGCAGGGCTTACCCTGTTTTTTTCTATTCCTTTTTTATTTTTTGCTTGGATTCCAGGGTTAAATACCGTACTGGCCGCTCTTATCTTTATTGCAGGGATACGGATTGCTTTAAACAAACCCATTTGGTTGCCTAAAACAATCGGCCATCGCAAGATTTCGGGTGATAAAGTCGCCCATCATCTCGTTAAATGGGTGAAGTTTTTTAAAAAGATAGAAAAAACCATTCATCCCCGAGGAACGCTTTATGAGCACAGTCCCTTTCTTCAAACATTCAATGGATTTGTGCTTTCGCTCTGTGGATTCTTTTTGTTTTTGACGCTTTCTCCCATGGCGAACTTTTTGCAGGGACTGGTTGTTTTTTTATTGTCCATTGCCATTTTGGAAGAAGATTTATTTCTCATGCTCGGAGCTTACATCGTTCTTATTTTTAAGATTGTTCTTCTATTTCTTCCGAACGCTCCGGCAGTGACATAAGAGTTTTAACTTCCAGCTGAGACTCTGAAATCACAGCTTGTTTTCCTTGAACTTCAATCACGTACAGCATGGTTTTGGGACTGAGAGGTTTTTTTTCGAGAACTTTAATCGATCTTCCTCCCGTGCTCCCAAAACGTCCTCCTGCAAGACGTCGCATAAACCATATCGTCCCAATGATCCCAACGACAAGCACAAGAAGGGTTAAAATCATCTTTAAAAAAGCTCCTTCATAATTCGGAATGTTTTCCGGAAGAGAAGGTTGAGAGACAGGAACGTCTGCCAATAAAGTTAAAATTTTAGGGTGAATATTCATACGATTCATCATTGAGAAACATGTGTTTATTTGCAATAGTGGAGTAATTGATATGAAAGGTTATGAGCTTGCTTTGAAAGCAGGGCGTCTTCGACAAAGTCCTGTGACCCACTTTATTCACGCTAACCCTGAAAATCCTGAACGGGCGTGGGACTCGATTCCTCTCTATGAAAATTTTTGCTTTATCCTGGCGCTATTTCGTGCAAAAACAGCAGAGTCAATCCTTGAAGGAAAAGCTTTGTTAGAGCGGCTTTTTGCTTTTAAAACAGACGAAGGATTTCCTCTTTACCTCCATGAATATCCCCTCTGTCGGTCGCACCGATTAGCCTCCAAGCTTTCGATAGCAGCTCGTTTTTTGTTAAGAGATTTTAATCCTATATTAGGAGAAAGCCTAAAAGAGAAGCTTCGATCGATGGTGATCCCTTTTGAAGAGGGGCAAATCCCCACCTCACCTGAGGAGTGTGCCGATTATTTGATTGAGAGCCAGCTTTCTGGAAAGGTTCGGATCCCTGTCTTAGCTTGGTGGGATTCCAAAGCTTTGTGTTTTAGGGGACCTCAAAAGCAAGATAAAGGAGAGCCTGCTGTGACTCTCTACGATTTAATTGCAGGAGAGTGGGGTGGTACTTTTTCAAAGCGGGCCTTGATAGATCATCCTGTCCATCTTCAAGCGAGTTTAATCTATCCTCAAGAGGAAGGCCTTTTAACCTCGTGGCAACCGTCTAAGAAGCAATCGCGCTGGGCGCGCAATTTTTGGGGCGACGGAAATCCGACCCACTCTGCTGTGCTGAGCACGCAAGGAGCGATTGTTGAAAAAGGGGATACCATCGAAATCCACCTCCCCTCCAAAACAGTGCATGATGAAGTCGAGGTGTCTTACTTTTTAAATAAACATTCTCCTACTCATTTCTCAGTTCAAGGGATTCGATCTACCACTTTTCAGCTCGGAGAGACCATCGAAGTTCAATCCGGCGCTCAAAACTTTCAAATGGTTTTCTCACGGCTTCAAGGGAGAGGCCGCTTTTGGGGGCACCTTTACTGCGCCAATAGGCCTGGTCAAATAGGTTGCAAGGGGGTGTATCAACATGAAGCCTTTGATTGGGTTTTAGGACTGAGAACGGTTGAGAGGGAAGATGAGACTCGTCTTAAAATAGAATTCAGATTAATGGATTAAGGATAGGTGTATATTGACGACAGTAAGTGAACTTGCAGATTTGGATGCGCGCCTTTTCGAAGCAGCCACGCAGACCCTTTCTTCCGCCCAGAAGGCTTTTTTAATCAAAAAATGGGAGGACCTCCGAGATATTGCTGCTCAAAATGCAGGATTTCGAGGATGGGGGTCCCATCTTGTTAAATTAAACGCAGAGCAAGCCCATTTTCTTCAAGAAAAGCTCAAAGAGACTATTAGAAGCGTTGAAGACCAACATCTTCATCTTGAGAAGAGCTTTATGCAGGAGCGTCCTGAACTTGCAGCCCTTTCTTTTTTAATGGATCCTAGTAGTGAGGCTTTTAAACAGCTATTTCAGCAAGAGAATGCAAGGGCCCTCTTGTGGGAATATGATTCCCAACTTGTGGCGCAGTACAGGACCCATTTTCAAGAAGTTTTTAAATTCCTTGCCCAACACCCCTCATGGAATAGACGTGATCTGCTTGTCTCCCAAATGCTCGTGGGAAATCTAATCGCGCTTCTTCCTTTTTTTGATTTTGAGGAAGAGGCAAAACTTTCCCTTTTGAGATATATCGAACAAGAATGGAAAATGGTGACGTATGAGCTTTCTTATATCCCCCTTATTGAAGGGGAAATTTGGGCCTACGGACTGGAACCCGTAGAAGAAAAAAAAGCCCCCCCTATTTTAATTTTTCGAGGGACCCCTTATCCTGCAGCTCCCGGCTTTTTAGAGGCGCTTTGGAGCGATTTGCATCCCGTTAAATCAATTGGGGAAGAAATTTTCCAAAAAGGGAAACCACACTTGGATAAATGGATGGAGAGCAAATCTAAAGTCGATTGTTATGGGATGAGCCTGGGCGGAGCTCTCGCTTACCATGCAGGCCACGCCTATGGAGATAAAATCGAAGTCCATGCGTACGCCTCTCCAGGACTTGTGCCTATGAAAGGAGGACTCTATAAAATTCACGGACGGGTTTTTTTTCATTTAAAAGATCTTGTCAAATCGGTGGGTTATCATCCAGAATCAGAGCATTTTGAAGTCTATGCTGTAGCTACCGAAGCTAATCTAAACTTTCTTACAGCGCATTCACATCCCATAGGCCTAGGACCCACCCTCGTGTTAAAAATTGACCCGCGACATGAGAATAAGCGTTGGACCCGTTATCTAGCCAACGTCCTGAAAGTTTGTGTCTCGCTCATCCTTTTTTTGGTTTTATTGCCCTTTAAAATAGGCCTCAAAGTGATAGCATACAGTAAGAGAGGACTCAGAGAGCTTTTAAGAGGTCTCTTGCGTAACTAAAGGTCTAATAAAGAAAATTTGAAGAATCTTTTTCAGGAAGGGAGATCTCTAAGTGCAGGGCTGTCCATTCCAATCCCCATCGCATGAAGCCCATTATCGACGTAAAGAGTTACACCGGTAATGGCCGATGCGGCAGGAGATAACAAAAAGAGAGCTGCTTTGCCAATTTCCTCGCTTTCAAGATCTTTTACTAAAGGGGCATTAGCCTTTGAATAAGCGATCATGAGATCGATAAATCCAATGGCCCTCGCAGCACGACTTCTTAAGGGCCCTGCCGAGATGGTATTAACACGCAGATTCCACTTCCTTCCAGCTTCCCAGGCGAGCATACGGGTATCACTTTCCAGTGCGGCTTTCGCAGAGCTCATCCCGCCCCCGTAGCCGGGGACAGCTCGTTCCGAGGCAATATAAGTGAGGGAAAGGGCAGATCCCCCTTCATTTATCTGAGGCCCAAAATGTTGAAGAAGGCTAATAAAGGAATACGAAGAGGCGCTCAGGGCCGCAAGATATCCATTTCTCGATGTTTCAAGAAGAGGTTTTTTGACCTCGGGGCCATTAGCAAGCGCGTGAACCAAGATATCGATTTTACCAAACTCTTTTTCGACTTGAGATGCCACTTCAGAGACAGTATAACTCGAAGATTCTTGATACCGTTTATTTTCTCGGATGTCTGGGGGAACATCTTCGGGTTTATCAAAAACAGCATCGAGGGGATAGACTTTAAGATATTCCATCAAGCTACCATTGGCAAGCTTGCGGGATTCATCAAACTTTCCTAGACTCCACGATTGGGTAAAAATCTTCACAACGGGGGTCCATGTCCCAATGAGGATCTGTGCACCTGCATTTGCAAGTTCTTTGGCAATTGCCCAGCCATACCCCTGATCATCTCCGATTCCCGCAATAAAAGCTTTTTTACCTTTTAAGTTCATGACGCTCTCCTTTCTGGGACACTTTTGTGGGCTTCTTCTTTACGAGTCCGGTATAAGATATACAGATTACTGCCTACGATAATGATTGCTCCAGCAACCATGAATAAGTCGGGTTTTTTATTCCACCAGAAAGCATCGAGCGCTACCACCCAGAAGTAGGTGGAATAGTCCACGGGAGCGAGCACTGATCCTTGGGCAAATCGGAGAGCTTGAGTAATCGCATATTGGCCTGCCGCTGTGATGACTCCTACAATCGCAAAAAGGCCCCAGTGCTCCCATGGCATCGGCTCCCATTTTATAAGAAGGATTGGAGCCAGAGCCAAAACCATAACCACATTAGGATAAATTGCAATAGCCAGGCTATGTTCAGTTTGGGCCAGCTTTCGCATTAAAATCTTATTGAGAGCCCCTAGAAAAGTGCCTCCAAGCACCACAATTCCGGCTATTTCAAACACATTCGATCCCGGGCGCATGGCAATAAGGACCCCTCCCATTCCAATGGCGACAGCAAGCCACCGATTCCACGAGATCGATTCTTTCAGCATCACCGCGCTTAAGACAATCATAAAAAACGAGGACGTATAACTCAGCGTGTAAATAGTAGTGAGAGAAGCCATCGAAAAAGCATACATGAAAGAGAGCGTATAGGCTAAGTTAACAGCAAGACGAATCAGGTGTTGTTTAGGATGATGGGTGCCAAGGACTGTTTTCACCCCTCCCTGGAAGAACATGGTCACCACCAGCGGAATAAGGCGCGTTACAGCTCTGAGGAATGAAGTCTGATAAAAAGAATAGCTTCCCATCAAGTGCTTGGTAAACGCATCGGCCAGTGGATAGAGAGCAAGCCCTGCGATCATCAGCAAAATTCCTAAAACTGCCCGATTTTGGAGCTCCCTTGTTCCAGCTTTAATTGCAGACATCTCGCCTCCTAAAAAGATACAATTAGAATACGACTCTGCCTTAAAACTGTAAATTATAATTGTGGATCGACGCCCCTTTTTAAAACAAAGGGCCCAGGGGCAATTTAACTAAAATTTTTTGACAATTAACAAGGCCCTCGCTCTATTTTGGGTGCTTTTTCATCATAAGACGCCTCCATCCTTCAGCCGTCAAAATACGATTGGAAGGAGAAGGTTTCTTAGGAAGAGGGGAGGGCCGCTTTGTTGATTTAGTTTGTTTTCGAGCGGTGACCCGGGAGAGTTTTTTTAAAACTTTTTTCAACATAGCTACCTCTACGTTTAATATAAGGAAAAAAACCTTCTTTGTCAAGATATTATTTTAGTCGCAAAGGGATGTAGGATTGGGGTATAAGCAAGAGATCTAATGGAAAAGAGGCTTTATGGCAAAAATCACCCTCACGTATGACGGAAATTTAAGAACAACCGCGGTCCACGAGGAGAGCGGCTCGGTTATCCAAACCGATGCTCCTAAGGACAATCAGGGCAAAGGGGAGCTTTTTTCTCCTACCGATCTTTTAGCCACTGCGCTTGGAACCTGTGTTCTCACTTTAATGGGAATAGGGGGTAATAAAATGAAGGTAGACCTGCAAGGTCTTCGAGCCACGGTTGAGAAGAAAATGGCCCAGGCGCCTTCACGTAAGATAGGAGAGATTCAGATTCATATCTTTTGTCCTACGGTCTTTGATTCGGAGGTCACCCAGAAGCTAGAGCAGGCGGCGCTAGGATGCCCCGTGCATCAGAGCCTGCATCCTGATGTTCAGCAGAAAATCCTTTTCCATTGGGGGCAAACGTGAAGTTTCAGTCAGCGGCAGCCTTTGAAAAACATCTCCAGCACTCTTTTCCGACGCACCTGGCCCAGGTTTATTTATTTATTTCCCCTTGCGAGTATGAAAAACGGCTTTGGACAAACTATCTTCTTGCTCTTTTAAAACAAAAAGAACCTCAACTGCAGCTAACCCACTTTGAAGCTCCTCCAATCGGGCCTATCGCTGTTCAAGATGAGCTACGAACGCCGAGTCTGTGGGGAGGATTGCGCGCTATTGTCATCGATCAAATCGACAAAGTAAAGAATCTCGAGCCCTTTTTGAAGCTTCTCGACTCTTTAGCCCCCGATGTGATTCTGATCTTTTTAGCAGCTTGTGCAAAGTCGGTTTCTGAACTCTATCAAAAAGGTAAAAAAGAACTGGTTGCACTTGACGTGAGTGAAGAAAAACCCTGGGATAAAGAAAAGCGTCTTCACCAATGGCTTCGCGACGAGGCTTTGAAGGAAGGAAAACAGCTCCCTTCGGAGGTTACAATGGGGCTTATAAAAGATCTTGGAACAGACCTTGCCACTCTTTATCAAGAGCTTAAAAAATTACTGACTTATGTGGGATCGAAAACTATTATCGAATGGAAAGATGCTGAAGCTGTCTGCAGCATAAAAGATTTGTCAACTGGATGGCAGCTTGCAGAGAGGCTTGTTTGGAAGAGTCCCATTCCTATGAAGGATAAGATCCATGATCTGGGCTTTCTCTTTCCCTTCTTAGGGCAATTGAGATACCATTTGCAGCTAGGAGCTCAAATTGCAGACGTGCTAGAAAGAAAAATGGCAGTTCCTGATCTTAAGAAACATTTCCCTTCCGTGCGGAATCTTGAGAAGTTCATTCCTCTGGCGGCGCAAAGAAAGAGCCGTTTTTTCCTGCGCGGACTTCTCAAATTATATGAGTTCGAACTGCTGGCAAAAAGTGCATCTTTAGATTTAAGGGTGGCATTCGATATATTTCAAGCACACATGTATGAAAAAACTCCTCTTGCTTCCTAATGTTCTTCACGAAGATTCTCCCTGGAGATATACTCCTCCTTCCATCGATGCTCTCATTGCAGAAAGTGAAAAGGGGGGCTATCAGTTTTTCAAAAGGTTCGAGATTCCTAAATGTCCTCTTTATCTTCTCAATGAGCACACCGCCCATCCTTCCCAGCTGGTGCATATTGAAGAAGCCATTGTAGGCCTTATCAGTGATGCAGGGCTTCCCTGCCTTGCAGACCCCGGGTCTACACTCGTAGCTGAGGCGCATAAGCGAGGAATCGAGATAGAAGCCCTTCCGGGACCCAGCTCCATTATTCTCGCGCTCCAGCTGTCTGGTTTTTCAGGACAAGCCTTTACCTTTCACGGGTATTTTCCAAGAGAAGAGAAAGAGATTGCAACTTTCTGCAAAACAGTAAGCTCCCAGACTCACATCTTTATTGAAACTCCTTATAAAACCCCGAAAATTTTTCACCTTTTACTCAAATATCTTCCTTGGAACGCAAAGCTGTGTATTGCCGCAGAACTCATGAGCCTTAATCCTTATCTTCGAGTCGATTCAGTAGAAAGCTGGAGTAAAAAATCCCTCTCTCTACCCAAAAGCCGGGCGGTTTTCTTAATTACACCTCTTGCTTAAGCTATTAAGAGGGGGGCATAAACTTAAGAGCTGGGGGCCTCAGGAAGCATGATCACTTCTGCTGCTACAGAGTCGTAAAATAGACGCCCTGTTTCAGTGAGAGAAATAGAGGTGGGGGTCTGGACAATCCACCCCTTAGCCTCTAACCTATCGATTAAGGCCTTATCGACGGGAAATTCCGCGCGGGGGGCTCCCTCCAGCATGCGTAGCCGTACAGCAAGCCTCTCATGCAGGCTTGCAAGAGGGGGTAGCTGTTCTTCAAAATCACGAGGAAGATTATTTTGCAAGATCAGTTCCTCCCATTTTTTAAGATGGCAGATATTTCTGAAACGCTTTCCTTTCCAAAAGCTAAAGGCCGAAGGGCCTAAGCCCAAGAAGGGGCGTCCAATCCAGTATCCTGTATTATGTTGCGACTGGAAAAGAGGTTTTGCAAAAGCCGAGATTTCATAACGCTCAAGTCCCATTGTAGGGAGCAACATGCAGGCCATCTCCAACATCTTTAAGCTCTCTTCTGGAGAGGGGAGAAGAGGAGAAAGCTGTTTTTGTTTTTTAAAGAAAACAGCTCCCGGCTCAAAAGTGAGATTATAGAGAGAAAGGTGGGTGATAGGAAGGTCAGGCAGTTTTTCCAAGGTCCGTTGCCAACTTTGGAGCGTTTGGCCAGGAAGGTCATACATTAAATCGATAGAGATATTCTCGATGCCCGCTTGAAAGGTGGTTTGGACCGCTTCTATTCCTTTTTCTGCCGTGTGGAGCCGACCTAGAGATTTGAGCAGAGAGTTATCGAGGGATTGAAGACCTAAGCTAATCCGATTAATTCCCACCTCTTTAAACCCCCTCATCTTTTCAGCTGTTACATCATCAGGATTGACTTCAAGGGTCTTTTCTCCTTGCGTAGAGAACCAACTTAAAATTTCTTGGATGTGGGAAGGGCCCAGGAGGGAAGGGGTGCCCCCTCCTAAATACAAAGAAACGACAGAAGCGTCTTTGACAAGAGTCTGAACCAGCTCCCACTCTTTGCGGAGGGCTGCCACAAACCGAGCATGAGAAGACAGATCATTGGGCGTTACAAAAAAATGGCAGTAAGGGCACTTTTTTGTGCAGAAAGGGACATGGATATAGACCGAAAACACCCTTTTACCAAGTATCGGTATCGGGATCTTCTAAAACGCCCCGTTTCCAACGATTCCGGTCGCTGAAAGGATCTTCCTCATCTTCATCTTCTTCAAGGCCTTCTTCATCCGCAGAAGAGGTACCCGTCTCTGTCCCTGTTTCACTTTCATCACCGGAAGTCGATTCAAACTCGTATCCATCACTTTCAACTTCTAAGCCAAAGTCGGTGAGTCCTTCCTCAGGCATTTCGATATCGGGCATGCTCGCAGTGTCTGGAAAAGCGGGGCGACCATGGGCCGATCGTTTAGGAGGAGCATATTCTTCCATAGCCCCACTTTCTTTTAGGAAACGAAGCCGTTCTTTTTCTTCCTGAATTTTTTCTTTGAGCAGAACAATTTCAGATTTATGTTTTTCCAGATCTTTCTTTGGAACGAGGCCTAATCTTAACCATTGATCGAGATCATGGAGCTCTGCTTCTAGTTTTCTTAAACGTTCACTTTTCATTGCCTTTCCTTCAATAACACTTCTTTATTGCTCTCAACCTTTTTTTTTCAAGGCCTCAGAATTATACGGACACCATATTTTTTCACAACAAAATTGTTCCCTATGATAAGTATAAAAAAAACATCAAAAAAAATGACTGAGGTCTGATTTGAAAGATCTTTCTTTCTCCAATTTAGCTTATTTAGATGAACAATATCGAATTTTTTTGAAAGATCCCCAGGTTTTAGAGCCGTCGTGGAAATATTTTTTTGAAGGATGGGAACTCGCCCGGACAGTGGTGAGCGGAGTGCAAGCCCCCGATGTTAAAATCGATCGTTTAATCCATGCTTACCGTACCTATGGACATCTGAAGGCTCATTTTAATTGTTTAAGTGAAGAAGACTCTATTCCTATCCCCGAACTGGCCTATCAGACCTATGGATTTCAGGAGAGCGATTTGAAAACCCTTTATCCTACGGGAGGATTTTTAAAAGCCTCCGATGCTCCTTTGAAGCAAATTCTGGAGGCGCTTGAAAAAACCTATTGTGGATCCATCGGGATAGAGTATATGGGCCTGCAAAATCAAGACCTGGAAAAATGGATCCAAAAAGAGATTGAGCCTGGGTTTAACCTTCCGCTGACAGCAGATGAAAAGATCCAAATTTTTCACGATTTGAAGAAAGCAGAATTATTCGAGAATTTTTTGCACACTAAATATGTGGGTCAAAAGCGGTTTTCCTTAGAAGGAGGAGAGACTTTAATTCCCATGCTTACCGCCCTTGTCACATCTGCTCCCACCGAGGGAGTCCGTGAAGTGATGATTGGGATGGCCCACCGAGGCCGTCTGAATGTGCTCGCTAACATTCTGAATAAATCGTACGATGCTATTTTCCATGAATTTGAAGATTTCTATACACCCCTTTCAGGGGAAGAAACCGGCGATGTCAAATACCACAAAGGGTTTGCGAGGACTTTAACCACTAAAAAAGGAGATCAAGTCCATGTCGTGATCTCTGCAAATCCAAGCCATTTGGAGGCAGTGGATCCCGTCATTGAAGGCCAAGCGCGCGCAAGGCAAGAGTTAGTGGGGCGCAAAGAGGTGATTCCCATTCTGATCCACGGAGATGCCTCGGTTGCCGGCCAGGGGATAGTCTACGAAACATTGCAACTTAGTAAACTCAATGGGTATCAAACAGGCGGTACACTCCATATTGTGGTTAACAACCAAGTCGGGTTTACTACACTTCCCAAAGATGGACGCTCTACCCGCTACTGCACTGACATTGCTTTAGCTTTTGGAGCGCCTGTTTTTCATGTGAATGCCGAAGATCCAGAAGGGTGTGTCTATGCCACAGCGTTGGCTCTTAAAATCCGTCAAAAGTTTCATCTCGATGTCTTTATAGATCTCAACTGTTATCGGAAATATGGCCACAATGAAGGGGACGAGCCTGCCTTTACGCAACCGCAGCAATACGAAAAAATCAGGAAAAAGAAAACCATTCGATCAGTTTATCTAGAAAAACTCATTTCTACAGGGATTATGAGCGCCGCAGTAGTAGAGGCAGCAGAGACCGAATTCAAGGATCTGCTCCAAAAGGCTTTGGACCAAGTTTCCAAAACAGCTTTTCCGCTTAAAGAAACCCCTTCTAAAGAAGAAAAAACCTCCGTCCCTTTAGTTTCGACTCAAACCTTGCAACAATATGCTCACGACTTCTGTCAAGTACCTCCAGGATTTAATATTCATCCTAAAATCTCCAAACTTCAAGAGGAAAGACAAACGATGGTTTCTAACCCGTCCTCTCCTAGGATCGATTGGGGAATGGGGGAACATCTGGCGTATGCCTCCCTGCTTGCAGAAGGAATCCATATCCGCATCTCAGGACAAGATTCTCGTCGAGGAACTTTTTCTCATCGACATGCAATGTGGGTCGATCAAAAGAGCGGGCGCCATTATTACCCTCTTTCTCATCTAAAAACCAACAAGGCGACGTTTGATGTGTACAATTCACCCCTCTCAGAGTTTGCGGTATTAGGATTCGACTTTGGCTATAGCCTTTTTTATCCCAATTCTCTTGTCATTTGGGAAGCTCAATTCGGTGATTTTGCCAATGGCGCCCAAGTGATCATCGATCAATTTATCTCAAGTTCTCAACAAAAGTGGGGAACTAAATCAGGACTGGCTCTTTTTCTTCCACATGGATATGAAGACCAAGGCCCCGAGCATTCATCGGCCCGTCTAGAGAGGTTTTTGCAGCTTTCCGGCAATAACAACTGGACAGTAGCTAATTGCACCACCCCCGCCCAACTTTTTCATTTGCTCAGACGTCAGGCATTCCAAACAACTAAAAGGCCTCTGATTCTGATGACCCCTAAAGCACTTCTCAGAAAACCTGAATGCGTCAGTGCACTTGATGCATTTGCAGCAGGTGGTTTTGAAGAGGTGATCCCCGATTCTGCGTCTCAAAATGCTCGGCGTGCGATTTTTTGTTCAGGCCGTGTTTATTACGATCTGTTAGCAGCCCGTCAAGCGAAGGATATCGCTTTAATCCGTATTGAACAGCTTTACCCTTTCCCCCTTGAACAACTTCAAGGCGTGATAGAGACTTATAAAGGAGTTTCGGATTGGGTATGGGTTCAAGAAGAACCTCGAAATATGGGCGCTTGGAGTTATATCTTTCCCCATCTCAATAGGCTCACCCCTCAAGCTCTGCGTTATATCGGTCGCGAAACCAGCAGTGCCACCGCTGCAGGCTCCCACGTAATTCATAGAGAGCAGTTCAACAAATTTATAAAGGAGGCTTTTAAGTGAAAGTTGAAATCAAGGTCCCAGCTCTTGGGGAGTCGATCTCTCACGCCACCGTCAGCCGCATCATCCACCCCTCAGGATCAGCTGTTGAACGTGATCAAGAGATCCTTGAGCTCGAAACAGACAAAGTCAACCAAGTCCTTTTTGCTCCCCAAGCGGGCACGCTCAAGCTTTCAGTTGCAGTAGGGCAAATGGTAGCCGCCGGAGAAGTCATCGGTTGTGTCGATACCTCTCAAGTGTATGAGGCCCCTTCTGTGGCGCCGAAAGAGCTTGCTAAATCCTCTCCTGTACCACCTGCATCCACGTCGGCAGGAGCCCCTTCTGCACGTCTTATGCCAGCTGAGACCCTGGCCCCTTCTGCTCCTCATTTGAAAGCCACACAGCCGCCCCCTCCGGCGCCCCCTATTTCAGGAGAAAGACGCCGGATGAGTGGCCTTCGCCGAACAGTTGCACAGCGCCTGGTGGAAGTGAAGAATACCACCGCCATGCTCACTAGCTTCAATGAGGCTGATATGACCCAAATCATAGAGATTCGTTCTCATGAAAAAGACCGTTTTGAGAAAAAATACGGCGTTAAATTAGGGTTCATGTCATTTTTTGTCAAAGCAACCGTCGCAGCTCTTAAAGCATTTCCGGATGTTCATTCCTATATTGAAGGAGAAGATATCGTTCAATTTCCCAACTTTGACATAGGCGTTGCTGTCTCAACAGAAAAAGGGCTCATGGTGCCTGTCATCCGCGGATGTGATACCGCTTCGTTTGGAGAGGTTGAAAAACAGATTGAGCTCTATGCCAAAAAAGCAAGAGAGGGGTCCATTTCTGTTGATGACTTAAGGGGAGGCTCTTTTACTATCACCAATGGAGGGGTTTTTGGATCGCTTTTATCTACCCCCATTCTAAACCCGCCCCAAAGTGCGATTTTAGGCATGCATGCAATTGTAAAACGTCCCATTGCCAGCGGGGATCAAATCATTATCCGCCCCATGATGTATTTAGCTCTTTCTTATGACCATCGCATCATCGACGGGAGAGAAGCTGTTCAGTTTCTCGTTCATATTAAACAAAACCTCGAAGATCCTTCTCGCCTTCTCTTGGAGCTATAATGCAATACGATCTCATTGTAATAGGATCAGGGCCAGGAGGATATGTTGCAGCCATTCGAGCAGCTCAATTAGGTCTAAAGGTTGCGTGCATTGATAAGCAAAGAGAGCTGGGCGGCACCTGTCTTAATGTCGGGTGTATCCCTTCTAAAGCGCTCCTTCATGCCACCGAGTTTTATTGGAAAATACAACATGAGGCTGAAAGTCTCGGCCTTGAGCCCAGCACCTGTTCCTATTCTCTTGTTCAAATGATGAATCGAAAAGCCAAGATTATCAAGACTTTTAATGAAGGGATTGCTGCCCTTTTTAAGAAAAATAAAGTCACCCCTATTCTCGGGGCTGCGAGAATTCTCTCCCCCCATTCTGTCCAAGTCGCAGGAGAAACCATCGAAGGCAAAAATATCCTCATTGCCACCGGCTCTGAGCCCACTCCACTTGCTTTCCTTCCTTTCGATGAAAAAAGAATCGTCTCTTCTACTGGAGCTCTTTCCCTTGCTAAAGTTCCCCCGCGACTTCTGATTATTGGAGCAGGAGTGATTGGAGTTGAACTTGGATCCGTCTATTCTAGACTGGGATCTCAAGTGACATTTCTTGAATTTATGGATCGTATCTGTCCCGCTTTCGATACAGCACTTTCCAAAGAGCTTGAAAAGGTGCTTAGAGGGCAAGGGATGACTTTTCATCTATCGACAAAAGTGACAGGTGCCGATATTCATTCAAATGAAATCATTCTACGCACTGAAAAAGAAACCTATTCCGCCGATGTGGTCCTTGTTGCCATCGGACGAAAACCCTACACCGCAGGATTGGGTCTCGATACCCTAGGGCTTTCTTTAACACCCCCTGGGATGATCCCCATTAATAACCGCTTTCAAACCTCCATTCCTTCCATCTATGCCATCGGAGATGTGGTGAGCGGTCCCATGCTTGCCCATAAAGCATCCGAGGAAGGAGTAGCGGTTGCTGAAATTATTGCAGCCCAAAACCCTACCATTCATTATATCGCCATCCCAAATGTCGTCTATACCTACCCCGAAGTTGCCTCTGTAGGCCTTACCGAAGAAGAAGCAAAAAAACTTGGCTTGAGTGTCAAAACAGGACAATTTCCTTTGAAGGCCAACTCCCGCGCTCAATGTACAGGAGAGGAAGCAGGCTTTGTTAAAATGGTAGCGGATAGTGCTACCGATAAACTAGTAGGGGTTCACATCATAGGTGCTCACGCCTCCGAGCTCATCGCAGAAGCAGGGGTTGCTCTTCAAAACGGTCTTACTGTCCTTCAGCTCGCCCACACCCCTCATGCCCATCCCACTCTTTCTGAAGCTTTGAAAGAAGCTGCCTTAGCAGTTCACAGCCGTCCTATTCACCGCTAAGGCTCCTGCTGCGAGGATTCACATAGCAGACCTCTTGCGTAATTAAAGGTCTAATAACTCTGGGATTTACCGCAGCCGCAGGAACCTTTAGCATTAGGGTTCATGATTTTAAAACCAGAGCCTTGAAGCCCATCGACAAAATCGATCACACACCCCTTCAATCGCTCCACAGCCGATTTATGCACATGGATTTCAATTCCTTCGGAGATAAACGTCTCATCTTGAGGAGTAGGTTTTTCCGAAAAGTCGAGCTCATACTCAAATCCGCTGCATCCGCCCGCTCGATCTCCAAAACGAAGCCCCCACTTTTCTTTTCCTTCTTCTTCAAGAATATCCCGAAATTTTTGAGCTGCTTTAGAAGTCAGAGTAATAGTAGAAAGATCCATTTCCTGCGCTAAAATAGCATTGAGTTTTTTTAAAAGCTTATCTAAATCTTGGTCATTAAAGCCATGCCCTAGCATCCCAGCTTCTAAGGTCTCCCACACCGCAGCTCCGCATCCTACACAGTTAAGACCTGCGTTCATCATCTCCTGCGCAAGCCTTTGGCTTCTCTGAGGAAAGGTGGTTAAGATCTCTTCAATCGTCATATCTTTGTTAATGGCTGCTTGGACTCCCGCTGTTTGTCCCATAGACCCTCCTAAAACTTAATTTTAACACATCCACCACGAAGCTTGCATTGACATGCAAGCCTTTCGTGACCTAATTCTCCTAAAAAATCTTGCTCTTCCTGTGTAAAAGAAGATAGGTTTTCCATTCCTGCCGTCACCTCAATCACACACGTCCCGCACACCCCTTCCGTACAGGCAAAGGGCACCCCTGCTTCTTCACACGCCGAAGCAATCGGTTCTCCATCGGGGATTTCTTGTTCTTCCCCACTGTGCTCGAACATTAATTTTCCCATAAAATCAGGATCATTTAACTTGAAAAAAGCCTTAAAATCAAGAAATTCCATCTTTGATCCTTACTTCTTAAGAGAGTACCTAAATTTTCCAAAAGATGTGGAAAGATCTTATGGATTTGAACCTGAGGGCGAAAACTTCAGGAACTTTACAGGTGCTCCTGATCATCTAAAAAGTGTTCTGACCCGCCTGCTAAAATTTCTTCTATTGTGGATTTGAGGGTTTGAGTCCCTTCCGGAAAGCCGCAGCTTACCAGCAACTCATTCAATGTCGTGAGCTCCGTCTCCAATAGATCAACTTGGCTCTCAAGAAATGCAATCCGGGTTTGTAATAGCTGGCTCATATTATATAATCCTCTTTTGTACAATTATACTAAAAAAATTAATAATTATTTAATTAAATTTTATAAAAATTTTTATATAACTTATACAGAATACACAAAGGCGTTTAATAGTCAGGAAATTTATATATAAGAAGTATAAATAATTGATTATAATAAGGATATGAATTAAATAAACTTTTTTCTTGAAAAGAAAAAACGGAAAATTCTTTATAACCAATACTTTATTACCAGAGACCTGGAAGAGAATAGAGCCCTATCCTTCCTCTTATAGATCTAAAATTAAAAATTTAATTTTTTTAAAATGATATTGATATAAAAATATTAAATAGAGTATAATTTATTTTATAATTATATTAAAAATAAAAAAAGGTTTTTTATATGATAGAGTTTATAAAAAATGAAATTCTAAATTCAATGGGAATAGAAGTTCCTAATCATTTTGAACATATTTCAAATAAATTAAAAGGGCTCTGGCAAGAATTTCGTAACCCGATCCAAGTAAGAAACTTTAATGATTTTCTTAAGGAGGCAGTCGCAAAAGGCTCTTCCTATACCGACAAATGGATCTACAGTTATGTTGATTATAAAGAAGCGAAAGGAGTTTTTGCTACAATAAAGGCTGTGCTCAATGGGGCAGGCTTAGGAGCTCTATTTGCAGGAAACATCGAAAGATCAACAGACGTCTTCGATGAGTTAAAGAAGGAACGAAATTTCTATCGAAATCTATCCAATTCCCAATTTGCTTTAAACAATTTACTTCGAAGCCCCACTCGTGAAAACTATCAGGCTGCAAAGGATGAATTGCAAAAATTAGCAAATGATTTAGGCCAAGAAAACTTCGAACTTGTTCAACCACTTCTTAATAAGGAAGGGGGGTTTGATAAATTTATGAGATTTGCAAATTATGAAAGTGGGAACTTCTCTTTTAAAGGAAGCGAGGCAATCTCCCTTGTTCAAAAATTAAATGAACTTCAATTGGATACGTCAGATGTATCACCCTTGGTAGATACATTCAATAAATATCAAGAATTAAAAAATCAAGAAATTAATATTAAAGAATTACTAAACGATATAAGTAATGAATATGCAAAATTCACACAATCAACAAATGAAGAAATTCAGCAACTTCAAAGCGTTATGAAAGAAAAAAGCGAACAACTATCTAAACTTAAAATCCAAGATAATCAATTGAAAGACAAAATTAATAAGGGAAAATCCAATTTATACGCATTCAGCACAGCTCTTAATTCATCCAACGGAACGGACAATATTGAAAGACTTTCTCTTGAAATAGAAGAATGTGATCAAATTATACAAAATAAATTAAAATCACTTGAAATCTATTCAAATGAGGAAAGTTTTAAAAATTACTATCTCGAACAACAAAAAAACGTTGTTTCTCAGATATCTCATACTGAAAATCAAGAAGTGTTGCTGGGAATAGATGACTTCTATAAATTTGGGCAACATTTAGCTCACATAAATAATAATGATAAAGGATTAATTGATTTGCTTGAAAAACCCTCCAAAGAATTCATGGAGATTAAAGCAATAATGGATACAGTTTAGTCGAGCCTGATTTAGGCTCCAGCCATCAACGCTGACCCATCCCAGTCTCTTTTTCTGTTGTCCATTTCCAACAGTCTTTCGACCAAGACCCGCATCCACTCCAGCATCCAAGCATAAAAAAGCCTCAGCTTCCTGAGGATCGTTCTAAGGTTGTGAGCTATGGCTACCAGGAGTGCATGGATTTGATCTCCTGTTGGTCCTTTCAGGTAGCACCGTCCTCGTGTCTAATTGCATAAATTCATAAACAAAAATTGAGTTTACTAACATAATGCTCGGCATTTAACCTTTGGAGGAAAAATGTCGAGGGTAGCGGTGAAGCTAAATTGCA
>DAIDHO010000014.1 GCA_027459675.1 Parachlamydiales bacterium | reverse complement strand
CCTTTGATGCCTTCCAAGGCAATCTTGGCCTTAGCTTTTGGATCCCATTTTCTTTGTTTCATAAAACTCCTTGGTTTGCGGTTCATTATCTCCTAAACCAAGCTTTTTCTTTAATGGGGTGCAGTATATAGGATACAAGATCAGGGCAAGCTTTGAAAGAAAAGAGGCAGAGATGAGGCAAGCCCTGAGCAGAAAAGGACGATTTATTCTAGCCACGAACGACAAAGATGGCGAGAATTATCCAGAGGAGAAGACGTTAGAGGAATACAAGGAACAACAGAGAGTTGAAAGAGGGTTTTGATTTTTAAAAGATCCTTGGTTTATGGTCAACTCTATTTTTCTAAAAACACCTCGGCGAATTGAAGCTCTAATGATGGTGATGACCCTGTGTTTAATGGTGTATAAAGTTGGACAATATCAACTCCGTAAAAAGTTGGAAGAAGAAAAAGAAACCCTACCTAACCAACTCGACCAGGAAGTAAAAACCCCACATTAAGATGGATTTTTCAGATTATGGAAGGGATAGGTATTATCCGTTTTTATGAAGAAGGCTTGAAGAGAGGCTATAAAGAAATGATTGCAAACTTAACCAAGGTACGGAAAAAGATTATAATCTTGTTTGGGGAAACGGCGATGTGGATGTATGGGTTAATTCAGAAAAATTGCTTGGAGGTCTAGGAATGTGGGTAAAATGACTACTAAAAAAATTTATTTAATTTTAATTTCCCAGCAAATGGATTAGAGGGCGGACAGCGTGCCACCTTAGACTTAATAGAGTATCTATTCTTCTATATCACATGTACCCGCTGCTGTGGCTCATCTTGGTGACACTGTTCTCCGTTTTTTCTTCCCCTTTTTTAAAAAAAATTAAAAAAAATTGTTGATATAGCAAATCCCTCCGTGTATGTAGAAAACTGTAAGGCATAACACAAGCGAGGGGAAATGCTCACACCTGCACAATTGGAAGAAGCTTTTGTTGAGTTCTCACAAAATCTTCAGAAGCACGCTCCAGATGGGGTGATCACGGTCGATTTGAAGCTCTTGCATGATCTAGGCCTTCTTCAAAATGGGAAGTTTGATCAATCTGCGTCTACAGATGAGCTCATGCACTATTTTCATGTACTCGAAACTCCCGATAGAGTGACTCTTTTCAACGAACAATTTGTAGTATGGATTCTTCCGAAAGTGATCCAAGAAGTTCCTCTTACTTTAACTTTCATCGGCCGGGTGCAATCTTCGAAGCCGAACCTCGAGCTTGTTTTTTCAACAACAGGGGTCTATAATACCCCTAAATTTATCTTAAAGGTGCTGGAGTACTTTTTAACAGAGGTCATCGATACCGAGGCTATTCTCTTATCTATCAATCGCCCCAAACCGCAATAGACATTTATGAGAATTTTTGGTCTATTATCAAAGCTTTTTCTCTAAGAGGGCTTTTTGAATCATTGCAGCAATTTTTTTTGCAAGATCATCATAGATAGGAGAAAGAACATTATCTTGCCCTCCTTCGATAGAATCCAGCTGTCCTTCCGAGAAATCGATCACTTTTTCTCGCTTTCCGCTCGGAGTAATAAAGGCTAGCTCTCGAATCGTGCTCACATCAATATAGTCAAATTCAGCAGAAGCTGAGACAACAAGGGGGCCTAAAAGAGGCTCTTCTTCAGAGGCTCTATAAAGAGTGATTTCTGCAGAGACTATATGCCGATTTTCGGTGGCTAAAAGGTTTTGTTGTAGATGAGCTTTTTTTTCGGATCGATCATAGCGATATCCAATCACCTCTTCGTGATGACCGACCAGGGCAATTTTCAGTTCGAGTTCGCCTCCTGTTCTGACGTATTCATAAAGTCCAGTGCGATTCATTTCAGAAATGACGGCATTCGTTAAAAACCCCCTTTCGTCTCCCCGGACATAAGGAATGGAAAGGGTCATATGATCTTCCGAAGAGAGGGCTTCATAGCCGCAGCTAGGGAGTAACAGGATTAGGAGCCTGAGGAACTTCAGATTCCAAAATCGAACGCGGTGATTTTGAGGGTGTTTCATGGGTGGAGATTTCTCCCGCAGGGCTGAGGATATTTAAACGTCTTTTAGAAAGCTCTGCCGATTTTGTATTAGGAAACGATTTAACAATTTTTGAGTAATACAAAATAGAGGCATGCGGCTTTTTTGCTCGTTCGTAAAATTGAGCAATCTCATAGAAGTTTTCTGCAAAGACTTCTTGGATAGTGCTATGGATTTTTTCTGCTTCTTCTACCCTAGGATCTAGAGGAAAATCGTGCCGAAATTTTCTAAGATTAATCGAGGCAAGATCGAGATAGGCAGCATCCGGATATTTTTCCTTTGACTGAACCAAGTAAACCCGTTCAATTTCTACATAAGCATCGGGTGCAAGTGGATGTTTGGGAAAACGTCGAATGAGGGTTTGGAATGTCTCCACACTCCCTGTAAACATTTCATTTTGGAGCTCAAGCACCCCTTTTCCAAAAAGAGCCCTTGCTGCAAGGTCATCATTTGGAAGAGCACTGATCACTTCTTCGTAAATTTTGATGGCTTCATCTTTGGCAGGGATCCATTTCGGAAGCAGCTCAATACCCCCGATATGTTTTTTGTATCCGCTACGAAATTTCTCGGCGATGTGGAATTTTAATTCAATAGCTTCCCGAAAATGTTGGATAGCAACTTGTTTGCGTAAGTAATTATTTAGGTGCTGATTGGCAATATCACAATCGTTTAGATTAAAATAAGCTTGTCCTAAGAAGTAAAAAGATTCTTGATGGAAAGGGGTATCGGGAAAGTTTTTAATGATGATATTGGCTTGATGGATCACCCCTTGCCAATCTTCTTTCTCCATCGACTCTAAAAGGAGGCTATGGTGATCTTGCACCGATAAAGTAGCAACTTCCTCCACATTGAGGATTTTACCTCCTTTCACCGTGTAAGCTCCAAACAAAGGAACCCACATTAAAAAAAATAAAAAAGAAAAATTAATATAGCGTTTCACTGCGTCTATTATGCAATAAACACCGAATATGTCAATGTCGCTATATTTCTTACAGCAGCTCCCGTTAAAAAGAATTTTTTAACACAATGATAGCATATGAGACAGTTTTGATTTTTCCAAGCAAACACAACCCTTGCTGATCGGCTCCTCTCAGCTCCTCCTCTTGATCTCAACTGTAACACTCCCCAACCAAGCGCCTTTTTGAGCCTTTCTCTACGAGGTGTTCATGAGCTCCTTCAGTCTTACTCCTCTATTCCCTACCATCCATTGGAATATGTCTGCCCATGACTCTATGTAAAATTCTAAAAAAAGATTCCTTAGCCTCTCCCATAGCCGGATCTTTCTTTTCATCTTCTTTAAAGCTCCTTGGAACAGCCCGCAACATCTTTGCTGCACTTGGTCGATGAAAAATGCTAAAAACATCAGTAGTCCAAAGACATGGCTCAGGTGTTTGTAGCCATGTCCAAAATTATGCTCAAATTGGTATCCTTGGTTTTTCAGGGTGTTGAAGGTCTCATTCTCAATCCGCCATCTTGCTCTTGCTCCTCTTGATAGTTCATAGACATTCTCATGGGTCACTAAAATATCGGTGACCCATGAAAAATGTCCGGTTATTTTTCTTTTCTTATATCTGACTATGCAGTCAATAAAATTAACTTCTAGATCAGGGTTGGCATCGTTCAAAGGTATGCCGTTATAAAACTGGAGCTCGATTGTTTCTGTTTTCGTTGTGATTGTCTTTTTTGAAGCTCGATTCCTTTGTGCCACTTTTTTTAATATGCAATGGGCCTGAAGGGGCTTGCATCTTGGAGCGCTCTCCTTCTAAAATGAAAGGGTATGCTATTCTGTCTTATGTTGCTTATACTGATTGCAAGTTCTGTTGATGCAAAACCTCTTTCTATTCAAGTTTCTGCCCCCTCTGCTATCTTGATCAATGCAGAAACGGGCACGATTCTCTATGAAAAAAACTCTCATGAGCGTCGCTTTCCAGCGAGCATTACCAAAATTGGAACCGCTTTGTATGTGCTTGAGAAAAAAGGTCAGCAGCTGAATGAAAGGGCTGTTGCTTCAAAACATGCACTCCACTCGGTTTCAGACGCAATTCGTTTTTTGCCAGGTTCTAACCATCCTCCGTATCAGCTGATCCATGATGGGACATCGTTTGGCCTTAAAGTCGGGGAGAGGGTTGCCCTTGAATCCTTGCTGTATGGATTGATGCTTCCGTCAGGCAATGATGCGGCCAATGTTCTAGCGGAATCTGTGGCGGGGTCTATCGATCGCTTCTGCCAAGAGATGGATATTTTTTTTAAACAACATGGAATTTTAGAGACCCATTTTGTGAATCCCCATGGAGTCCATCATCCTGACCATTGGACCACTGCCTATGACATGGCTCAAATGGCCTCTCTTGCGATGAAGCATACAGTTTTTCGAGAGATTGTAAAATCTTGTAAATATTTAAAACCGCAAACGAATTTGCAGGATTCCCAGGTTTTCCAGCAGCATAATCGACTCTTGAAACCAGGACCTTTTTTTTATCCTAAGGCCATTGGAATTAAGACGGGGTATCATTCTCAAGCAGGCTTTACTCTGGTGGGTGCAGCTACGCATGAAGGAAGAACCCTGATCGCCGCCATTCTTGGATGTCAAGAGAGCGCGCACCGTTATCGAGATGCGATGAAACTTTTTGATGCCGCTTTTTCCGAGAAGAAAGTGACTCGAACCTTGTATGCACGTGAAAGCGATAGTTTTACATATCGCATCAAAGGAGCCACCGATGAGCTCAAAGCTGTTTTAAAGGACGATATCTGTCTCGAATATTATCCTGCAGAAGAGCCTTTGTTTCACGCAGAAATTCAATGGACAATAAAGAGCTTGCCTTTAGCTGTAGGGGAGTGTGTAGGCTGCCTTCGATGTGTGGATGAAAAAGGGCATTTGCTTATTGAAAAACCTATTTTTGCTGTAAACGCGATCTCTAAGACAAAATGGGCCCATTTGGGAGAGTTTTATAGGGCTCATAAGCCGTTATGTTTAGCGGTATTTTTGGGAAGTCAAATTGTTCTACTTTTGATTTACTTCTTGAAAAAGCATCACAAAATCGTCCAATGATAACTCTTCAGGACGGACTGTTAGCCCTTTTCCCACTTTGATCAGTCCTCTCTCAATACTCTCAGAGGAATAGAGGTCTTTGAGGGTCGTTCTTACCATTTTACGTCGCTGTCTAAATGAGTGCCTTGTCATCTCAAAAAAACGTTCTTCCTCTTCAAGGGGAGGCTTTTTGAGCCGAAACTGGACGACAGTGGATTGCACTTTGGGGGGAGGATAAAAACAGGTGCGCTCGACGGTAAATCCTTTTACAGGATCGGAGTAAAATCGGACAAATAAAGAAAGAGAGCCGTAGGCTTTGGAGGCTGCGTTTGCCACTAGCCTATCTCCTACTTCTTTTTGAACCATAACAGTGATCGTTTGAAAGAGGTTTCGTAAAGGAAGAAAGTAAATTAAGACTGGAGAAGTGATATTGTAAGGAAGGTTTGCAATGAGTTTGGTCCCTTCCTGCAGATGTAAGCTTGGATTCCACTGAAGAACATCTTCTTGAAAGACTTGCAGCCTTAAGTCAGAGGTTTGGAGGCGGTGTAGGGCGCTTGCAAACTTGCGGTCTTTTTCTACCGCAATCACGGAGGCTCCTTGTGCGAGAAGCTCTTCAGTAAGCACGCCCGGACCCGGTCCTACTTCCAAAATGCGGTCGTTTTTTCGAATGTCTGCAAACTGCACCATTTTTCGAACGATATTTCCATCGATTAAAAAATTCTGCGAAAGAGATCTTAGGGGAGCAGCTTCTATCTGCAACAAAAAAGCTTGAAGCTCTGAAGGTTTATAAAGGCCCATGCGGAAAGGGGTCAAACTCAGGAGGAATATCAAATGAGCTGGGATTAAAGTTAAACCGCTGATGAAGGCGTGCCAGGTAGGTTTCCATCTCTTTATCAGCATATTGATTGAGCAGTTCTTGCCTTAAGCCAGGGGCCATGTTTTCAAAAAGAGGGGTCTCTTGTTTGGTATGAGATTTTAAATGAAAAATACGAACAACTTTGGACCCATCTCGACTTTGTTGGACGATCGGACCACTCCAGGCGCCAGGGATGAGAGCGGATAAAACTTCACGGTGGGCGTGCGACAGCTCCTTTTCTTCCGTTTGGATTTCAGAAGAGAGGGAAAGATGTGACCATTCGGCTTCGGGCAGCTTCTGTTTGAAAAGCTCAGTGGCTACACTCAGTACATGAGCTGAAGACTCTTGGAGGTTTTCGATTTGGTGGGCAAGCGAGAGTGCTATATCGGGATTGTCATAACGCAGGGTTAAAAATTGATAGGTCCATAGTTCTTTGGGAGGATTTTTGGTGAGGTAACTCTCATAAGCTTTTTTCACCGTTTCGGTGGTTACTTTTGAAAGGACTTTTGCAGTGACGCGGAGCCATTGGATTTTTTGGACGACGAGATCTTGATGCACCATTTTTTTGGCTTCATCATAGGTGAGGCCGAGAGTCTCCAGAGACGCCATCACATTAGGGCCATACCGATTTTGGATTTCTTCTCTTACTTCAGCCTCGGTAGCTTTGACTTCCCGACTTTGTGCATCGGCCATCATGAGTTCTTGATCTACCATGCGCTGCAGGGTAGACTTCCACTGCATTTTATAAAATTGCAGGCGTGCCACATCTGAATCCAAATATTGAGGATAATATTGGCTTAGGAACACATCCATTTGCTTGACGACATCCAATACAGAGACTGTTTTCCCATTGACGGTGGTCAAAATCCGATTATTCACCACCATTTCTTGTCCTGTCTTAGCGTGCACCACGGAAATAGCCAGCAATATAATTAATAAATATTTCATATTTTACCTTTTTGCAAGTTTAACAGATGGAAGAATTTCTCATCACTTTAAATGAAAACAAGACTTCTTGTGTAACTAAAGGTCTAAGGGGGCTGTCTGCGGAATGAAATCTCAATCCAGCATCCCACGTTGAATGCTTCAACCAGCCCTTGAAACATAGAGATGCGCTTACTTTCTAAGAGAAACAGCGAAGAACCCGTCCATGCCGTTAAGAAGGGGAAGCGTTTGAAATTTTTCTACAATTTGAAGAGAATATTGTTTTTGGAAAAAAGAAATTTGGTGCTGGTTTTCAGGGGGCAAAATACTGCAGGTCATATAGACAATGACCCCCGTGGGCTTTAGGTAGTGTAGGGCTTGATCGAAAAGTTGGCGCTGCTCCTCGAAAAGAGAAGAAAAGTTGATCGATTCAAATTTCCATTTTAAGTCGGGATTGCGTCGGTAGGTCCCGCTCCCTGTACAAGGGACATCGACGACAACCCAATCCATAGAACCTTTTTTAGGAGGGAGGTTGAATTGGACATTTTGAATGCCAGCTCTTCGGCACCGTTTTTTAGCTTCTAAAAGGGCCTGCGAGCGGATGTCATGCAGGTAAATTTGCCCGGACTGGTACATCAAGGGAGCAATGGCTAAACTTTTCCCTCCAGCGCCTGCACAAAAATCGAGGACTTGATGTTTCCGTTCAGGATGGATAAGCATAGCCCCTAATTGACTGGCTTCATCTTGGACTTCGAAAAGTCCTTCTTTGAACTCCGGCAGGGCTGCAAAATTTACTTTCGTTGCACAATGGATGCCCCATGGGGACGTAGCGGTAGGTGTGACTTCACATTTTGACTTAAGTTTGTGAAGGAGATCATCCCTAGAGATTTTCAATATGTTCGTCCGGAGAGTGACTGGAGCTCTTGTTTGATGGATATGACAGATATCGACTGTCTTTTCTTCTCCGTAGGCTTCAGTAAGCATGGCAATTAATTTTTTGGGAGCGCCTAAACGGAAGGGAAGATCAAACGAAGAGACGTCAGGAAGGGGACTCAGAGGATTTAATTGCAGCTCGTCATACACGTTTTTCCATCGGACGTAGTGGTAGAGAGTTTCACTCACCCAAGCCCGATCTTTCGATCCCAGCGCTTTATTTTCTCTAAAATAATAACGAAGGAGCATATCCAGAGGAGTTGTATGAATCCTCATTTTTTTAAGAAGAATGTTTAAATGATATTCTCTAAATTTCATGTGTATATATTAAGGCGTATGATAAATTCATTGGTCATTAAAATGGAGGTGTTATGAGAAAACTCATGCTCTTTGTAGGGCGTATTGGCCTGAGTTTAATTTTTGTCACATCAGCTATTAATAAATTATTTAGTTGGGATCAAACGGTGAGTTATTTGTCGAACGCTCTTTCTTTATGGACGGCAGAGACTCCCATGCCTGATTTTATGATTCATGCTTTTTCCCTACTATGTTCCTACTCAGTATTAGGACTGGTGATTGCCACCCTTTTTGAGGGGATAGGAGGCCTTTTTGTGCTGCTAGGATTTAAAATCCGTTTTGGGGCAGCCCTTTTGATTCTTTTCCTTATTCCCGTAACCCTCCTTATGCACCCCTTTTGGCTTGCTAGTGGTCCAGAGAAGCAGATGCAGATGGCCATGTTTATGAAAAACCTTGCGATTCTAGGAGGTCTTTTTGTATTGGCAGCTCAAGGAAGAGGAGATTCAGAAAGTTGAAATTCAGAGATTTTTTAATCTCACTACTATTTGCACTTGTAAGTGGGCTGGTTGTTGCTTTCGGGCAGCCAGCCTGGAGCTCTACGTGGGTTGTGGGGATTGCTCCTGTTGCTGCCGTAGGTGGATTTGCTCTTTTTTGGAAAGCTGCTTGCAAAATTTATAACTTAAAAAAAAGATTTTTTTTGGCGGTAGCTTGGTTTGCAGTTGTTCAACTGATTCAACTCTCTTGGATGACGTCCATTGAGTTTCAAGGCTTCTACATTTTGGTTGTATATGGTTTTATCGCTTTGGGATTGGGGCTCCAGTTTGGCCTTTTGACTCTTTTGGTCGACAGGATCCCCTTTGTAGCTTCTGCCTCTATATGGGTTTTATTGGAATGGTCGAGGTTGTATGTGCTCTGCGGTTTCTCTTTTAATCCCGTGGGAATGGCTTTAACCGCGACCCCTTTTTCGCTCCAAGCTGTATCCTATTTTGGCATTTTCGGTCTTTCTTTTTGGGTTATTTTGACCAATCTAGCTGTGTGGAAAAAATGTTGGAAAGCAGCAGCTTTGATGGCCATCCTACCTTATCTTTTAGGAGCAGTGCAATGGGGGATGCATCGCTCTCGGCTTCCAGAGAGCCCTACTCTGAATGTGGCACTGGTGCAGACGGCTTTACTTCCTTCGCAAAAGGTGTACTTTCCAGAGCGCGCTTCAGATTTTATATCTCCTCCTGAGCAATGGAGCCGTATTCTTCAGATGCTCTCCAAAGTGAAAGAACCTCTGGATATAGTGGTACTGCCAGAAGCAGCAATCCCTTATACCGATCAGTACCCTCTTTATTCAAAAGAGGTGACTGCAAAAATTTTTCAGAAGTCGTTTCCTAAATCGGCGCCTATTTTAGCAGAAGGGAAGTTAGAAAAAGTTTCCAACAAATACTGGATACATGCCTTAAGCAAAGTTTTAAATGCGGATGTCATTGTAGGTTTGGATGGAGAGGAAGAAGGCCGTTATTATTCTTCTGTTTTTTTTGCTTCCCCTGGTTTTGCTTCTCAACAAGAGATGTCTCGGTATGATAAACAGATTCTTCTTCCACTTGCCGAATATCTTCCTTTTCAGTCGCTTAAAGCACTCACAAAAATCTATGGAATTACCCAATTTTTTTCCCATGGGAAAGAATCGCGGCTTTTTTATTCTAAAATACCTATTTCGGCTTCGATTTGCTACGAAGAAACCTTCGGCCATATCTTGCGGAGAGGAAGGAAAGAGGGAGCTGCTCTTTTTGTGAATGTAACCAACGACAATTGGTATCCCCATTCAAAACTTCCGCAACAACATTTTGACTTAGCTAAGGCACAAGCGGTCGCCAACGGCATCCCTTTAGTCCGCGCCTGCAATGCCGGGATTACCTGTGCTCTTGATAGCTTAGGGCATGAAGTGGCACTATTAGAGGAGTGGGATAAACCCGCTGTTCTAGTGGCCAAAGTGCCCCTTTACTCCATCTCAACTTTATATACACTTTGGGGAGATCAAGGAATTATTATTACCTCAATTGTTTTATTAACAATTTGCGCAATTATCAATAGAAAAACCTTGTTTCAAAACCACTAATGAGATAACTTTTTTCACAATGATCCCAAAAAATCAATCCACACTGAAAAGAGATGTATCATTTCAGGGAAAGGCTCTTTTTACAGGAGCTGAGGTCACCGTAAAAATGATTCCGGCTCCTGCCTATACAGGAGTTGTATTCCGTCGTGTTGATTTACCAGGTAAGCCCGAAATTGTCGCTAAAACTGAAAATGTGGTCGAATCTATTCGCACAACAAAAATTGGCACGACTGAGGCAACTGTTCAAACAATTGAACACTTGATGGCCGCTCTCTTTATGGGGGGGGTTGATAATTTAATTGTAGAGATTGCAGGACCTGAAATACCCATCTTAGACGGTAGCTCTTTTCCCTTTATCGAGCTGATTGAACAAGCAGGAGTAGTTCCGCTCGAGGCTCCTCAAACATTCTATACATTGGAGGCCCCTTGCTCGTTTAGTTTAGAAGATATGCATCTCATTGCTCTTCCTTCCACTGAATTTCGGGTGAGTTATACGTTGCACTATCCCCAGTCTCCTTATCTCAAGTCTCAATATGTTAGCTTAAGTCTTGACAAGAGTTCCTTTAAACAAGAGATTGCTCCTTCTCGTACGTTTGTGCTTTATGAAGAGATCGCGCCTTTAATTCAAAAAGGAATTTTAAAAAATGCGACACTCGAGCATGGTGTGGTCATTGATGGCGAAAGAGTTTTAAATCCCGATGGGGTCCGCTTTCATGACGAAATGGTACGTCATAAAGTCTTAGACTTAGTGGGAGATCTTGCTCTTCTGGGCTGGCAGCTCCGTGTTCATTTAATAGGGATTAAAACAGGGCACGCAGCCAATCACGCCATTGCAAAAGAGCTGCGTAAATCTTTGAGGAAACAATGAACGAAACTGTAACACAATCCCTTGTGCTGGATGCAAAGAAAATCGCACAGATCCTACCTCACCGCTACCCTTTTCTCTTGGTCGACCGAATTATCCATTTAGATCTGGATAGTAATACTATCATTGGTCAAAAAAACGTGACCTTTAATGAACACTTTTTTGTGGGACACTTCCCTGAAGTGCCCATTATGCCAGGAGTGCTGATTTTGGAAGCCCTCGCTCAAGCAGGCGGGATTTTAGTCCATCAAAAACTACAAACGGACAAAATCGCAGTCCTGCTGACAGTGAATAATGCTAAATTTAGAAAACCTGTCATTCCCGGAGATGTTTTGATGCTCCATATCACAGGACAGCATGTGAGCTTTAAAGGCGGCAAAGTAGCAGCCAAAGCCCTCGTAAACGAACAAATTGTTGTTGAAGCAGACATCGGTTTTGCTCTCGTCGACAAAAAACAACTGTAAAATTGTTAGAGAATTGCATGACAAAAAGACAGATTCATCCCACAGCGGTTATTGAACCGGAAGCAAAGATCGGAAATAATGTTATCATTGAGGCATATGCTGTTATTAAAGGCAGCGTAACAATCGAAGATAACGTTACGATAAAATCCCATGTCTACATCGATGGTCATACCACGATTGGAGCAGGGACTACCATTTGGCCAGGCGCCAGTATTGGAACCAAGACCCAAGATCTTAAGTTTCGCGGCGAAAAGACTTTTGTCATCATCGGGAAAAATTGTGAAATTCGAGAATATGTCACTATCAATTCCTCTTGTCAAGAAAATTCTGTTGTACGCGTGGGGGATAATTGCCTCATTATGGCCTATTGCCATGTGGCCCATAACTGTGAAGTTGGAAACCGTGTTATCATGGCCAATGCAGTCAATTTAGCGGGGCATGTCATTATTGAAGATTGCGCGGTCATCGGCGGCATGACAGCGGTTCATCAATTCACCCGCATTGGATGCTATGCAATGGTGGGGGGATTTAGCCGTGTTACGCACGATGTTCCTCCTTATACCATTGGAGCTGGCGTCCCTTATAAAATGGGAGGGCTCAACCTTGTGGGGCTCAAACGACATGGATTTCCTCTCACCGTCCGAAGAGATTTATCAAACGCTTTCAAGCTCACCTACCGCTCAGGACTTAGCTTAAGTGAAGCGCTTGAGCAAATTCAGCAAGACGTCGAACCGAACCTCTATGTTCAACACTGGATCGAATTTTGCCTCGCTTCACGCCGTGGACTTATTGGATTTCACCACTTTAAAGATCCTGATGCATTAGAACAACTCTCTGAGTACGAAGAGCTCCTTGAAGAAGAAATCACGTGAAGATTGTTTTTTTTGGCACATCTGCTTTCTCCGTTACTATTCTTCAGCACCTTTTTGAAACTTCTCATTGTGTTGTTGCCATTGTCACAAAGCCCGATCAACCCAAAGGCCGTTCCTTAAAATTAACCCCTCCTCCTCTCAAAGAATGGGCGTGTGTGCAGGCTCCTTCCATTCCTCTTTATCAACCTTTCAAGGCTTCTAACGATGAATTTGTAGCTTTGATGCACTCTTTTGACCCCGATCTTTTTGTCGTTGCCTCTTATGGGGAAATCATGAAATCCCCCCTTTTAAAGGTCCCTCGCCTAGGTCCTATCAATGTACATGCAAGTCTTCTTCCTAAATGGAGAGGTGCGGCTCCCATTCAACGTTCGCTCATGGCAGGAGAGCAAGCGACAGGCGTGACCCTCATCCAGATGGTGCTACAACTCGATGCAGGAGATATGCTGGACCATGCTAAAGTGGGAGTTCCTCTCGAAATGAACCATGGTGAACTAGAGCATGCGCTGGGCCTGGCTTCTAAAGAGCCGCTATTACGGGTTTTATCTCACATCGAAAGAGGAGAAGTCAAAGCCATTCCGCAAGACCCCTTACAAGCCACGTTTGCTCCCAAAATCACCTCCTCTGATCTTTTCATTGAGTGGAATCGGAGTGCATTTGAGATCCATAATCAAATTCGCGCCCTTTCTCCCGAGCCTGGGGCTTGGACGTGGGTGAAAATCGGGGTGCAAACAAAAAAATTGAAAATTAAGCGTTCCTCAATTCAGGAAAAGGCCACCTCCCTTCCAAAAGAAACATTTCTTTTAACGGAGAAGCAATGGGCCATAGGATGCACAACAGATGTGCTCCATCTTCTGGAAGTGCAGCTGGAAGGCAAAAAATCTCTTCCGATTGCCGACTTCCTGCGAGGCCTTCATCATCTCCCCCAGATTCTATAGAATTTTTTGGATGCGTTTTTTATTGAAGAACAATCTTTGTTAGCTTATAATGTATCTTTGATTTGAAAGGAAGGTCGTTTAAAAAAACACCAGCGGAGTAAGGAGATTTTTATGGTAGCGAGCGTTAGTACAGGTATTGTCGAAGGGTATAAGGGGTTCTCTTTTGTATTGAAGGAAGTAGACAAATGGTTTCCCTTATCCTTTAAGAATGCAGTATCAAATTTCGCAGAGAATCTCAAAGCTTCAGGAGTGAAAAATTTTGTTGCGAAGCCTGTGATACTGATGTGCAAGTGTTATGAACTTTATAAAGCTGGCGCTGAGAAAGTTCCCACCATAAGAGATGCCGGAACAGATGTAAGGGGACTAGCACTTTTAAGCACACATGCTGTCATAATAAAAAATTTCATTAGTGCTCTCGAAGTGATTTCAGCCCTTCCTTTTCTGCTAAAAAGTCTTCAAGAGGACGTAGCAAGCAAACCAATTAAATATTACACGAATTCGGAGGGGGAGCGTAAAGAGGCCCCTTCAGTGAGTGAGGCAGAGTTTGTATTTAATAAAATTTTTCAAGTTGCAAGTTGGGTAATGGCAGGGACAGAAGCAATTAAACTTTTAAATTCATATATCCCCTCTAATCGCTTATCGTTCCTTGTACGTGTTACATCTTGGGTCCAAGTCATGGCGGGAGGATATATGGCCGTACAAGGCTTGTATGGAGAATTGAGATTAGTATCTCAAATTAAGTTTATTAGAAACGAGTCGATTCATATAGAGCAAAAAATCGATAGCACCATTAAAGTCCTGACGAATTGTGCTTATATCTTTTCCACAGTTCTAGCGGGGTTAAGCCTATGGTATGCAAAGCCTCACAAATGGTTAGATGCAGCTTCTTTGGCAATTATAGCCCTGCCTCTTATAGATAGCGTAGCAGGACTCTACATAAACCGAGAAACACGGTAGTTAGGATATTAAGAAACGTTTGTAAAAAGAGGGCAAAACCGGGGTATTTTTTTGTTTCTTTTTTATAACCATTTTTTTCTTAACAGAGCACTCGCATCTTAAGCTTAACCTTCTTTATGTAGGACAAACCGAGTACCCTGTTGTCCCTAACGCTTCCTATCTCCTCAACAGAGGATGTATTAGACCTCTTGATTAAGCTAAGGTTCAGTCGATTTTATGAGAATTTTTGGTCTATTTTCAATTCTCCTTTTGGGGGTTATATCAACTGCCTATATGACCTCCAAGAGGAGAATTGAAAATAGACCAAAAATTATTAAAATGGAGAAAAATATGAGATTACCATCCATCGTCTCTGTATATAATCAGGTGGCGACATTCCTGTCCTATGTAGGTAAGCCGTTTCCTCAGAGCGTGAAGGAGACTTGCAAATTCGCAGCCAGAAGTATAAATGGGGCTGACGAATTAAAAACTTTTTTTATTAAACCTCTGACCCTTTTAGGACTCTATTATGATAGATATAAAAGGGAAGGTGGGGACTCTTTCATAAAACATATCGGTGATGATGCGCTTCAAGTGAAAAATTTAATGAATGCGCTCGAATGCATTGGAACACTTCCTCGTATGCTAGCGGTGCTTTCCCAACCAGTAGAGGAAAGTCAGAGAATTCGATGGTTTATGTCTCTAGACAAAGGATTTGTATGTACCGACAAGCCGCAATTTTCAAAAAGAGAGGTGCTATTTAAAAGAATCACTTTTCTTGCAAATGGGATGATTTCTATTGCTCATGCAGCGCGATTTGTAAAGAAATACCGTTCTATTCCCTCTAGTCTAGAGCTTATTTTTTGGATGGAGCCCTTTGCAGGAGGGTATGCAGGGGCACAATCTCTCTGGGAAGAGTTGAGATTAGCTTGCGCAGTTTGGTGGGGCCCAAATTATCAAGTGCATGTAGTAGAGAAAGTGTATGGATTTTTTAATCTTGCAACCCACTCTGTTACCCTTTTTGCAAGCATTACGGCAGGGTTAGAGCTGAGGTATGGCAAAGGGTCTTCTCAAGGTCCTGACTGTCTAAGTAAATGGCAACTTATTGCCGAAGTCGGAAGTGTAGTAGCCCCCTTTTTTCAACAAGCAATGGATAAGTGGATGGACATCCAATTTCCTGAACGAGGGAAATGGAACAAGGAGCTGAGAAAACAGAATGAATTGGATGGATTTTAAGCGGATGAGGGACAAAAAACTCGAAACTTTATCCTGGCTAGAATGGGGGGTCGTAATTGGCGTGTTAGGACTCGGTTTTTTTCTCCTGGTTTATGCATACCTTGCACTTCAGATTTAAATTTCCATTGTCGAAAAATTGAGAGATTTGTTAGCCTACTCGCTTTAACCCACTTGTAAAAGGAATTGGTAGAGTTGTCGTTTTACGCAGTGGCCATTCTGTTACAAGAATTTTTAAAAACCTTAAGAAACTCTAAAATTTAGAGATAAATATGAAACCGAAGTTAATGGGAGTTAAGCAAGGAATGACGCAGCTCTTTGATCCTCAAGGAAATCGAGTTGTTTGCACAGTGATTCAAGCAGAGAAGCACGTCATTTCTCAAATTAAAACTGCTGAGACAGACACATATCATGCCATTCAACTCGCTTCGGGGAGCATGAATGCTGCTAAAGCGCGTAAAGTTGCAAAGCCTCAGAGAGGACATTTCAAAAAAGCGGGGATTGAGCCCCGTAAGAAAATGACAGAAGTGCGCGTCGAGGATACAGCCACTTATCAACTGGGGCAAGAGCTTGGGGTAGAGCTGTTTTTAGATGTGCCTTATGTAGACGTGATTGGAGTGTCAAAAGGGAAAGGGTACCAAGGGGTGATCAAGCGTCATAATTTTGCTGGAGGTCCTGCAGCGCATGGTTCTGGATTTCATCGTCATGCAGGTTCAACAGGGATGAGGAGTTCGCCTGGTCGATGTTTGCCTGGCGTTAAGAAAGCGGGCCGCATGGGCGGTGAGCGCGTAACTGTCGAAAACCTTCGAGTCGTCAAAATCGACCTTGAAAGACAAGTCATCGTGGTAGAAGGAGCAATTCCCGGGGCCCGGGGTAGGCTTGTTTATGTAACGACAGCCAAGAAAAAGATGAATAAGAAGAAAAAGTAGGTTGAAGCGTGGCAACTATTAAGAAATTAGACCTATCGGGAAAAGAAATCGGTCAAATGACTGTGAAAGATGAGCTCCTTAATCAAGAAGCCAACTCGCAAATGATCAAAGATTATATTGTGGCGCTTCGTGCGAATGCGCGTCAATGGTCTGCCCATACAAAGTCGCGTGCGGAGGTAAGCCACTCCGGCCAAAAACCTCACCCTCAAAAAGGAACAGGTCGTGCGCGTCAAGGTTATTTAGGTGCAGCTCAATACAAAGGCGGAGGGCGTGTAGGAGGGCCTCGAACCAAAGAGGCTTATCATGTGTCCATTAATCGTAAGGAAAAACAGGCAGCAATTCGACATCTTCTGAGTGAGAAGATCACCGAAGGTCGTATGTTTATTTTAGAGGGGGGCGCGATGAAGGCTCCCAAAACAAAAAAAGTAGCTGATTTTCTTAAGGAACTAGAGCTTTTTGGCAAAAAAGTCCTCTTTGTTGCGGAAAAAGCCGATACTAAAAAGGATGACCACTTTGTAAAAAGCATGCGTAATATTCCAAATGCAGAATTTATGTTGATTCAAAATGTAAGCGGTTATGATGTGATTTCCCATGGACATATTTTTGTAATGGACGCGACATCAGATCGTTTATTAAAGATGTTAGAAGGTTAATCATGATACGCAAACACCCTTACGAAATTATTAAAAGTCGCTACGTGACTGAAAAAGCCCGTGTGATGGAAGGCTTGCAAAATAACAATAGCAATCCTTCTATTCGAAAGTGCAATACGCCTAAATATGTATTTTTAGTCGATAGGGAGGCATCTAAGCTTGAGATTGCCCACGCTATCGAAGAAATTTATGCCGATAAGAATATCAAAGTCATCGGCGTCAATACCATCCACGTCAAACCTAAGCAGAGAACTGTTCGAGGGCGACGCGGGATGAAGAAAGCTTTTAAAAAAGCCATTGTCACCTTGAAACCAGGTGATGTGATTGAAGGGAAAGCATAATTATGACAAGAAAATTTCAACCCGTCACTCCTGGGCAAAGAGAGCTCATTTTGGAGAGCCGTTTAGAGCTTTCAAAAGGGGCTGAGCCTGTTAAATCTTTGCTACGAAAAAAAAATCGAACCAATGGGCGCAATCACCACGGCCATATTACTTGTCGTCATCGAGGCGGAGCGCACAAGCGTTTTTATCGTATCGTAGATTTTAAGCGTGAAAAAGTAGACGTGCCTGCAAAAGTATCTGCTCTTGAATACGATCCCAACAGAACAGCTCACCTTGCGCTTCTCCACTATGCCGACGGAGAAAAGAGATATATTTTAGCGCCTCAAGGTCTCAAGGTGGGTGATACTGTCATGACAACCGATAAAGAAGTTTATAACACTGGCTGCTGCATGAAATTAAGGTGTATGCCTTTGGGTTCGGTCGTTCATAATATTGAGATGAAGCCAGGCCATGGTGGAGCTCTTGTCCGTTCTGCAGGGCTTTCTGCGCAATTACTTGCTCGCAGCAATGGATATGCAACACTCAAAATGCCATCTGGTGAAATCCGTCTGATCAACGAAAATTGCTATGCAACATTTGGAGTTGTTTCCAATGCTGAACGAATTCTCCGAGTCGAAGGAAAAGCAGGTCGGAGACGTTGGAGAGGAATTAGGCCTACTGTCCGTGGTACAGCGATGAACCCTGTCGATCACCCGCATGGAGGGGGCGAAGGTAAGCATAATGGCTACCTTCCTCAAACTCCTTGGGCGAAATATACAAAAGGATTCCGCACACGTGCGAAGAAGAAGACAACCAAATGGATTGTCAAAGATCGGAGGAAATAAGGTTTTATGGGTAGATCGCTTAGAAAAGGTCCTTTTGTAGACCACTTCCTACTAGCCAAAATTGAAAAGCAGAATCAAGCAGGATCCAAGCGTCCAATTAAAACGTGGTCTCGCAGGTCCATGATTATTCCAGAAATGATCGGTCATACTTTTGAAGTGCACAACGGTCGCAAATTTTTAACAGTGTTCGTCTCAGAGAATATGGTGGGGCACCGTCTGGGCGAATTTGCTCCTACACGTGTCTTTAAAACACATGGATCTAAGAAAATTGCAGAAGCTGCAGCCGCCGCTTCAGGACCCGCAGCAGGGGGTGCTCCCGCCGCTAGCGCTCCTGCCGCTTCGGCAGCCCCAGCCTCTAAGTCCAGCGCTTAAACCCGGGGTCTAAAAAAGGTTGGTAAGTAAGGATATAAAAATATGGAAATGTATATGAAAAAAGGCCTAGCAGTTACGAAATATGTGAGAGTACCCCCTCGAAAGGCGCGCCTTGCAGCAGATCTGATTCGCGGACTAAAAGTGGAAGATGCTTCGATACAGCTCGCTTATTCTCATTTGAAAGGTGGAAAGTTACTTAAAAAGACATTGGACAGCGCTGTGGCAAATGCAGAAACACAGCTCAACGTACCTCGTCAAAAGCTGATGGTGAAAGAAGTGCGTGTAGACGGGGGTCCCATTCTTAAGCGTTCCAAATCAAAAGCAAAAGGCGGAATGGTTCCAATTATGAAACGAACCAGTCATTTCACAGTGATTGTAGTACCACAGGAAGGTGAATAATGGGTCAGAAAACATCTCCTACAGGATTTCGGCTCGCTCTAACAAAAAAATGGAAATCTCTCTGGTATGCCAACAAACAAGAATTCGGCAATCAGATTGGAGAAGATAGATATATCCGTAATTTCTTGCTTTCAAAGCCGATTTGCGTAGGCACCTCCCTCATTGTGATTAAGAGAATGAGTGGAAAAGTTGAAGTGACAATTCACACCGCCAGACCCGGTCTTGTAATTGGAAAAAAGGGAGCTGAAATCGATATCTTGAAACAAGAGCTGAAAAAAGCCACAGGCAAAGATATCTGGATCGAAGTCGAAGAAATTAAACGCCCCGATCTGGATGCAAAGCTTGTAGCCGATGGAATTGCAAAACAACTAGAACGTCGCATGCCCTTTAGACGTGTGATGAAAAAAGCAATGCAATCGACGATGGACGCGGGGGCAGCTGGGATTAAAATTTCCATTTCTGGACGAGTCGGAGGGGCAGAGATTGCCCGTACCGAGTGGTATAAAGAGGGGCGTACTCCTCTCCATACTCTTAGAGCGGATATTGATTTTGCAATGGGCCGTGCTGAAACCACTTACGGCTCGATCGGTGTGAAAGTTTGGATCAATCGTGGGGAAGAAGGAGCTTAATTTATGGCAATGATGCCTATACGTACAAAATTCCGAAAAACGCAGAAAGGTCAAATGGCAGGTCTGAGTAAAGCTGCCAACTTTCTCGACTTTGGCGAGTTTGGCATGCAAGCTCTGGAGCGAGGATGGGTAACGAATAAACAAATCGAAGCATGCCGGGTAGCGATTTCACGTTATTTCAACCGTCGCGGCCAAGTATGGATCCGTATTTTTCCTGACAAGTCTGTGACGAAAAAACCTGCGGAAACGAGGATGGGTAAAGGGAAAGGAAATGTCGACCACTGGGTCGCTGTTGTGAGACCGGGGCGCGTGATGTTTGAAGTGGGGGGCGTTCCCAAAGAGCTTGCCCAGAATGCCCTTCGAAGAGCCGCTGCGAAACTTGGCATTAAAACTCGTTTTGTTCAGAGATTGGAGAGAGTGTAAAAATGTTAAAAGTAGAAGAGTTAAAAAAACAAGGGAAGGAAGAGCTCATCACTCTTTACCAAGATCTCTGTAAAGAGATTTATGGATTGAAATGCGAGCTTCGAATGACTCGTAAAACAGAAAAACCTCATCTCCTCCGTGAGAAGAAAAAAGATCGGGCGCGTGTGCTCACAGCACTCCAGCAGAAGAACGGAGGAAAGGCTTAACATATGGCACCAGTAAAAACAGATCGTCAGAAAGGACGACAAAAAGAACGTACAGGACAGGTGGTCTCTACGAAGATGGCAAAGACAGTCACTGTTCGAGTGAATCGTACTTTTGCGCATCCCACCTTTAACAAAGTTATCACACGTGGAAAAAAATACTACGCCCACTGTGAAGGATTGGATGTGAAAGAAGGTCAAAAGGTTCGTATTATCGAAACACGGCCTCTGTCTAAACTCAAACGATGGCGCGTGGTTGAGGTGATTGCATGATTCAACAAGAAAGTAATTTAGAAGTTGCCGATAATACCGGTGCAAAAAGTGTACGTTGTTTCAAAGTGCTTAAAGGTTCCAAAAGACGTTATGCGCGCGTGGGAGATGTGATTGTTTGCAGTGTAAAAGATGCAGATCCCAAAGGACTTGTCAAAAAAGGCGATGTTGTAAAAGCTGTTATCGTTCGCACCAAAAACTATATCCGACGCCCTGATGGTTCTCTGCTTCGTTTTTATGACAATAGCTGTGTGATTTTAGATGATAAAGGGAATCCACGCGGCACGCGTATCTTTGGACCTGTGGCACGGGAAGTACGTGAACAAGGATTTGTGAAGATCACATCTTTAGCCCCTGAGGTAATTTAGTATGGCGCAATGGATTAAAAAAGGGGATAAAGTCCTCGTTCTTTCAGGCAATGACCGCGGTCGGACCGGTGCTATTCTTCGTCGCAAGGGCGATCGAGTTGTGATCCAAGGAATTAATATTCACAAGAAGCACGTGAAAAGACAAGCGAAAGTACAGACGCCGAGTATAATCGAGATTGAAATGCCTGTTCACATCTCTAACGTCTGTCTCTGCGATGAAGATGGAAAAGCAATTCGCTTGCGAGTCAAACAAACGAAGAAAGAGAAAGAACTCGTTTATCACCCGAGTGGCGACAGCGATAAGAAGGAAATTTCTTTCAGAACCTTAAGAAAAAGTTAAACGGATTGATCAATGTCTAGATTACAGAAACAATACAAGGAAGAAGTAAGAGCGGCTCTCCAAGAGAAGTTCGGGTATGCAAATCACATGCTCATTCCTTCCTTAAAAAAAATTATTATAAGCATGGGCCTTGCTGAAGCAACAAAAGATAAGAATGCTTTGCAAGACTGTCTCAAAGAGCTCACCATTCTTTCAGGCCAACGCCCTGTGTTTACCCGTACAAAGAAAGCGATTGCAAACTTTAAATCTCGTAAAGACCAAGTCATTGGTCTTAAAGTGACGCTGCGTCGGACCCGTATGTTTGACTTTTTGGATCGCTTTTGCAATATTGTTTCCCCTCGTATTCGAGACTTTCGTGGGTTTTCTATAAAAGGCGATGGACGAGGGTCCTATTCGTTGGGTCTTACCGATCAGCAAGTATTTCCTGAAATCAATCTCGATGAAGTCAAACGAACCCAAGGAATGAATATCACCTTTGTAACGACAGCTAAAACCGATGAGGAGTGTGTGGAACTTCTTCGCATGCTCGGATTCCCATTTAAGATAGGAAAATAACTTATGTCACACCAAGATCCTATAGCTAGCATGCTGACATCTCTGAGAAATGCTGTGACTGCGCGTATCCGCTTTGTGGACCTCAGTCTGAGTAAGAACAAGCTTGCCATTTTAAAAGTTCTTGAGAAACAGGGTTTTATCGAACACATTTTAGTAGATGATAAAAAGAAAAAAATGCGTGTCTTTCTAAAATATGATGGTCGTGAGCCTCTTATGCAAGGGTTAAAAAGAATTTCAAAACCCAGTCTCCGAAAGTATATTCCTCTTGAGCGCATTCCACGTATTTTCGGTGGGATGGGAATTATTGTTTTATCGACCTCTCAAGGAGTGATCGATGGAGAAGCAGCCCGGGAGCGGGGGATCGGCGGCGAATTACTATGTTACGTGTGGTGAGGTAAAAATTATGTCACGTCTTGGAAAAATTGCAATTCCCATTCCCTCTAGTGTAGAAGTGAAACAGTCTGGGAATAAACTTCAGGTCAAAGGCCCTAAAGGAGAACTTACAGCACATCTTCCCACAGGTCTTTCAATTAAAATGGATAAAGATGCGGCCTTCGTTATGAAAGACGAAGGAGCCGATTTAAGCAATGCCCTCTATGGTCTCCATCGAGCGCTCTTTAATAACATGGTGACTGGAGTTTCAAAAGGTTTTGAGATCAAGCTTTCGATGGTGGGAGTAGGGTATCGTGCCGCTCTTGAGGGACATCATCTCAGCCTTCAAATTGGAAGATCACATCCTACAAAACTTCCTATCCCAAAAGGGATCACCATCACAATCGATAAAAATGGGGTGATAAGTATCACGGGCATTGACAAACATCTCGTAGGACAATTTGCAGCATCTGTACGCGCAGAGAAACCCCCAGAGCCCTACAAAGGAAAAGGGATCCGCTACGAAAACGAATATGTACGTAAGAAAGCAGGTAAAGCAGCAAAAGCTAAAACGGCTGCAGGATAATAGATATGGAAAGTAGTTTGATTCAAAGAAATAAAAAACGTTTTAAGAGAGCACGTTCGGTTCGTCAAAAGCTACGTGGTTCTGCTGAAAAACCCCGACTTTCTGTCACAAAGTCGAATTTGCATATTTCTGCACAACTGATCGACGATGATGCAGGTGTTACACTTGCAGCAGCGAGCACGCTGATGAAGAAATTCCGCTCTAAAGCGCTTGGGAATAACAAAGCTGCAGCAAAGATGGTCGGAGCAGAACTTGCTGAGCGCGCCAAAGAGAAAAATATTTCAACCGTCGTTTTTGACCGTGGTCATCTTAAATACCACGGAGTCATTGCAGAGCTCGCAGAGGCAGCTCGCTCGGGCGGCTTACAATTTTAAAGGGTGAACATGAAGAATAAGAAAATAAAACGGAAAAATCAGGAAGATTTCAATACTGACTTTGAAGAGAAAGTTCTCTACATTAACCGCTGCTCTAAAGTGGTAAAAGGGGGACGTAAGTTCAGCTTTTCTGCTTTGATCATCGTAGGCGATGGCCAAGGGCACATTGGATTTGGTTTTGCTAAAGCCAATGAAGTTTCCGATGCAATCCGAAAAGGGGGCGAAGCGGCTCGTAAAAATATTATGTCCTTTGAGATGGAAGGAACCACCATTCCTCACGAGATAACAGTAGACTGGGATGGTTCTACTATCTTTTTAAAACCGGCAGCGGAAGGAACAGGCGTGATCGCCGGTTCTAAAGTTCGAGCGGTTTTAGAACTGGGCGGAGTCAAAGATGTAGTTGCAAAAATCTATGGATCTAACAACCCTCTCAACCAAGTTCGAGCGACTCTGAAGGCGCTTCTTAGTCTGAAAAATCGTCAAAAATCTCTTAATTTGCGAGGCCTCGCATGATTTCTCTTTCCACTCTATCAAATACTCATAGACCTCGTAAGAAAGTCCAACGTGTAGGGCGAGGACTCGGATCAAAGCGTGGTAAAACATGTTGCCGCGGGGTAAAAGGGGATAAAGCGCGTCGAGGTTATAAAACGCGCGATGGTCATGAAGGAGGACAACTCCCTCTGTACCGTAAGCTTCCTACAAAAGGATTTACCAACGGCCGCTTTAAAAGTGATGTGTATGCGGTTAATCTCGGCATCTTGGACCAATTATTTAAGGATGGAGATGTCATTAATCTCAAAACATTGCGTGAAAAAGGGTATGCTCCTCGCCAGCCCCATGGAGGACTTAAAATTTTAGCCCAAGGCGAGCTCAAGAAGAAGGTGACTTTGGAAGCCCATGCCTTTTCTAAAGGAGCGATTGAAAAGCTTGAAAAAGCAAAAATCCCCTTTACTGTCCTCACAAAAACCTCATCTTAAATAGAAGCTGTAAGGTAGACCCATGTTTGAATCCATCCGTCGGATTGCATCCATCCCTGAGTTGAAGACAAAAATTGTCTTTACTCTCATGATGCTGATGATTTGCCGGATTGGAGCTCATATTCCCGTTCCGGGCGTCAATGGGGACCTGGTGGTTCGACTCTTTCATTTTACTACCGGCGGCAGCCAGAACCTCTTGCAACTCATGGACGTTTTTTCAGGCGGTGCGTTTGCGCACATGACCATCATTGCCCTCGGTGTATCTCCTTACATCATGGCCTCCATTTTCATTCAACTCCTCATGGCTACAATTCCTTCTTTCCGACGTGATATTAAAGAAAGTCCAGACCAAGGACGCCGGAAAATGGGACGATGGATTCGATTTCTGACAGTGAGTATTTCTTTCTTCCAAGCCTGCTTTCTTGCCAAGTATGTCGTGCAGCTTAATGCAGGCTCCCCTGGTATCATCGTCCCCGAGCTCTTAGACTTTCAAATCGTGGGTCTTCCATGGCTCTTTTACCTCGTCGTTATTTCAACAATGACAGCCGGGGCCATGTTTCTCATGTGGGTGGGCGAACAAATTACGGAGAAAGGAATTGGGAATGGAATGAGTCTCATTATTACAATCGGGATACTTTCGTCTCTTCCGGGAATGATTGGATCCATTATTCGGCAACTGAACTTGGATTCTCAAGAACCCGGTCAGCTCACATTTTCATCGCTTGTGGTGTTTGGAACCTTATTTGTATTCATCATTGTGGGTACTATCCTTGTGATTCAAGGCCAGCGTCGTATTCCTCTTCAATACGCCCGTCGAACTATCGGCGGCACCGAAGCTCAGGCAGCCAGCAGCGCATACATCCCTTTAAAAATTAACTATGCAGGGGTTATCCCCGTGATTTTTGCTTCTTCTTTTTTAATGGTCCCTGCCACCATCGTTCAATTTCTAGGTCGGAATGATTTTATGGGCCGATGTGCCGCCCTGCTTGCCCCTGGAACCTGGTTACATACCTCGATCTACGTAGCATTAATTATATTTTTTACTTACTTTTGGACGGTGACCCAATTCCATCCCGAACAGATTGCGTCTGACATGAAAAAAAATGGGGCTTTTATCCCCGGAATTCGGCAAGGCAAACCCACCCAAGATTACATTGAATCCATTATGAACCGCATTACCTTTGTGGGAGCCTTCTTCTTAGCATTTATTGCGATTCTTCCCACCCTGGTCAGCCGACTTTTAGGGGTTGATCCCATGATCAGTTATTTTTTTGGGGGAACTTCGCTTCTTATCTTGGTGGGGGTTGTGCTCGATACCACTAAGCAAATAGAGTCGCATCTTTTGATGAAACGGTATGATGGTTTTATAAGGAAATCTAAGCTGAGAAGGGATGTAACTTGAATTTTGCAACTACCTCTTGAGATTAAACAACAGGATTGGTAAACTAGTCCGATACTAAAAAAGGATTTTACATATGCCACGTATTATTGGGATTGATGTCCCTGATAATAAAAGACTTGAAGTTGCTTTGACTTATATCTATGGTATAGGGCGAAAGCTTTCTACCCAAATTATTGCAAAATTAGGGCTCAACCCTAACATGCGCGCTCATCAACTCACACAAGATGATATTGCTCGTATCAACACGATTCTTCAATCGGAATATATCGTGGAAGGAGACCTGCGTCGTCAAGTTCAAAACAACATCAAGCGGCTGGTCAATATCCATTGTTATCGTGGGATACGTCACCGTTTAAGCTTACCCGTTCGAGGACAACGTACACGAACGAACTCAAGAACTCGAAAAGGTAAGAGAAAAACCGTTGCTAACAAGAAGAAATAACAATGAAAGATAAGCAAAATACATCTAAAACCGACGAAAAAAAACCTGTTACGAAAATTCGCAAGAAAACACAACGACACGTCCCAGTTGGGATTGCTCATGTGCAATCATCCTTTAACAACACCATCATCAGTATCACCGATATGGCAGGACATGTGATTGCTTGGTCCTCTGCCGGTAAAGCAGGTTATTCCGGTTCTCGAAAGTCTTCTGCCTTTGCTGCGACAGTGGCTGCTCAGGATGCTGCAAAAGCGGCGGTAGCTGCTGGTATGAAGGAAGTCGAAGTGAACTTAAGCGGTCCCGGCGCTGGACGTGAGTCTGCCGTTCGAGGACTTTTAAGCTCGGGGCTCAATATTACGATCATCCGCGATGTTACCCCTGTAGCCCATAATGGGTGTAAACCACGTAAAAGACGTCGCGTCTAATTTCAGGAGAGATCATGACAGTAAAATACGGTAAATTTGAACTCCCGACGAAAATTAAAAAAGATGAGTCGGCCCGTCGCTTAAACCATTGTCGGTTTATTGCTGAACCTTTTGAAAAAGGATTTGGCCACACCGTCGGTAATGCATTAAGACGGATTCTTCTTACATCGATGGAAGCTCCTGCGATTATGTCGATTCGCATTGAAGGAGTTCCCCACGAGTATACAGCGATTGAAGGCGTTATTGAAGATATGACACATATCGTCCTTAACTTTAAGTCAGCCCTTCTGCGCAAACTTCCCACCGAGGAGGAACACATCTCTCGAGAACCACGAGTAGTTTCTAAAATACTCGATGTCACAGGCGATATGCTCGATCAAAAGAGCGGTCATTATGTGGTGACGCTTAAAGATCTGATGGGGGATACTGATTTCGATATCGTCAATCCTGAGCTTCCTCTCTTTACAGTTACAAAACCTTTTATCAAAAAAATTGATATTAAAATTGGCTTTGGAAGAGGATATGTTCCTTCAGAAAGACAGATGATGGCAGAGCAGGGAGTCGATGAAATCATTCTCGATGCTGCTTTCTCTCCTGTACGGCTTGTTAACTATTTTGTCGAGAACACACGCGTAGGGCAAGACACCGATTTTGATCGTCTTATTTTAGATGTCGCAACAGACGGACGCGTTTCACCAGAGGAAGCCCTCTCATTTGCTACCCAAATTGGAATTGTTCATTTCCAAGTTTTCGATCAGCTCAAACAGCACTCAATTACTTTTGACTCTGATACTGCAGAAGTTAACACTGACCGAGATGCTCTCCTGGCAAAACTAGCCCTCAAAATCAACGAGATTGAACTTTCTGTCCGATCTACGAATTGCCTTGCAGGTGCCAATATTGAAACAATTGGCGAGCTCGTCATTATGCCAGAATCCGAAATGCTGAAATTTAGAAACTTCGGTAAGAAGTCTCTCAATGAAATTAAAGCAAAACTTGAAGAGATGGGGCTTTCTCTTGGGATGGATCTCGTACGATTTGGGATTACAAGAGATAATGTCCGCCAACTGATTGCTGATTATCTTGCGCAGAAAGGAGCTGAAAGAGAAGTATGAGACACGCAAAGAAAACATTTAAAATTGGAAGAACCTCCTCTCACCGCCGCTGTATGCTTGCAAACATGCTGAAATCATTAATTGAACATGGACGGATTGAAACAACCGTCACAAAAGCAAAAGAGCTCAGACGCCATGCCGATCGATTGATCACCTTGGCCAAGAAAAATACTTTATCCAGCCGTCGTCAAGCGATCGCTGACCTGATGATTCGGTATAACAAGCTCACTCCTCAAGAAAATAAGCTTGTAAAAAAAGGCAAAGCCGCAGAAGTTTACAATACGGACCGGCAGGTGATTGGAAAATTGTTTGGAGAGCTTTCTAATCGGTACACAGCTCGTCAAGGAGGGTATACCCGTATCGTTCGTCTGGGTGAACGAGCAGGCGATAATGCTGCGACATGTGTGATCGAGTATCTTGCTCAATAACGGCTACCCAAATTTTCTAAAATAAAAACCTTAGAGCATGGAATTTCTAAGGTTTTTTATATCGTACTGCTCAAATTTTCACGTTGTTTAGGTATGGCAAAATGCAGTATAATCTTAAATAATGAAAGTCGCAATTAATGGGTTTGGACGTATCGGACGGCTGGTTCTACGCATTATTGCAGAACAGAAGAACTCCGAGTTAGAAGTGGTTGCAGTCAATGATGTTGTTCCTGCTGACAATTTAGCCTATCTTCTTAAATATGATAGTGTTCATCGAAAGCCCCACCTACACATTGAATCGGATAAAAATTATCTAAATGTGAATGGGCATAAGATTCAGGTTTTAGAAGAAAAAGATCCGTCTGCTCTTCCATGGAAAATGCTGGACATTGATTATGTTGTGGAATCAACAGGGCTCTTTACTCATAAAGAAGGGGCTGCAAAGCATCTGCAGGCAGGCGCAAAACGGGTGGTCATTTCAGCCCCTGCCAAAGATGAAATTCCCACCCTTGTCATGGGAGTCAATCATGAAAAATACGACCCTTCCAAGGATTTCATTATTTCCAATGCTTCTTGTACGACGAACTGCCTTGCAGTGCTCGTGAAAGTACTTTTAACCCATTTTGGCATTGAAGAAGGACTGATGACTACCGTCCATTCGCTCACTGCCTCCCAATCCACCGTTGACGAGCCATCTCAAAAAGATTGGAGAGGAGGTCGCGCGGCTGGTATTAATATTATTCCGTCATCGACGGGAGCTGCAAAAGCAGTCGGGGTTTGTATACCCGAAGTGAAGGGCAAGCTCACCGCCATGGCATTTCGTATTCCAACGACAGATGTTTCTGTCGTTGATTTAACTGTACGTCTCAAAAAAGACACTACCTATGAAGAGATCTGCACCGTAATGAAGAATGAATCGACAGGCCGCTACAAAGATATCTTAGCTTATACGGAAGACGAAGTTGTCTCTTCTGATTTTATTGGATCTTCGTATTCTTGCATTTTTGATCAAGGAGCAGGAATTGGACTCAATAGTCGCTTTTATAAACTGATTGCGTGGTATGATAATGAGATGGGATATGCCCATCGGGTCGTGGATCTTTTGAGATATATGAAAACAAAAGAAACCAAGTAAGGAATTTCTTACTTATAAAAGAAAGGTTATAACCCGTGAATTTTACCCGTGAACCCATTATTGAAACAATCATAACCCCGCGCGATGGCTACAGACTGATTGTCCGTAGTACCAAGCACGAGAGTGATGAAGAATTTACTGTCGATGCTGTTGAAATAGTCTCCTTTGGAAGCGCTCTTTTTTATCGCAGTTTAGAAAAACCGCATCCCTTCCTCCTTCCTGTAGCTGACTATCAAGTCGTTGAAGGAAAAGAAAACCGCGTTGTTCTCAAAAACGCCCCCTTTGAGCGTACTATTAAAATCGGGGGAGGCCGTGAAGCTTCTTTCAAAAAAGAGGCAGAAGAAGAGGCTGAAGAGCAAATGCTCTCTATGGGTATGGAAGAAGAAACTTCCGAATTAACTCCCTCTATAGGATCCTTCTCGGAAGGAATGGGGCGTAAAAGGGAGCGTCGTCGTAACCGACGTCGCCGTGGAGGACATGAAGGACGAGAAGAACAACGTCAACCTGAGTCCCTCTCGGAAATTCCTACACAAGCAGCTCCCAAAGAGCCTTCTGCTCCCCCTCTTTTTACCCATCTGATTCCACCTCCTCCTAATCTCATCTCCGCTTCCATTCAGAAGTATAAAGAACAGCAAGCGAAAGAGTCTCCTACTCCTTCTCCAGAGGTAGAGGGAAGTCCTCAAAAAGAAGGAGAAGGGGAAGCTAACACGATTAGCCGAATTTTGGTTGATACCCCTCCTTTCCCGCCGGGGATTTCTACCATGAATGAATGGAGCAACTTCTTATCTTGATGAGAAACTATCACACTCAGTAGACTCTTATACTCCTATAAGAGTCTTTTTGCTCGGATGGTGGAATGGTAGACACTGGGGACTTAAAATCCCCTGCCCGCAAGGGCGTGCAGGTTCGACTCCTGTTCCGAGCATATTTAATCCTTAGCGACTTAAGGAGGGTCTACGGATCCAATATGTTTTGTTTGTCCTCATTTTGTCCAACTCCTGTCCAACTTTTCTCCCAAACCAAGGCTCTTTTTTATCCGGTATGGAAAAATTTCAGTTTGAGTTGCTAAAGGCAGTTTTTTCTAACTTATTGCAGCTCATTTTGCGCGTTGACATCCCACGAATAGACCTTCTCAAGGCAGTGCATAAACTTTCGGCAGGGTTTGAGGCGAGGGATGGCCAGGGAGAAGTATTGAATCTGGCCCACATAGGATGTCATTTTACGTGGTTAATCGAGGCCGCAACAAAAAAGCGCCCTCCCTTTCTGATCGTACCTGGATTGGAAAATCCAATTAAATATTTTCATTTTACTGGGGATAATCTCCATCACTTAGCGGAGCTTGCAAAGCGCGATCTAGCAGCGTGGCAAGCCCTTCAGGAACTTCTTGATGAATTAAACAGCCGAAATGCTTTGCCTGAGCAATTTACCCCAAGTGATATGATTCAGTTCACTCATAACAAGCCATCTGGCAGACGAGGGCAAAATGCTTTGCTGAATCGTCATAGAAATGCACTCGTTGTTATGTTGATTGAGGGTGCTGAAAGGTCAGGCCTTGGGCCAATTTCCAGATCATGCACCAGTAATACGTTATCCGTTTGCGATGCCTTAAAAGAAGCTTCCAGTGTGCATGGAGCCCATTTAACCTATGACGCAATCAAGACTATTTGGGATAGGCGCCGCTCCCTTTTAAAGGAGAACATAGGCGCTTTTCGAATAGATATCCCTGCTAACGACTCTCCGAATAAAGAAATTTTCATCGGATTCAGTCGTCCAACAATCTAATTCTCCAATTTTTTCTTCCTCTGTAATTCGTTGATATTCAGTTCAAGATCGTGCGGCAATTTAAATGTTTATTTGCTGGGCGAAGAAATTTTTACAGCTCAACTATTAGTTGCGTTTAGAAGGATCCGAAGGCTTGCAAGGGCAGCCAAGAGATTCTGAACTCAAAGTAAAGGTGAGATTATGACGACTGATATTTTTGGAGATTTAGCCGCACGATGGCCATCTCCGATTATTGCCCGTGCCGAAGTGGAGAGATTCACCGGCGGAGGCATTAGTGCGAAAACATTGGCTAACGCTGATTCAAAGGGAACAGGTCCTGAGGGACGGTTTTTTGTAGGGCGGAGGGTTTGCTATACGGTCATTGCTCTAATTGAGTGGCTTCGCATCAACGCGAAGAATACTCATGCAGCAGAAAAAAACAAATTGGCGAGGGAAAAACAATGAAAAGCAGGATGTTTGCAAAGCTAGAGTATCCCTTATCAATGTTTTTTACACAGGTTGAATGGGCTTGGAGAAATTGGCATTTCCGGCCAGTCGATGAAGAGGAAAAATGGCATGAGCGTGTCATTCACTTTTCATCAGAGATTAGAAACCATTTATCTGAGTCAAAAATAGAAAAGACCGTCTATGACAACGGCCTTTAAAAACACTTTAAATCAACGTGGTCGACTGAGCTGCAACTCGGGCGACCCCAAATATGGGACTTATAAAATGAATCGTATCAATTTGCACTTAGCAAAACAAGAGGGTTCTGCTGATCCAGATATTCAATTGTCTATTCAGCGGGCTCAGGAACTAGTGCCTGACCACATAAGTCTTTACTAAATATTTTAATGTCTATATAGTTTTCTCTTCAAACACAGGAGGGGCTAT
>DAIDHO010000013.1 GCA_027459675.1 Parachlamydiales bacterium | reverse complement strand
GCATGAATATGATTTACCTGGCCATGTCACGAATCATGTCAAAGAGACTGAGTTGTTTGTGATGTTTTCAACGACAGTTTCTTAGAGAAAATAGAGCCGTTCCTTTAGTGGAAAGCTTTGAAATTAAAGAAATCATTTAAACTTGTAAAAAAACGGAACGTCAACTAAAATTCCGCTTTTTATCAATGATCGGAGAGACAATGGTACGCTATACAGGCCCTAAAAATCGCATCGCTCGTCGCTTTGGCGTCAATATTTTTGGACGTGCGCGCAATCCTTTGCTGCATAAAGCCAACCCCCCTGGGGCCCATGGAGCCAAAAGAAAGAAAAAATCCGATTTTGGCCAACAGCTGGAAGAAAAACAAAGATTGAAGGCAATCTATGGCATGATCCCCCAAAAACAAATGGTCCGCTATTATCAAGAAGCCCTCCGCCAAAAAGGAGTGACAGCTCATCTTTTTCTTCAACGCTTAGAATGTCGCTTAGACAATATCGTCTACCGCTTAAGACTGGCTCCCACGATCTTTGCAGCTCAACAGTTGGTAACCCATGGTCATGTGCTTGTTAACGGAAAAAAAGTCGATCGCCGCTCCTTTGAAGTGATGCCAGGCATGGTGATTTCCATCAAACCTAAAGCCCAACAACTGCCTATTGTTAAACAGTCGATTGAAAATACCTCCCGAGAAATTCCAGGCTATTTGGAGCTAGATCCAGGAAGTTTTAGTGGAAAACTCCTAAGCGAGCCCCATCTCGACCAAGTCCCTTTTCCTCTTCCTGTGAATATTGCTCTCGTGTGTGAGCACCTGGCTCATACGAGCTAGTAAAGAGGATTTTTCAAAATTTTATATTCAATACCTTCTAAAAGGGTGTGTCAAAAAGGAAATTTCTTTCTAAGGAAAAAAGCATGCAAGGTCATTTAAATTTTCTTTTTGAGATGGTCTCTAAGTATAGCGTGGCTGGGTTGTTGCTATTTTCTACTCTTCAAGCTGATCCAGCAGCTACACTCCCTTCTGAAGTTCCTAAAGTTCCGGTCCATTCCTTCCAGATAGGCCCTGATATCTTCTGGTCCCACTATCGAAATGGTTTTGAAAGAGATAATAAAGGTATGAAACTCTCCGCCCGCATCGATGGTTACTATGGGGGCTTCCGTGCAAGCTACGATTATCTCCAATCCGATGCTCTCTATGCAGGAACTGAAGGACTTGTGGCGTGGGGACGGGAAAATCTGGAAAGAAAAAGCTCTAAGTCGCGCCTTTCTCCTACGATATGCTCCACCTGTAAGCCGAAATCTATTCACGAGCATCAAACCCGATTATGGGCCCATCTTGAGCAACGTTTAGGCTACAATTCTCAAAGCACTCTTTTACCCGAGTTTATTGCAACACCCTACTTAGGACTGGGTTGGCATTACGAAGGGGTATCCTACGATCATGCCTATTGGTACTATGGAGCTGCGGGTCTTAAAACTCTTCAAAAGTTTTACGATTACTTCGCACTCGGTTTTGATTTTAAGCTTCTCTTTGCCTTTGATATCCATGATAAAGGGTTTGTCTCGATTACAACGACCCAAGGCAAAAAAACATTCTGGGGATTTGAAGCAGATCTTCCCCTCCGCTGGCTCATGGGAGAATCTGCTCAGTGGGACTTTGAGTTTAAACCCTACCTCCTTAAACTCAATCTCAACTCTTCCCAAACCATCGTGGGTGCTCGCTTGATGATAGGATATAGTTTTTAGTTTTTTACAATGTGCCTTAACACATAGGGCATGATACCCCCATTTTTGTAATATTCCACTTCTATCGGAGTATCGAGGCGCAGCAAAAGAGGAACGTGCCGCTGGGTGTTGTGATGCTCAATGGCAAGTAGGACCTCTTGATGAGGGGTCCAATCATCCTCTATCCCCTCCAGAGAAAAGATTTCCTCGCCCGTGATTTTTAAACTCTGCCAGCTGGTACCCTTTTTAAACTCAAGGGGAAGAACACCCATTCCAATTAAATTGCTCCGGTGGATTCTCTCGAAGCTTTGTGCAATGACTGCTTTCACACCTAGGAGCGCTGTTCCCTTAGCTGCCCAGTCGCGCGAGCTACCCATGCCATAATCTTTTCCAGTAAAAATAATCAGGGGGGTATTCTGCTGCTGGTAATATTCACTGGCTTCGAAGATGGTGGTGACAACTCCATTAGGAAGTTTGGTAAATCCCCCTTCTTTGCCGCCTGCAAGATGGTTTTTAAGACGTACATTGGCAAAAGTGCCTCGCATCATGACATAGTGGTTGCCGCGGCGGCTTCCATAGCTATTAAAGTCGTCTTCTTTAACTCCAATGGAAAGAAGATATTTTCCCGCGGGCGTGGAAGCTGAAAAAGCTCCTGCCGGAGAAATATGATCGGTGGTCACAGAGTCTCCAAATAAAGCCAGGGCTTTCATTCCTTTCAAGATGGGTCGAGGAGGAAGCTCTAAGGAAAAATTCTCGAAATAAGGAGGCTGTTGGATATAAGTACTTTTCGGATTCCATTGATATTGCGCCGACTTGGTGGTTTGAATGTTTTCCCAGACAGGGTTGTCCTTTAGAAGATGAGCATAACGATCTTTAAACATCTGGGGTTGCAGGCAATTGGCAATTTCGCGTTGAATCTCTTCAGAGGAAGGCCAGATATCTCTTAAGTACACCGGACGCTCTTCTTTGTCTTTTCCCAGAGGATCTTTGATAAGATCGATATCAACACGTCCTGCAATTGCAAAAGCGACCACAAGAGGTGGAGACATGAGAAAGTTTGCTTTCACAGCGCTATGGATACGGGCTTCAAAATTTCGATTTCCGCTCAGGACACTTGCTGCCACTAAATCATAGTCCTGAATCGCTTTTTCAATTCTCTCTTCAAGAGGGCCGCTATTTCCAATGCACGTGGTACATCCATAGGCTACCAGCTGAAAACCGAGGTGGTCTAAATACTTTTGAAGTCCACTTTTATTTAAGTAATCTGTCACAACCCGGGACCCCGGAGCTAAACTCGTCTTGACAAGGGGGTTCACCCGCAACCCTTTTTCCACCGCCTTTTTAGCAAGAAGCCCTGCCGCTACCATCACGGTAGGATTACTTGTATTGGTACAGCTTGTAATGGCCGCAATCACAACCGATCCATGACTGAGCACCCTCTCTGCATCGTGCACGTAATGAGGAGCATCAATTGCCTCGGTAAAGGGGCGATTCGTCACCATCTCGTCCTCACTCCAGGTCAAGGGGCCGTTTGTAGTGGTTGTTTCTTTCCCTCCCGTCTCCTGGGGAAGTTTAGGAGAAAAAGTGGAGCTGCCTCGTATAAAGACACGTCTTGCGTGCTCTGAGGGTGTTTTCTGATAGCCTCCTTCGTGAGTCGGGGCGGCCATGAGTTTAGAAAAAGAAGATCTTAGATCGGACAGATTAATCCGATCTTGAGGCCGTTTAGGTCCTGCAACACAAGGAGTCACCGATCCTAGATCTAATTCTACGACGTGGGAATAATCGATCTCTCCTTTCCGAGGAATCCCAAACAGATTTTGCGCTATCAGATATTCTTTCACTAGATTCACCTGCTTTTCACTTCGGCCTGTCATGCGTAGATACTCAACTGTTTTCTCATCGCAAGGGAAAAAGCCCATCGTAGCTCCATACTCAGGTGCCATATTGGCAATGGTGGCCCGATCTGCAACCATGAGGGTCGCGGTTCCTTCTCCAAAAAACTCAACAAACTTTCCCACTACATTTTCTTTTCGAAGAAGCTCTGTTATCCGCAGCGTCAGATCTGTTGCCGTCACCCCTTCTTGCAGTTTTCCAAAAAGATGCACCCCGATCACTTCGGGGGTTTGAAGAGCCACCGGCTGCCCTAACATGGCTGCTTCGGCCTCAATTCCACCCACTCCCCATCCAACAACGCCTAGACCATTGATCATCGTCGTGTGCGAGTCTGTTCCGACCAGCGTATCGAAATAAATAATTCCTTTGTCTTCCACCACACACGTTGCAATATTTTCTAAATTGACCTGGTGTACGATCCCAATCCCAGGAGGTACGACCTTAAATGTTTCAAAAGCTTCTTGTCCCCATTTCAAAAATTCATACCGCTCCCGATTTCTCTCAAACTCGATTTTCAAATTAAAAAGAAAAGCATCTTGGGAGCCTGAATGGTCCACTTGCACTGAATGATCGACTACAAGATCGACCGGAACTTGCGGCTCGATACTCTCTGCCTTATAACCCAGCGCCGCTACTGCATCGCGCATGGCTGCTAAGTCGACAAGGAGAGGAACGCCTGTAAAATCTTGCAAAATCACGCGCGCGACAATAAACGGAACATCTCGATCGGAGGGAGTTTTCGGATTCCACTGAGCAAGCTCTAAAATATCCTCTTCTTTAACACGTATACCGTCATAATGCCTGAGAAGCGCCTCCAACATAATCCGAATTGAGACAGGAAGCCGACGAATGCTCCTCCCTTTTTGGTTCTCGAGCGCAGACAGAGAATAATAATGTGCTCCTGAGGAAAGGGTTTTTAAAGTTTTGAAATAGTCTTGCATCCTAGGACTCCTGCTCGCGCTTCTTTCAGCTGTATAACGGAATTTCAAAAAAAGAAATAGCCCTTTTAAATAGACCCCTTGCTTAAGCTAAAGGTCCAATAAAAGCTCTCTGCTCTGTTGGAGGGCCTGTTTCAATTTTCTATTTTCTTCATCCCGATCATTTGAAAAACTTCGTCGATTTTGAATACCCAAGCATAGGAAAAAAAGAGCAGAACAAACATTCCTCCATAGATCATCAGATGCAGAATTTGACTTAAGAGGTCTCGAGGAAACTGAAAATCAGAACCTAGGAGAAAAGAAAAGGCCGTTCCTCCTACCAGAAAATAACCTATGAAGGCTGTCAATAAACCAGCAAGGATGGTACACAAAGCCACTTTTCCCACTGATAGAAGGGTTTTTTGATCTAACAAAGCACCTTCCTTGCGGTTGAGCACATAAAAAAGGTAGCCAGCGTTGACAAAAGCTGCCAGGCTCGTGGCATACGCGACACTCGCTACGCCCCAACCCAGTCCATAAATAAAGAGAAGGTTGAGGAGGACATTGAGAGCAACAGAAACAAGAGATGCTTTGAGGGGCGTTTTAAAATCTTTTTGGGCGTAGAAAGCAGGGGCTAAAAGGAGGACGACGACAGAAGGCACAAGCCCCCATCCGTAACCCCACAGACACTGGGTTGTGTGAGCTGTTGCAACAAAGTCAAAAACCCCTCTTCCATAGACGACATTCACAATACTTTCTCCAAAGATAAGAAGAGCCGCTGTTGTAGGTATCATAAAAATTAAGCCGCGGTATATGGAAAATTGCAGGAGTGATAAAAAACGTCCTTTATCGCCGGCTTGGGATGCACGAGCAAGAGGCGGCAAGAGAGCAGAAGAAAGAGCAAGGCCCAAGAGGGCTAAAGGAAGCTGATAAAGACGGATGGCAAAATAAAGATAGGCAGGGCCTGAAGGGTCGGCCGATCTAGCAAAGAGCGTATCGACAAAGCTATTGATCTGCACAGCTCCAATTCCAATGATTGTCCAACTCATTGCCGACACCATATTTTTGAGCTCAGGCGTCCATAATCTCGTTTCTTTCCATGGAAGGCTTTTCAGCATAGAGCCGGTTGAAAAAGCAAGAGTTATCCACTGCATGAAGAATGCGAAAGTCACTCCAATGGCAAGAGCGAACGTTGCAGCGTGTGGCTCCCAATCTTTAACTCTCCATAGAACAAGAAGAAAAATCAGATTAAAAAAAAGAGGGGCTACACTCGGAAGAAAATATTTTCGATCTGTCTGTAAAAGAGCGCTAAAAAGAGCGTATAAACAAACAAAGAGGACCCCTGGGAGCATGATCATTGTTAAAAATAAGATTTCGCGGCTCCCTTCAGAAGCTCCTCCCCATTTCCACCAAGCAAAGAGAATCATCTCTAAAATAATGATCAGACTTCCTAGTAGAACCGACAACGAGGCACATAAATCTCTAAAAAACCGGTCTGCTTTTTCAGGCGAGCTTAAACGGAGCTGTTCATAATGAGGACTAAAACTCGACAAAAGGGAGCTTTCTCCAAAGAGCCTTCTTAAGAGCTGGGAGAATCGATAGGCTACAAAAAAAGCCGCTAGCACCGGGGTAGCTCCCAGCCATGCTCCCAGAGCTGCTTCTCTAAGAAAACCCGAACCTCGACTTAAAATGGTACCAAAAAAAAACTGAACCGCAGAACGGACAACTGTTTTAGGAGCATCCCCTGTGGACTTATGAGCTTTAATGTCTGACATATGATTGTGAAGATCTAGACTATGTTCTATTATTGTCTTTTTTTAAAGGAATTTGTGAAAAAAACACCCCCAGAAAAACTTTTAATCGGAGCTCACACCTCTGCACAAGGTGGAGTACATCACGCACTTGTCGAAGGGCAAGGCATTGGGGCTACCACCATTCAATTTTTTACAGCCAATCAAAAAACTTGGCATGGGAAAAACATCTCAGAGAAGGAAGTGGAGCTGTGGAAAAAAAATGTCGAAGTCACAGGCATGCAAAAAATGATGAGTCATGACAGTTACTTGATCAATCTAGGATCTCCCAAAAAAGAGGGACTCCATAAAAGTCGAGAAGCTTTTAAACAAGAAATCGAGCGATGCCATGCACTCGAGTTACCTTTTTTAAATTTTCATCCAGGTGCTGCGCTAGATTCCACAGTCGAACAATGCCTAGATACCATTGTGGAGAGCTTGCTCCTCATGGAATCGCTGGTCGATAAAGGACCTACGCGTCTTCTGATTGAATCTACCGCGGGTCAAGGCTCCTCTGTAGGCCATCGATTTGAACATCTAGGATATCTGATTGAGAAGCTCCATCGAAAAATTAAGATCGGGATCTGCCTTGACACCTGTCACCTTTTTGCTGCCGGCTATGATGTATCGGATCGGAAGGGATGGGATGCAACCTTAAAAGAATTTGATCATCACATTGGCCTCAAGCATCTGTGTGCGCTCCACGTCAATGATTCAATGAAGCCCCTTGGCTCTCGCGTGGATAGACACGCTTGTTTGGGTGAAGGACACATCGGACTTAAGGGATTTAAAGTAATGATGCAACACCCAGCTCTTTATGAGCTTCCCAAATATCTTGAAACACCTGAAGGACCCGAAATCTGGAAAAAAGAAATTAAATTACTACGAGAATTTGCCCATGAAAAGAACTAAAATATCTTCCCTCACGTCTCACCTCCTTGGACAAAGAGTGAGGATCTGCGGCTGGGTTCGTACCTTACGCGATCAGAAAAATTTTGCATTTGTCGAAATCAACGATGGATCAACTCTTGCAGGATTTCAGATCGTGATTGAGGGCTCAATAAAAGATTACGAAAGCCTCATTCGAGATATGACGACAGGAGCTTCTGTCGTCGCAGAAGGAACGGTGGTTGAAAGTCCGGGTGGAAAACAAAAATTCGAGCTTAAAGCGACCCACCTTGAAATTTTAGGCCTCTGTCCTGCAGAAGAATATCCCCTCCAGAAAAAAAGGCACTCCTTTGAATTTCTTCGAACCATTGCCTACTTAAGACCTCGCACAAACACACAAGGAGCCGTCCTTCGGGTCCGTAACCAGCTTGCTTTTGCTACCCACCAATTTTTCCAACAAAAAGGATTCCTCTACGTTCACACTCCCATTATTTCCAGCTCCGACGCGGAAGGAGGAGGACAGCAGTTCAATGTCACTACCCTTCCCTTGCATAATATTCCCAAATTGCACGATGGAGCTCCTGATTATTCCAAAGATTTTTTCCATCGGCCGACGTATTTAACGGTCTCCGGACAGCTAGAAGGAGAAGCACTCGCATGCGCTCTTTCTGATATTTATACTTTTGGACCCACTTTCAGAGCAGAGAATTCTAACACTTCACGCCACCTGGCTGAATTTTGGATGATCGAGCCGGAAATGGCATTTGCCGATCTCCATGAAGATATGGACCTTGCGGAAGACTACCTTAAATTTATCTTAAACGCCGTTTTAAACACCTGTCTTCCTGACCTCGAATTTTTTGACAGTTTCATTGAAAAAGGGCTGATCACTCGTCTGAAGCACGTCGAGTCCTCTCCTTTTACACGCCTTACCTATACAGAAGCTGTCACTATTTTAAAAAAATCAGGCAAGAGATTTGAGTTTCCCGTCGAATGGGGGGCCGATCTTCAATCTGAGCACGAACGGTATCTTGCCGAGGAGTATTGCAAAAAACCAGTGATTTTAAAAGATTATCCTGCCAAAATTAAGGCGTTTTATATGAGGCTCAACCAAGATGAGCAAACGGTCGCTGCAATGGATGTGCTAGTTCCTAAAATCGGCGAAATTATTGGCGGAAGCCAACGTGAAGACCGCTTTGATCTACTTAAAGAAAAAATCTTATCTCAGGGCCTTGCTATGGAAGAGTATGATTGGTACCTAAACTTACGTCGATATGGATCCGTACCTCATGCAGGATTTGGAGCAGGATTTGAGCGGCTTGTGCAATTTATAACCGGGATGGAAAACATCCGAGATGTGATTCCTTTCCCCCGTTACCCAGGACATGCGGAGTTTTAAATGACTACATCAGTTATCAATGAATTGAAAAATTGTTACTACTGCCACTCTCCTCTTGAGCTACCGAAATTTGAGCCACCGGAGACATCCGAATTGATCCTTTTTGTATGTTGTCATAATTTGTTTCACAAAAAATGTATAACGGAGTGGGCCTCTCGGAACCAAACGTGCCCTATGTGCAGGGCCTCTACAAAGGAAGGAAAAACATTTCAGGCGATTTGGATTGCCTTTAAAATCGGAATGCAATTTCATCCGGAACAGACGACTCAGATTTTTGGATCACTTCCTCCCCGAACAGAAGAGCGTGAAGAATGTTCGCATTGCTTAGGAAGCTTTCCCTCTCTTCCTGTTATTTATTTAACAGCTCTTAAAAGACTATCTCATCGAACATGTACTCCAGAGGGGGTTCAGCACCGAGAGATTTCCATACCTGATCTTGCGAAGCTCACGAAAGAACTGATTAAGATAGATGGCAAGCTTGCTCCCCATTTTACCAAGGGAAATGAGTAGCTATTATTTTTTTAATATTTACTCATGCGATGTAAAAACAATCTTTAGTTTATACCTCTCTGCATACGCCTCGACTGCAGATTCTATAAATTTTTTTACTTGTTCTACCTCAGAATAGCGGAGATTGTGAGCATGGGCAAAAAGATCTCCAACTTGTTCCATATTAATCAATGTTAAAGAAGGATCCATCCCTACTTTCGGGTGGATACTGCGCGGAACACTTAGGTCTAAAATAAGTCGGGTATGCCTCTGCGAAGGAAGGGAAGAGAATAAATATTCAGAGGTAGAGGTCGCTGAAATGATCCCTTCATATAAATGAGCATGTGTAAGCTCTTCTCGGCCTTTGAGGGTCAGTCCATAATCGAGCGCAAAAGGATAGGCTCTATGAAGATCACGGGTTACAAGCGTCAGTCGTCCCTTTTTCCTCCGAGAAAAATAATGGATGATTTTCCGGTTGACTTCCGAGTTACCTATGAACAGAAGCGAAGGATTTTCCTCTAACATTGAATGGATAATTTGAAAAATCATCCCTTCAAGGTGAAGCCTCGACTGAAAAAGAGAAAAGTGGGACCGTGCTCCCTTGGCAATTTTGAGCGACTTTTGGAATAAATAATGGAGTTCGGGTGATAAAGAGGCGCTTGATTTGGCAGTTTCATAGGCAATTTTTACTTGGCGTTGAATATCTGATTCAGCGAGTAATTTACTATCGATTCCCGTAGTCACACACGCCAGATGATAAAAGCACTCTACATCGAAAAAAGAATAAAAGGCATGTTCAGAAGAATGATTAAGGCGTTTTTTCAAATCTACAAACAATTGACATTGCATCTCAGCTAAATTTTCACTGCTAAAGTATATTTCCGTGCGATTGCATGTCGAAAGAATCACTTTATCTGGTTCTTTACAAGAGCAGCAAACATGGGCCACTTGCTCCCTTAAATCAAGGGGCGCAGATTTATGGTTGATACCAAGAACGCCGACTTTTTTCATATACTACGGATACCACTTGTCTGAATTACTTCATAGATCACTTCTAAATCAAATCCGCGTCTTTGTAGAGCCGCGCTTTGTTTTTGAGGATCTTTGTTCCTAAAAGAGGGCTTTTGAAGAAGATTTAGAGCCACTTTTTTTTGTAAGGAGAAAGAATAAAAAGGCATTTTAAGCCCTTGCTGCCTGAGTTTGATAGCCACCCAACGAGGACCATACCCTTTTTTAAGGTAGCTCTCAAACCTCCGATCGAGAATTTCGGAATCATTGAGGTAACCAAGTTTAATAAATTTTTGAATTATCTCTTCGATCTCTCGATGACCAAACCCCTTTAGAATGAGTTTCTTTTTCAGTTCCTCGGTGGTTCTACTTTTGATCGATAAAAGGCGTAAGACAATTTTTTCTATCATTAGAGTCCTTTATACGATATAATTACTCTTAGAGGCAAGTATGGCAGATATTGAACGGATTGGGACAGGAGTGGGCAATGTTCCTATCGGCAACAACCAAAATTCAAACGGACTCCCTCCGGGTCCTCCTCTACCCGCAAACGATCCGTGGGTGAAAAACCTATCGATGCTTTTCCCTAACGTTCCTTTAGGTATTATCCAATCGTATGCGGCAAGTTTTCAATCCAATATGTATCAAGCCCTTAATAACCAAATTGCCCATGATCTTAAAAAGGCACGTGAAAGGGCTAAAAAATTCAAAGACTCCATCGACGACAACGGTTGATAACCCATGACCTTTCAGACGGAGTCTATTGTTGTCACTTCCGCAATGCTTCACACCCGTTTAGATCGGCTGTTAGTTCAAACCTTTCCTGTCCATTCTAGAACATACTTTCAACATTTAATTGAATCAGGCCTTGTCCTTGTCAATGGAAAACCTGTCAAAAAACGGGAAACCATGGAAATAGGAGATGAAGTTGAAGTCTGTTTTGCACTCTCCCCCGAAATGTCGCTAGAAGCAGAAAATATCCCCCTGGAGGTTTTGTATGAGGATGATCATCTGATTGCTATCAATAAACCCGCTGGGATGGTGACCCATCCTGCAGTGGGACACCCTTCAGGAACTTTTGTGAACGCTCTTCTCTATCATTGTAAAACTCTTCCTGTGACAGAAAACTTACGGCCCGGGATTGTGCACCGCTTGGATAAAGACACCTCAGGGGTACTACTGGCTGCTAAAACAACGGAATGTCATCAAAAATTAGTGGAGTTGTTTTCTAAACGTGCAATTTCCAAACATTATTGGGCACTTTGCATAGGAAATCCGGGAGATAGGACCATTGACGCGCCTATTCGGAGGCATCCTACCCGCCGACAAGAAATGCATGTCGATCCGGCAGGAAAATCAGCGATCTCTGTGTGCCGTGTTTTGAAAACCGAAGGCGAGCTTTCTCTCGTTGATATTCAAATTATCACAGGAAGAACTCACCAAATCCGCGTCCATCTCAAACATATCGGAACGCCTATTGTGGGAGATGCCGTCTACGGACGTAGGGCAGTGAATGAAAAATACCAAATGGGGCGACAACTACTGCACGCCAAGACTCTATCTCTCATACATCCTCTTAGAGGAACTCCATTAAAGTTGGAAGCCCCGGTCCCAAGAGACTTCAACTTGCTAAATAATATTTCGGCTCGTATCTTAGAAGTTAACAGTCTCTAAGAGATTTTTACACTGAGGGTCATGTATGAAAGAATTTGTCGAATACATCGTCAAGAACCTGGTCGATAATCCGGATAAAGTTCGAATCACGGAAGTAGGGGGTACCCATACCCTTATCATTGAGCTTGCTGTTGATAAAGGAGATATCGGAAAAATTATTGGTAAAAAAGGTAAAACTATCAATGCCATCCGTACCCTTTTGATGTCTGTGGCGAGCCGGAATGGGATACGCGTCTCTCTTGAAATCATTGAAGAACCCAAGCAAGAAGCTGCCACAGTTTAAAGAATGGTAGGAAGGTGGGGAGAAATCATTGCCTTCCTCGAATTTAAGCTTCCTGCTCTGACTTTCAAAATAGCTATTGGAAGTTTTCCTTTTGTTGTTTTAGCAGGGATAGGTTTAAAGCTTTCTCTAAAGATTTGGGCCAGTTCCTCTGCATTCTTTCCCTGAAATTCAACTTCCATAGGGTGAGTTTCCTTATCAGACACGGTTTTGAAATTACTTAAAAAGTTTTTGAAATGTTCAATTGCAATCTCATTCGATGGAATCCAGAACCAGACTTCATCTGGGTGAGTATAGCTCTTTAATTTGCCTGAATGAAGCTCTTCCGCTCCAGGAATGGTACTAATCATCTGAAGATGCAAATCAATCTCAGGATGCTCTTTGTGGACTTTTTGCGCTTTCTCAAGCCACTTTTCTCGAAGGGCCGAGGCAAACTTTGCAAAGGTAGGATAGTTCTTGGAAAAGATTTTGGTTTGTCCCACCCGGCAGCACCCATTTTGTTCTTTTGTATCGGCAAAAAGATTTGAAGCTTTGCCTTCAGCTCCTAGCTTCAGATTTTCCTCGACCCCTTTTTCCTTAGCTGCATAAATTTTACTGTAAAGAGAATACATATCCTCATTTTGTAAAATGCGGGCGGCTGCTTTTTTAGCAAAAGACTCATCGCGAGGAATATCGTCAAATTGAATGATCTCTACTTCTTTGCCGCACGCAAAGGTTTTGAGACGATTTAAAATCTCAGCTACACACTCCACATCCCGCACAGAAACTTTCGAGAGCAGGTCGGTGTCATCTAAAATGGCATAGAGACACTGAAGATATTCGATGGTCTCTCTCTGAGGGGAAACAAAATAAGTCGTTTTGTGATCTGCAGCGATTTGTTTTTGAAGAAGTCTTTGTAAAATTCTCTTACTGGAGGCCGAGGTGAGATCTTTTTGCACTTCTTTGATTTGAGAGGCAATCTGCTCGCTTGTCATCCCGCCTGTACTGTAAGGATCTGAAATCGCAAAGCTGATTTTGGCCACCAGCGAGTTGGAAGATTGGGAGTCAGTGATCCAAGCCACTGGTGGAACAGTCGTTGCAAACTGTCCTTTGTGATGATCTAAAACACTGATGATTTCTAGATAAGAAGGAACTTTTGTCTCTTCACGATTGGAAAAATCACGGAGGGTCACGGTGCCGAGGGAAGGTTTAAAGAGATCGGTTGCATGGATCACACCTAGCGGAAATAAATCCCCATGCCGATCGGAGGTCGTCACTGTGAGATAAGGTTGGTTTCCAATTTTAGATCTGATTTCATCTAAATCTGCCCTGTAATTGACATGATGAGGTTCTATGCCTAATACTGCTGACTTGACTTCCAAAGCTACAGTGAGCTTATCCACATACTCTTGGATGATACAGATGGCTTTTTCAAGCGCGCTAATCACCTCCTTGAGATATTTGAACAACCTTGCCCGCTCTGTCGTCACGTGCCCTTTAGCATCAAAGACTGATTGGGTTTGCAAGGCAAGCGCCTCAAATTCTTCAAATTGGAATAACTTAAATTTTGATAAAGCCTGAGCAAATTGGGCAAAAGTGCTTTTAACGCCTTGGTTCACTTTCAGAACTTTGATCAGATATTCATTCACAGCTTGCCGCTGACTTACGGAAAATTCTTTTGCAGGTTGACACTCTTCGATGACCATTTTTTGCATAGTATGAAAAAAGTCGTGAAGCTGCTTAGGGGCAAGTTTTTCCTCCGCAAAAAGAGAGATGAGTTTCACATGCAGGGTATTTTCATACCATCGAAGGCATTGGTTTAAGAGGTTTACAATAGAGCGGACTCTCTCTACATCGGTCGATCTCCACTCCCCTAGATAGCCTCCATTTTCATTGATCATCACTACGGTTTTAGGGCCTTCATCAAGATCGATATCTAAGACAGAATCTTGAAGACATTTATGGATCATCCCCTCTTGCGTGACCAAATCAAGACCTGAAATAGTCAGAGCTGTACGATGCTTGGCAAGAAGTTCAAAAACTTCCTCTCCAAAAATATTAAAAAAGAGAAGAGAGATTTCAGTTAAAGCAGGCGGGTGTCCTCCAGGAATATTCCAAATATGGAGCCCTTTTGAGACACGGGCAGCAAAAGCATCGACCCATCCCCAAAAAGAGGCTACTGTCGTATCCAGATCAGGAGAGCTATGGGCTGTGACAAAATGGCTACCACTATAGGTTTTCCCCATCCCAATAGGAAAAAGAGATTGGTAAGCCTGGCGCGGAACATGCCGTCCTGCGAGTTTTCCACGCACTTTAAGATTTTCTTCTGAAGAAAGCTCTGAAAATTGATTGAGCCAGAGCTCAAAATAGTTAAAATGGAAATGGTCGAGAATTTTATCGCGATAAATTTTTTCAATAAAATCAAGGGCTGGAATGAGAACAAATTCTCCCTCGGGGGCTTGAAGAATTTGCTCCAGAAGAACGGTGCAGATGCGGTCTATTTTTTTTTGATAAGGAAGTTTTTTAAACTTTGATCCGTGAAACTCCTTTAAAAAGGTAGCGGCTCTTGGAAAAGAAAACTTTGAAATTGTCAGATCGCCTAGTTTTTTCATGGTTGCTCCCAAAAAACGGACTGAGCAGGATTCGAACCTGCGACCACCCGCTTAGAAGGCGGGTGCTCTATCCACTGAGCTATCAGTCCAGGATGATAATAATAGGCTTCTTCCGAAACCTCATTTACTTGCTAAAATTGCTGATTTTTTCAAGCAAAGCACATTTCGGGAAAAGTCTAATCCTTTCAATCTTATTCATCGATAGAGGAAAGTTCAAGAATTAAGAACACTCCCAACGTAAATTCTTAGGCATAAGAAAGAGTAAGGACTAAGCTGATTCTTTGTCTTTCTTGGATTCAACCCGCTTAATGGATGCGTCGAGCCGATGAATCCGAAAGCGGTATTTGGGATCATCAAATGCAGACCGCAGAGTTGTTAAGTTCTTACGGAAGAGCTCTGCAGCCAGAGGGTTCCCAATAAGCTCGATGTTATAGGTAAGAGGGGCGGTGCTATACTCTCGGATAATGATCTGGGCCCCGTAATATTGGGAGTTTGCAAACTCCGGTGTATTCAAATGAAGGGTGGTTTCTGTCACACCGCTATCTTTTAAGATAGAAATCACAGAGACCATTTTTTCAAAAAGGGCCCATGTTTGAGAATCGAGAAGCGAGTAAGCAGGGGGAGCTGCGGTAGCAGGCGCAAGAAAGAGAGGGCCCAGCAGGGTGCTAGGAGAAGGGACAGAGGAGGGTTTAACTGTTTCTTTTTTAGTCTCCTCTTTGGAGGTAATAATTTTTTTAAACTCTTCTTTCTTCTGTTCTTTTTGCACCGCTTGCTCTTCTTCATCGATGATTTGCTCTAGTTCTTTATGGATTTGAGAGGAAACAGTGGCTTGTTTCACGGCTGTTTTAACGTCTTCTTCTGCTTTTTTGGTCTCATCAGGCACTTCAAGAGGTTGAACAGGTTTCTTTTGTGTTAGAGCCGCAGCTTCTTCGCGTGCGATCTCTGTTGCTGTCTCCTCTGATCTCTTTTGATGCTTGGTCTGTTTTTTCTCGCCTTCGCCTACTTTTTGAATTTTAGGATATTTTTGAGTCTTTTTAGCCTCTACCAGCTTCTCTGTTGCAGCAGGACCCACTGAAATTTTTGCTTTTTGCTCTTCGTGGGCTTCGTCTGATCGTTTTTTTCGTTTTTTCTGTTTCTCAGCAGAAGAGTCGATTTTCATCAACTCTCGAAATTTTTCAGTTCCCGGCTTGGCAGGTTCGTTCGATTTTTGAGGGTTAACGGGATTGACAGGACCTGCAGGGTTTGACACATTACTCATGGGTTCGGCGTTTTTTGTCTATTTTTTTCAAGTGATGCATAATGCTTCCCATTTCATCTTCTTCGTTTGCTTCGCGCCTTTCTTTGATTTTATGGGTTTCTTTCTTCCATTCTTTCTGATGAAGCCCGAGTTTTTCAACATCTTTTTGTTTTTTGAAAAGATCTTGACGTGCTTCTTCAACGTGTTTTTCAGCAGCTTCTAAAACTTTTTTTTGAGCCTTTACTTTTTTCTCTTCGACAGCTAAATCCTCCACCACTAATTTGAGGTATTGTTTCATCTGAGTAATTTTGGTGGTGGATGTCCCTTCATCTAATTTTTCTCGAAGTTGAGTGAGCTTTGCTGTGTAATGGGCTTTAACCTCGTCTCTTTTTTTTTCGATCTGGTCCATTTTTTCTTGCTCACGTGCAAGGGCTTCTTTTTTTTCGCGTAACAGTTTCTCAGCTTCTTCCAGTCTTTTTTGTTTGATCTGAGCCAGCTGATCTAAGGGATACTTTTCTTCACCCATGTCTATTTAAATAAAGATTCCAATTGCTGCAACGTCTCTTGATAGGTCGATCTTTCGTCCACGCGCTGCTTTAAAAACCGGTTCACTTTATCCACATATTTAATAGCAAAATCGGCATTTTTATCAGACCCGGGTTTATACTCGCCAATCCGAATTAAAAGTTCATTTTTTTTGTAGTTGGAAAGCACTTCTCGAAGCTTGCCGATGAGTTGCACATGTTCTTTATCAACGATGTTGGTCAAAACACGGCTGATCGATCGAAGAACGTCAATGGCAGGAAAATGGTATTGACTCGCAAGTTCACTAGAAAGAATGATATGTCCATCCAAGATTGAGCGCACTTCATCTGAGACAGGTTCTGTGAGGTCGTCTCCTGCCACAAGAATGGTATAAAAGGCAGTGATGGATCCAATATCGGAGTTTCCAGAACGTTCTAGCAGACGAGGGAGTGTGGCAAAGACAGAAGGGGTAAAACCTGCGCGAGCAGGAGGCTCACCGGCAGCAAGTCCGATCTCGCGTAAGGCTCTTGCAAAGCGAGTGACAGAGTCCATCATTAGGATGACATTTTTTCCTTGATCACGGAAATATTCTGCAATCGCAGTGCCTACGTAAGCGGCATTAAGACGCGCTTGGGCTGCTTGATCAGAGGTTGACACCACAATAACGGAACGGGCAAGGCCTTCGGGTCCTAAATCGTTTTCGATAAACTCACGCACCTCACGTCCCCTTTCTCCAATGAGAGAAATGACGTTGACATCTGCTTGAGCATAACGGGCAATCATTCCCAACAGAGTCGATTTACCGACGCCTGCCCCAGAGAAAATGCCCATCCGCTGTCCCTGTCCAACTGTGAGCACCCCATCAATACATCGAACGCCTGTAGAAAGGGGTTTTTTGATGACTATTCTTTTGAGAGGATCGGGAGGGGAATTAATCACTGGATAGGTCTCTTCAAGCTTTAAAGGACCTTTGATGCTTTCATCTAGAGGATTTCCAAGGCCGTCGAGAATCCGGCCGAGCAGCTGAGGCCCTACTGGGATTTGAAGGGAGATTCTCATGGGGATCACTTCCGAAGAAGGACCGATCCCATTCATTTCTCCTAAAGGAGATAGAATGACTTCATCTTTGGTAAAACCCACCACTTCTGCCATGAGAGGGTTCCCTTCGCGTTTGATAAGACAGACTTCCCCCATTTTGACTTGAGGAATGATAGCCCGAATAAGCATCCCTATAATTTCAGTAATACGGCCGTGCACTGTCGTAAGTTCTAGGTCTTCCAGTTGGTGGATGAGTTTTTCGAAATGAGGACCTTGTTCCATGGGAGGCTGCTTTTAAATGTTAGAGCTGAATGTTCATCAATGTTTTCATATCATCGACTGTTTTGGAGAGCATGATCGATGCATATTCGATTTCTTGCTGCGCATGAGCAAGTTTGAGCTGAATTGCAATAAAATCCGTAGGCTTTAAAGTATCTCCTTTTCCTTTGAGGTTCATCAGCTGGTCTTGAGCTGCTGCAAGGTTCGCTTGTCCTTCGCCGATATAATCGAGAAATTTACCCATGAGACCACCCCTGGAATTAGAAGGAGGTGGCGGAGGCGCTTCAATCCCCATCTTTGCGTTGGCGGCTCTTAGATACCCATTGGCATTCTGAAGCTTGCTGCGGAGAAGATAGCGTTGAGACTGCCTCAGCTTCAAGTTTTTGGTGTTCAGTTCGTTATTCATATCCCCCAGCATGAGCTGAGACGATTTAACCTGATGGAGAAGAGAGTCGAACGTGGGTCCTGCTGCAAGAGTAGGAGGGCCCTGCGCTAAGTCGAATGGAGAAACAGAAGTTGTCCCAGCGCTTTGCTGCGCTCCTTGCTGTCCTTCGGCTTTTTCCATGTAGGATTCAAATCCTTTGCCAGGAGCATTCATCGACTTTTGTTCTTCCCCAATACGACGAAGCGGATCTAATTTTGATACGTCATCAGAACCCGGTCTCATTTTTTAGAACCTTTTTTGGTTGCCTTAGAGGGACTTTTCGGTTGACCTTGCACAGGGGTGGGCTGCTTTTTGACGTATTTCTCGACAAACTCAATGCCCGTCGCTGCCATGTTTTTCACAGACGGATCTTTGGATTGTTTTAGAGCTTCCTCCATGATCTTCTCTCCCTTCTCTGCATCTTTAATTGTCAGCGATGTGCTCAGACCTAAAAGAGCCTTTGCCATATGATTATGAGGTTCGGCCTTTAAAACTTCTTCGAACATTTTGCAGGCTTGTTTAAGCTCGAGCTTTAGTAAATGAACATAACCCACTCCTACTTTAGGAAGCCCATTTTGAGGACTTAAGAGTTGGGCTGCCCGAAACAGTTTGAGAGCTGCATCTTCATCTGTTTGACCTGCTGCAATAAATCCTGTTTCCAAAAGAAGAACAAAGTCATCTTTGAAAGATTGTAATTTTGACATAAAAAGTAGCTCCTCTCTTTATTATTGCGATTTTTGGTTACGTACAGCATTGTTGATCATCGACTGCACCTGAGCAATTAAGTTAGAAATTGAGTCTCCAATCTGCGTAACTTGGCTCATCTGAAACTGAATCAATAAGAAACGACCCGGAGTTGCAAGCGAAGCTCTACTGGCAAGTTGTTTGACTTGTGAGACCAGTTGGCTCTGAATTTTTTGGTATTGAGAAATTAGCTGTCCAAAAGAAAGTGTTGCCCATTGGGTAAGTGCCATGAATGCTCCTATTTTTTATTTGCAAGCTTGTTCAGCACTTTTTGGAGTGCAGTATAGCCATGTAATAATACCCCCAACTGATCGAGCTCAGGCCCTTTAGCCCCTGCTCTCAGTTGAGTTTTGATTTCTTGAATTTTGTGCTCTGTTGACTTTAATATTTCCTTAGCTTTGCTTGGATCTTTTTTCAGATCTTTTTCAAGGTCAAACTCAAAAATATGTCTTGGTTTCTTTTCTAGTCCGTACATAAAATTGCCCTATCCTTCATTTATTGCAGATTGTAGTTAATCTTAAATTTTAATCCATCTTTTTCAAGCAACACAGTGGATGGAGAAATGTTTACAATAACCATTCCATCGAGAATATCCCCAATTGTTAAGATCTTTTTATCGATCACAATATATTGGCTTGACCCATCTTTTTTTGAAAAACCCATTACCTTGTATTTAGAACTTAAGTCCACCAGCGAGCTCTCTTCAGTGGTATAAATGACATAATTCTTTAATCCTCGGATACCGTGAAGTCCTTTAAATTCTTTTACAAGGGTATCGAACCGGGGGGCCTCTTTTCCATCAACACGCCCGGCGAGGATCAGTTCTCCTTCAGCCAGTTGATAGGAGACATTATTAAATCCCCCCTCTAGAAGAAGACTTTGGATCTGGGTGAGGAGGTTACTTTCTACCACGACTTTATTATCAAGCCGATCCAGATAAGGAAAATTCACATTCAGGTACTCGGAAAGCGCCTGCGATTGATCAATGGTTTGGAGATAACCTCGGACGACAAATTTACCTGGAACCGGAGAATAAATGGAAATGCCCTGCCATGCGGGATTTGTAATAAGAAGTGCGTTCATATTTTCCCAAACATATTCATCGATCACCACTGTATCTTCGATACTCGTTAAGAACTTTAACCCACCGAGCTGATACATGAGCTCTTGCTTCTCAACAGGGTCTAGAACGTGTCCTGTTAAAAAGAGCTTTCCTGATCCATCGTTATAAAAAAACTGGATGCCGGAATATTTTTTGACAATATCTGCCACCATTTCGTTTTCATGGCGAGGAGGAATCTGCATGGGAGCCGTTTGAAAAAGAGAGACCATTCCCACAAATAAAATCAGCAAGGCACAGCCGACAATGCCAGCTAACACCAAGTGTTTTTTAGGGATGATCATCTCGCGCCAATCTGTAGGCATAGCGCCTTCGACGGATTTTTCTGAGGAAGGTTGTTCTAGGATAGGCGCTTGGGCAATCAGCGTTTCCCTTGACTGCTCTCGGTCAATCAACATTAAAGAGGTGGTCCCTAAAGCGACGAGATCTTGCGATTTAAGAAGGGTCTTTTCCGTAATAGGTTTCCCCTGAACCAACGTTCCATTACGACTGCCTAAGTCCTCAATCCATACTTGATCATCTTCCTCAATAGAAAGGCGCGCATGTTGTCTTGAAACACTTAAATCCTGGAAAATAATATCGCACACTTCGGCATCTTTCCCCAGAACATAACTTTTTCCTTTCTGCATATAGAATTCGGCGCCGGTATTAGGACCTGTGATCACTTTGAGCATCCAGCGGGCCTCAGGAGGAGTTGCCATCGACAGCGTTGACAAGTCGGAGGCTTCTTCTAAAAAAAGAGGGGAAGGAGTTTCAGATTCAGGGGATTTTTCTGTAAATCTAAAGAAAGTATTCCCAATTTGGATAATATCCCCTTCTTGTAAAAGAACGGGTTCCGTGATGATTTTCCCATTTTGAGTCGCGGGATTGACAGCACTTAAGTTCTCGAAAATATAACCTTCAGCTGCTTTTCGACAAATAACATGCTTGCGAGAGACCATCGGATCTTCTAGGACAAGCTGAACCTCATCGGGATCTCGTCCAATCACCCATTCACTGCCCTCTTCAAAACGTAAGACCAGGCCCGCTAAAGGGCCTTCTTCTGCAATTAAATATCCAGCCATGTGATTAACTCATTCGATCCCTTTCATGACGCTCTATTTCACCTTTCCAATATTCAAGATAGTTTATAAATTCTTCCACGGCTTCTTTAAAAGATGTGTAATCCATCTCATACGGCAAATTCAAAGAGAGAGTCAAGAAACTTTCATCTTCTTTCAACCCAACTACTCCTCCCCCGGTTCCTTGGCCCAAAAAATTTGCCTTCATGAGTTTTAATAAGAACTCTTCTCTTTCTAGTGTTGGAAGAGGACCTATTAACGCCGAAAAATAGGCGCCAACATCTAGTTTCCTCATTTGAATTGGGTAAGAGGCTATAGTTAGCTTCAAAATTCCATCCTTATCAAAGGAGGGAGGAATCCCTAGGTCGAAATCTTTGTATAATTGATCAACATGATGAGTGAGCATCTCGTGCCTTCCTGCCCACTGTTGTACTTTCTCCAAGATAAAAAAGCAACCAAAAAGAAGTATGAGAAGGATTCCTACCTAGAGAGAATCGATTTTCATACAGCCTTACCAGAAGATAAGGCTGTAGAATAGATAGCCTTAATATTCCTAATCACTGGCTTCAGAAGGGGTCGGTGGCACGGGTGGTAGTTGTTTAGGTGGAGTATTAAAGTAAGTCCACCGCTGTTCCAAAATAGAAAGCCAATCTTCTCCCCAATTCATATTCGATTGTGCATCTTCTCCAAACAGTTTTTCGAATTCTTCTATTTCTTCTTTGTATTGTGCATTTGTAACAACTCTTTGTTTTCTTCTCTCTTCTATTTGATCCCTCCCCTTTTCGTAACAGTTATGTATACACTTTTCCACTATTTGCACTTGTTCTTCTAACGTTTTTTTTAGTTCTGGCTGTTGAGCTAAGGTCTTAATGTCCTCTCGCATTAAATGAAGGATTCTTTTCTGAATAAGAAGGGCTCTTTCTATATCCGGCTTTAGCGAATTTTCAGAAAAAGGAGCGTTTCTGAATGGATCAAAAATGAAACCCTTCGAATCGCGTCTGCATTGTAAAATTTCCTCTAAATCAAAAACTCCTCCGTAGGGAGTGCGAAATGGAATATCGAAGGGCCCCATACAGATAGAACACGTAAAATCTTTGAGAACATCATCTTCGTTATAATGAAAGTTGAATTCTTTCAAAGCATTCTTCAACCCCATCTTTTTCCACTCTTGGAACTCAGGATTATACTCTTGAAGCGTCATATAAGTATATCCTCCAGTGAGAGCTCCCAGAACCGCCCCTATTCCTTGCCCTAAAATTCCTCCTAGCCCCTTCCTCTCAGGATTTTCTACGAACATTTTTTCTATTTGTTTTCCAATCATCTTGCCCGTCGCGCCCCCGGCAAAAGCACCTATTGAAATCAACGTGAGAGCCTGTGAAGTATAACTACTGTCCATGCCATCGGACGCTTGTATAAAGTCCCAATGCCTTTGCAACGCATGGTAGCCACCATTATTACAATAAGATGATTTGTTTCTGTATTGCTCAGCACGTTGAGCAACAGTGGGTATTGAAAACAGAGAAGTCATAAAAATGCTCCTTTTCTTTTTATTCTAAAAATGTGTTTATCCATGTCATTAATTTGAAGATAAGAAGCTGTAAGGCACATATCTTCAATAGTGTAAAAAACATCCTCCTATTATCTGGTAACTTTGCTGTCTCCGCTGGTTGCCATCGCCCCCGAACCCTACTAAGATCATAATTGTCAAGATGCAATCGTAAGGCTGAGGAGGAACAGATTGAAAAAGGAAGAAACTCCCATTTTATATGCGGAAATTCCGAATTGAGATAGCTTTTTTGTTGTTCGTAACCCTCTGGGGTGGTTGTATTGATATAAAGAGGAAATTTCTCTATTACGCCATACACCTCGGTCTTATACACATTAAAATTAGGAAGCCTGTAAGAAGAACCCTTATTTGTTATAGGGCTGCTTTGGGTAGAATCTGAATCCATGCAGTCTGCCCTTACCTCCCACTCCTCTGGAACTCCCGCCCTTCCGTCAATAGGGATTCCTCCTGCACGATTTACATTATAGGTACTCATATAACCTCCTCACTTACTACACCTTCAAGAATACACTTTTTCAAATTAAAACAATAAAATAAAAATATAATTAATTTTAAAACACTATCATGTATCGTGTAATACATTGAAAATAGGCCCCGCATTCTCATAAAAGCGACGAAACTTTAGTTACGGAAGAGGTCTAAAGGAAAATCATGGTAAATGAAGCGATGTCATGACCGCTCAAGAAGACTATTCTATAGGAGAGTGACGTCTTGTATATTCTACCAAAGCTTTAAGCAGTTCGGTCATTTTTTGCCGGGTGGTTGAATCGGTTAAACGACCGCTTGCATCAAACTTATCTTGGGCTGTGGCCACCATTAATTCTGGTTTATTCAAGGCATGCATATTGAGAGAGACAAAGACTTGACGCACATGATACTGCGCGCGCGCCGATCCCATCATCCCCATGGAAGCTCCTATGAGGGCCACAGGTTTATTGTTCCATGCATTATCACCATAAGGACGAGATCCCCAGTCCAAAGCATTCTTTAACACGCCAGGAATGGAATAGCTATACTCCGGCGTTGCGATCAAAAGTGCATCTGCTGCCCTTACTTTTTCTTTCAAGCTTTGGACAGCTGTAGGAATATTTTGCTCTTCATCTTGATTATAGAGAGGAATATTCTTCAAATCAAAAATTTCTATATTGCAGGTTGGAGGAGCAAGCTCAAGCGCTGCCTGCAAGAGGGCTCGATTGTAGGATTGTTTGCGTAGACTGCCTGCGAAAGCCAAAATTTTAATTTTTTTCTCCATACGTAGGGACTCCTCTGTCATAAAATTTTGATCACTTTTGAAAGTTTTTAAGCAGAATGCTTAACCACAGGACTTCCACCTTCTGAAATACATTCTTTTGTAATCACAATCTCTTTGATCGTCGGGTCAGAAGGAGCTTCGTACATTAAATTCAGGAGTAGGTTTTCGACAATCATGCGAAGGGCTCGAGCACCTGTGCCTGTCTCTTTTGCACGCACGGCCATTGCCCGGAGAGATTCGGGGGTAAAGTGCAGTTTAATTCCTTCTTCGGCAAAAAGTTGTTGATATTGTTTAACAATCGCATTCTTCGGCTTCTCTAAAATTTCTACGAGATCTTCAATGGTCAGCTCATTACAGTTAGCAATACTATTAAACCGACCTACAAATTCAGGAATCATTCCAAAAGAAATCAAGTCTTCGGGTTCCACTTTAGAAAGAAGATAGTTAGTTTCATGCGCATTAAAAACATGCGTCTCATCTGCGCTAAAACCAATGGTACTACGCCCTAGTCTTTTAGCAATGATCTTATCCAGGTGTACAAAGGCGCCTCCTACGATGAAAAGAATATTCTCTGTGTTGACCTTAATATATTCTTGGTTAGGATGTTTGCGCCCCCCTTTGGGAGGAACATTGGAAACGGTTCCTTCGACAATCTTTAAGAGAGCTTGCTGAACCCCCTCCCCGGAGACGTCCCGTGTAATGGAGACATTGCCGGTTGTTTTCCGAATCTTATCAATCTCATCCACATAGATGATGCCGATTTCTGCCCGAGCAATATCATAATCTGCTGCTTGAACAAGCCGTAGGATGATATTCTCCACATCTTCTCCGACATATCCTGCTTCCGTAAGGGTTGTAGCATCTGCAATTGCAAAAGGAACATCTAAGATCTTAGCGAGGGTGCGTGCAATCAATGTTTTACCTGAACCTGTGGGACCCAAGAGAAGAACATTCGATTTGCTGTAGGCAATATCGAGTTCCTTCCCTAAAGAACGGACTCTTTTATAATGGTTATAAACAGCCACAGAGATGGTCACCTTTGCCTTATCTTGTCCAATTACATATTCGTCGAGCTTTTTGCGGATTTCCTTCGGTTTGAGCAGGTTCAGCTCATGATGAACGGGCTTCTTTTCGATAATATCCATGCACAAACGGGCACACTTATCGCAAATAAAAGCTTGGGGACCTGAGATAAGCTTTTCTACAGCTTCTTCGGACCTTCCACAAAAAGAACAGTTAGCAGGTTGTCGATCTTTTCTTTGTTCTGTCATAAAATTAAGTTGTTAAAAGGCTGGGGCTTGGCATTGCAGTCGGTTTTTGGGGTTGTATTGCTACTTTATCAATCAGACCATAATTCAAAGCGTGCTCAGGATTCATAAAAAAATCTCTATCTGAATCTTTTATGATCTGATCTAATGTTTTCCCCGTACATTCACTGAGAATTTTAGCACAAATCTTTTTCATTGCATCCATTTCTTGTGCTTGCAGAAGAATATCGGAGGAGGTTCCCCCTACCCCCCCATGCGGCTGATGAATCATAATCCGGCTATTAGGGAGGGCAAATCGTTTGCCCTTGGTTCCAGCAGCTAAAAGAAGAGATCCCATCGAAGCGGCTTGTCCAATACAATAAGTATTAATATCGTATCCCATGAATTTCATGGTATCGTAGATAGCAAGGCCCGAAGAGATATACCCTCCTGGAGAGTTAATATAGATGCTGATATCTTTTTTGGGATCTTCGGCCCTTAAGAAAAGCAGCTGAGCAATCACTGTATTGGCCACCGCATCGTTAATTTCTGTTCCAATAAAGACAATGCGGTCCTTTAACAATCGGGAGTAGATATCCATGGCTCTTTCGCCACGGCCTGTATCTTCAATGACATAGGGAACTTGATACATCATCTGAGATTTTTTTCTTTGGTCCATGATTTCCTACTTCTTTTAGGCCTTTATTTTAGGGAGGTTTTAGCAAGGCCACTATCAGTCTATGTTGCAGATCTGAAGGTTATTACGCAACTCTGTTAAGCCAATTTTTTTGCATGACTAATGACATAGTCTTCGGCCTTTTCAAGAAGAAGGCGTGAAAATGCCTCAGCTTGATGCACTTCCTTATCACCTTGGGGATGGACATCACGTCTTTCGCCCAGCAGCAAATTAAGGGGGGTATCTACTACCTTGGAGATATCATCGGGCGAAATTTGAATTTTAGCATCAGCTAAAATTTTACGGCACAGATAGAACATCCGAACTGCTTTTTCCGATTGCTCTGCTATCGACCCCACGATCCGTTGCTTGGCTTCATGGGTCATCCGATTCCAATGTTGAGTATATTCAGGATCTTGAAGAAGCTGCTGCATACGGAATCGAACTTCGCGATCAATTAAACTACTGGGCACATCAAACTTAAAATCATTTAGAAGGATCTCAGAAACTTCTTCTCTTAATTTTTCTTGGACATAGGCATCGGCTTTGGTATGTAAAAGCTTCTCGACATTTGTACGCATTTCTACCATGGATGACGTTCCCATTTGCTTGGCAAAACTGTCGGTAAGTTCCGGAAGCTGAGCTGTCTCTACTTCACGGATTTTGACCCGCACTTTTTTGGGGGTTAGCTCTTCCTTGTCTTTCTGTTTCGCATCTTCATCTGGAATGCTCACCCCTTCTAAAATGTCTCCTTTCTGACGCCCCAAGACAAGGTCTTTCATCCACTTTGCCATCGAGCGGCTGGTGACTTCAAATCGAACCCCTTCGAAAAGGGGGCGGGGAGGATCTTCTTCGATCACATCCACATCCAGAAGGACAAAATCATTTTCTTGGATAGGCCGATCGTGCACCTTGCTCCATTGGGCAAAAAACAGCTGCAGCTGACGAATGGTGTTTTCGACTTTTTCTGCATTGATTTCAGGCCGCTCCACCCCTTTCAAAGTCAAGGTCTGCGGATCAATGTTGGGAATTGTGGGCTCTGTTTCGAAGGATAAAATAAGATGAGCCCCTTCATTTAAAGAGTAGCTTTTGACGTTATAGCCAATTTTGAGTTCATTGTTTAAAAGAGGAATTTTGCAGAGCTTTAGGGATTCCCGAAAAACCACATCCGCCATCACCTTTTGGAGCTCCGATTCAATCTGGGCAGGGTAATTTTTTTCGATAAGATCTTGAGGCGCCTTTCCCTTGCGGAAACCAGCAACAGTGACTTCTTTTCCAACCCGTTTAACAGCTTTTTTACGAGACTCTTCGACAATAGAAGGAGCCGCTTCCACTTCGAGTTCAACCTTGCAAGCAGGCTTGAAATGAACTTTAATTTTCACAAGTTCATTTGAGAATTCTAAAGGGGCGGCATTTGCCAAAGCTTTTTGTTCCATGTGCGTCCTTAAAAAATAATAGCGGGTGATGAGGCTCGAACTCACGACCCTCACGTTGGCAACGTGATGCTCTACCACTGAGCTACACCCGCGCATTGGGATACAAGACTAGGTTATTAAGACCTCAGATGTATCACCATAGCTATCCAGTATAGGATTAAGCGAACTTTTTAAGCAACACTGAGAAAAGGCATTTCGGCTGTAAAACACGTGAAAGTTTCATTCAATCTAGGTGCTGTATAAGAAAGTGAAAAAAAATTAGTTGCAGGAGTTTTTTAAAAAGGGTAAAACACAGGTTCAACACTTCTTTTTGAGTTAAGTAGACAGTTATAGGAAAAGGTAGGGATCTCAACATGCTCAATTTTAGAAAACTGAGACAAGATTTTGCTTCTGGAATCGTAAAAGAAGGAAAAGATTTGTTTGATAAGAAAAAAGTTGTCTCAGCCAAAATTTTGCACTTGGATAACCGCTTGGTCCGTATTAGCGGACGTGTTCAAGGTCAATACGACAATCATTATGAAAGTGAAATCGAGATCGACCGTATTGATTGTGAAACCGTCGATTCTGATTGTGATTGCCCTTATAATTACGATTGCCAACACCTGGCCGCCTTGATTTTCTATTTAGAAGAGCGCCTCGATGAAATCATGGTGAATTATTCCAAAGAAAATAGCTTGGAAGATCTGGCTGATAAACACGAATTGGATGATTCTGAGAAGACAGCTCTCATCGAGAAATTTAAAGAAGCCGAGTCGAAGCAAAACCTTAAACAAGAAGGGCTTTTTCAAAAACAAATACTCCAAGAATACACCTCTGCTTCAGAAGTGCTAGCGGTTTCTCCTTTTTTTCGTCCTCAAGAAAAATACGAGATTGATAAAGCAGAAGCTGCTTTTATATTCCAACTTCCTCCTAACTTAGACGGAAGACAAGCGGTAGAGCTGATCATTGCTCTCCGCTTGCCTTCTCGTTCTAAGCCTCTTCACATTCCTTATCTTAAGAAATTTTTGGAAGCGCTCCGTTACGAAGAACCTCTTTATATCGGAAGCAAACGGTACTATTTCTCACTCGCATCCTTTTCTCCTTTGCAAAGCAAACTCATGGAGATGATCATGCAACAAGCCCGCTTTCAAGAGCAGCCTACATCTGAAAAAGGGTACCGTATTGCTCAAATCGATTTAGAACTATATGGAGTCATGCTTGCCAAGACATACGAAGAAGCGTTAAAGCCTTATTTAGAGAGTGGGTTTAACCCTCAAGAAGAGGAACTCCCTGAACTTTCGGGACTTTTTGAGACCTCTCTTGAAAACCCTCTTAAATTTTCACCTCAACCCGCTGGCTTAAAGTTTGTCCTAGAATATCTCAAACCTCCTGTTTCAAAAATCTTAATGACCCCTGCACTCATCGTCGACCAGAAACAAATTAGTGTAGAAGAAGCAAAACTGCTCTCTTGTGCAGAACCAGGAATGTTGTATCAAAACGCCTATTATAGATTTCCCTATCATATTACCCGTTTACATCTAAAAAATTTGAAGACCCTTCACGATTTGACACTGCCTGAGCCTCTCTTCGGATCATTTGTGGAAAACGCCATGCCACAGCTAGCCCATTTTGCAACTGTAGAGAATACTGAAGCAATTAATGGATTTGTGACCCTTCCTTATGTGGAACCTGCGAGGGCAACCTGCGATATTGTGTATCTAGACGGCGAGCTGGAGGCCACCCTCTCTTTCCATTATGATAAGCACAAGATTCCGCTGGCTCCTTCTCAACTTACGTTTGAACATATTTCTTCTTTTGTGACTGAATCAGGAATAGTGGCGCGTAATTTAGTCGACGAGCGAAAGTTAACCGATGAACTATTCCAAGATTTTATCTTCAATCCAGAAGAAGGTTTCTTTATCACAAAATCAGAGAAAAAAATTGTGGAGTTCATGACAGATGTGATTCCTCGTTATCAACAGCGAGTCACTTTCAACTGCCCCCAAAATCTGCTTGATCAATTTATTTACGATCAAACCGAATATAAAATCCATCTTTCCCATACCGACCGAGTAGATGTTTATACGATAGATCTTCAAGTAAAGGGATCTCTAAAAGGAATTAAAATGGATATGCTCTGGGAATGCCTTGCCTCTCGAAGAGCTTACCTTGAAATGGAGAATCCTCGCAATCGGGGCAAAAAAGAAGGGTCCAAGATGCCTAAAATCTTAGTGCTCGATTTGGAAAAGATGGGAGCTCTTATTCAACTCTTTGACGAACTGGGTATTCAGTCCCTAGACGACCATGTTCTAGAACGGCCTTTATGGAGTCTTGCCAATATTGATGGATCTCAATTCAAAGGGCTTCCTGTAAAGTTCTCCATTTCAGACAAACTCACTGAAATTCGCAAACAAATGCTCGGCGAAAACAAGCTCGATTTCTCTCCTGTTCCAGAAGAAATCCAGGCCACTTTGAGACCTTATCAAACGGAAGGCGTAAACTGGCTAGAAAGGCTCCGCTTGATGTTCTTGAGCGGAATTCTAGCAGATGATATGGGACTTGGGAAAACACTGCAGGCGATCGTGGCGATTGCTCAGTACCGACAGAAGAAAAAAGGGCTTACCCTCATTGTATGCCCGACCTCGCTGCTTTATAACTGGAAAGAAGAATTTTCCAAATTCGATCCCCAGCTTAAAGTCCTCGTGATTGATGGGATCCCTTCTAGCCGTAAAAGACTCATTGAGAACATGCGTAAATACGATGTAGTGATCACTTCATATACGCTTTTGCAAAAAGATGTGGAGCATTATAAACAAATTTCATTCGGCTACATCATCTTAGATGAAGCTCAACATATTAAGAATCGCGGAACCCGGAATGCGAAATCGGTCAAAATGATCTCTGTCGAACACCGCCTTATTCTCTCCGGCACACCGATCGAAAATTCCCTCGATGAGATGTGGAGCCTTTTCGACTTCCTGATGCCCGGTTTCTTAGGCACTTATGACCGCTTTGTTGAAAAATACATTCGGATTTCAGGAGCCGAACAAACCAAAAATCTCGAATATCTTCGTAAAAAGGTAGCTCCCTTTATTTTACGCCGAATGAAATCCGATGTCCTTCACGACCTGCCTCCCATTTCAGAAATTGTTTACCATTGCCAGCTTTCCGATACCCAACAACAGCTTTATCGCTCCTATGCCGAATCGGCCCGCAACGAGCTTGTCAAGCTAGTCGAGCGCGATGGATTTGATCGCGTTCAAATCCACGTCCTTGCAACGCTCACCCGTTTAAAGCAAATTTGCTGCCATCCAGCTATTTTTGCTAAGGAAAAAGCAGAGATGGGAGATTCAGCAAAATACGACATGCTCATGGAACTGCTCCAAACGCTCATTGAAGGAAAACATAAAACAGTTATTTTTAGTCAGTACACCCGTATGCTTCAAATCATGCGAGAAGACTTTGAGCATCGAGGGATTCGGTTTGCCTATCTCGACGGTTCTTCAAAAAATCGATTGGAAATTGTAAAACAATTTAATGAAGATGAGACAATCCCCGTCTTCCTGGTTTCTCTAAAAGCTGGTGGAACAGGACTCAACCTAGTAGGGGCTGATACCGTCATTCACTATGATATGTGGTGGAACCCCGCTGTAGAAAACCAAGCCACCGACCGAGTCCATCGCATGGGCCAAAAGAAAAATGTATCATCTTATAAGCTCATTACCTTGAATACGATTGAAGAAAAAATCGCCGAATTACAAAAAAGGAAAAAAGGATTGGTCAAGAAAGTGGTAAGTTGCGATGATGAAGCTATTGCTAAATTAACGTGGGAAGATGTTCTCGAACTTTTAAGAACTTAATCTATGAATCAAAAAAAATCTGCTACTTTAAAAGAAGTTTTATCCAATATAATGAATAGTGTATTCGGAAAATTTGGAAAACTCTCCGGTTTTTTCTCCAGTGATATTGGGATCGATTTAGGAACTGCGAACATTCTTATTTATGTGCGTGGCAAAGGGATTGTCCTCGCTGAGCCCTCCGTCGTTGCTGTCGATTCCAGCACCAATGAAGTGCTCGCAGTGGGGCATAAGGCAAAGGCTATGCTCGGTAAAACGCCTCGGAAAATCCATGCCGTACGTCCGATGAAAGATGGCGTAATCGCAGATTTTGAAATCGCAGAAGGAATGTTAAAAGCGCTTATCAAACGCGTCACCCCTTCTCGCAGCCTCTTCCGTCCTAAAATTCTCATTGCGGTTCCCTCTGGCATCACCGGCGTGGAAAAGCGGGCGGTGGAAGACTCTGCCCTCCGTGCAGGAGCCCAAGAAGTCGTTCTCATCGAAGAGCCCATGGCAGCAGCCATTGGAGTCGATCTTCCGGTCCACGAGCCTTCTGCAAACATGATTGTCGACATCGGGGGCGGTACAACAGAAATTGGGATTATTTCCTTAGGCGGTATTGTAGAATCTCTCTCTCTTAGAATCGCAGGAGATGAATTCGACGAGTGTATCATGAATTATATGCGCCGCACCTATAACCTTATGATTGGGCCGCGAACTGCCGAAGAGATCAAAATCACTATCGGCTCTGCCTATCCCCTGGGAGAAAATGAGCTTGAAATGGAAGTACGAGGCCGCGACCAAGTTGCGGGCCTTCCTATCATGAAGCGCATTAATTCAGTCGAGATTCGCGAGTGCCTGGCTGAACCTATTCAGCAAATTATCGAAGGCGTAAAAATTACGCTTGAAAAATGCCCTCCTGAACTTGCAGCTGACCTCGTCGATCGAGGCATGGTGCTGGCAGGCGGGGGTGCCCTCATTAAAGGACTTGATAAAGCCCTTATCAAAGAGACAGGCCTTCCTGTTACTGTAGCTATTCACCCGCTGTTAGCGGTCTGCATGGGAACTGGTAAAGCACTCGAATACCTCGACAAGTTTAAGAATAAAAAAGCCCTGGTGTAACGGTAATGCTCTACCAAAACGTAATGATAAACCTAAATTTTAATTAGAATTTCGGGATAATAGATCTCTTGCTTAAGCTAAAGGCCTAATGTTTTTCTTTTTTCAAGAATGAGTAATTTGGTAGTCTAAGCACCGCTTGAGACCTTTAGCCACCACCTTCCCAACGGCTTCCTGATAATGATCGGACAACACGAAAGTGATGTTTTTATAAAACGCACGTATCTGAACTTCGTCACATTCCGTTATTACGCTTAACGGGAATACAGAGGGTAATAATCTAAAAATCCCTTCCCAATGCTTTCTGATTTTTTCTTTCGCTTTTTCTTTCTTCTGAGCAGAAAGAACTTCAAAGCCTACCCCTTTTTTCTCCAGTGTACTGAGCGAGTTCATAACATGCTCTGTCATGCCTTGTATAGCTCTATGGCTATCAAGTAAGGAAAAGTATTTTTCCGTCCCTGAAAAGGAATTTATAAAATTTAATTGCACTTGATTCATTTTCAAAGAAGTAATTATTTTTTTGATTTCTATATCAATAATTCTTTGTGCCTCTTGGGGGTTTTTGTCATAGTTTTGTAAAACATCCGGACAAGTTGAGAGAAGGTAAAAATATAGATTAAAGCTACGGATAAGCATGTTGAATACAAATTTGTGAATAAAATAGCTTACTAAGGAATTAGGATTCCGCTGATCAAATAATAGAGGAAATAAAGGAGATGAATTCAGCCTACTTTCAATTTCTTGTCCTATTAATTGAACAATACTGCTTACACATGATTCCAACCATGTGTAAAGAGGTACTTCTTTTAAAAGAGTTCCATTGAGTGCACTCTTAAGAAAGTTCAGGATATCTAAGGCGTTATAAACAAGGCTTCCCGCAATAAAGTTAACACCAGAGGCAAGTACCCCCTCTGAGGGAAGGTATCCATAATAGGAGGCAAGGGCGCACACACCCATGCTTTGAATTGTTTTAAAGGGGTAAGTTTTTATGATCTCTGGGCCCCATAAAATTTCTGAACTTTTACATTTTTTGATCGCTAAAAAAGCAGTTAAAATCCCTCCTAATATATAAGCTAAAAACTCACCTACTGTCTTACCTATCGACTCTCCCCATAAGGCAAAATTCTCAAAACAAGTGAGGTGGGTAAGATAAGCCACCAGCGCGAAATTGAGCGCACAAGCCAGGAGGCGCCTGCCAGTAGGGCCTACGTTTTTGCTTTTAGAATAGACAACTTCTGTCGACTTTCCAGCCGCCAGAAGTGTTAAAACAACAGAAGCCGCTTTTCCAGTTGAACCTAAAAGCATTCCACCGATTTTTTTTCCTATAGGAGCACAAACCATACCTCCACTATAATATCCCACATATTCAGCTATGTTTTCGGCAGTTGCTCGTATTAATTCCCAACCCACTATACTCTTGGCTATTTTCCCTAACCTGGAATCATTAAAGGTAGAGGAAATAAAACCTCTAACCTCGCCTAACTTATTGTGGATGGAAGAAAAACAATTTTTAGTAACATTTATTAAACACGTCATATTAAACAACTCATTTATTTATTTTATTAAATAATTTTAATTAATTTAATTATAAAAAATTTTTGAATTTTAAGCAATAATTTAATTATATTTTTTATTATAAAAAACTTCTCTGTACTGGGCAAAAAATAAATTCATGTTGCGCAACTCCATGGTTCTAAGCACGTAAAACACGAATACCCCCTTCTCGCTCTTGTCTGGGTCGGTGATGTGAGTGTCCTCCATTCGGAACCCGCGGGTCTTCAAACAACCGAACATGGTTTCGATTTCCCAACGCCTCCTATACATGCCCAGCGAGTCCTCGAATATGAAGTTGGAGTCTATGATCATTTGTTCCTTAGCGCCTTTTCTTTTTTCGATCGAAACATAGAGGGAAAAGCCCCAGAGATTAACGGGGTGGTTTACAACTTTTTTCAATGAGAGCCATTTCCTTAGGCGTTCTATTGCCACTCTCCCTGATTTCTACCTTGAAGTTCTGCTTGACTCTGATGACGAACGGGATCTTCTGCTCCATCAAAAAACGGAACCACTGCGCTCCTATGAACTCGCGATCCGCAAGAAGGACCTCGATTTTACTAATCCCGAGGCGTTCTACGACCCGCTTTAGAAAATCGATCCTGTCTGCGCATGAGTTTCCTTCAAGATTCAGAATAACCCAGAATAGCGGAATGGAGATATTGTCAAAAGTTGTGTTTCGGCCAATAAGCATACCCTCTGATTTTTCCTAATTTCTTAAGCTAAGTTTTCTTTTCCCATAACTTCTTCGCCATCTTTGAATTTGATGCCAGCTACTACTTTTGATAGCTGCGCAAATCCTCGAAGACGTCTCCAGCCTTCTTCAGCCACTTTGGCCAACTTGTAGACCATTGTTAATGTTGCTATCCAACTGCCACATCCTTTTGTTTGTCTTGTTCGATGCCGAACTGTTGCAAACGACGATTCAATCGGGTTGGTTGTTCGAATATGCGCCCAATGATCTGCCGGAAAATCATAGAAGGTAAACTAAGGAATTCTTTCCAGGAAAGTTTGCTTTCCCTAACACCATCATGGATCCCTATCAGCTCTTTGCGACCGTCTTCTGTGGCTCCAATGAGGACCAAAATACATGGACGAGCTTCATCAAGCCGGATATTGAAGTAGATGCCGTCAGCCCAAATATATACATATCGGCTTCCCATCAGATCTCTCTTCAGCCATGTTTCATATTCTTGTTCCGAAATTTCCTTCATGTGCGTAATGTTCGTAGACGAAAGTCCACCAGCATTTTTCCCAAGAAGAGCAGAGAGAGCTTCTGGGAAATTATTCGTAGAAATTCCTCGAAGGTAAAGTTCTGGAATTAGCTGCTCGAGGCTTTGTGTTTTGCGTTTGTATTTAGGAAGAACAGAACTTGAGAAGCATTCTCCATCTCTTTTATCTCTGACCCCGGGTTGACGAATATTAATTGGTCCAAGACCTGTTAAAGCATCACGAGGAGGGAGGTGGCCATTTCTGGTGACCAATCGTTTATTCATTTTGTCTTTCATTTCGTTGAATCTCTGCACATATTCAAGGACTTCATTTTCAATGGCTTCCTGGAGCATCCTCTTGGCTCCATCTCTCAGAATTTCTTCGAGAGCAGAACGTGTTGAAATCTCTGATAGATTTTTATCTTGTGCCAGGGCAAATTTCTTCATTAGCGTATTCCTTTTTGTTTGATTTTTTCCTTCAAGAAAAATCATTAAGGATACGCTCCTTTTAGACCTTCATCCACAACTTTCGATCATATCTCCTTTGCTCGGAAGATCGCGAAAAGAAGCCTAAAATTTTTGATAAATCTTTAAACGGAGGTACTTAAATGAGATTTTGAAAAAAGGCTGTTCAGAAAATGAAAGCTCTCTTTTCAAAATAAAGAGAGCATTCCCTGCAGATGTGTTTTTCAATGGCAATGACAATGAGAGCAGCTGCTATAGCGTGAGAAAATAGCGTCTGGCGAGAAGAAAAAAGCCACCTCTTTCTTCGCATTTTCTAAGCTATCTGATCCGTGGATGGCATTGCGTTGAATAGACTCTGCAAAATCTTTACGGATCGTTCCATGAGCTGCATCTTTAGGGTTAGTAGCTCCCATGAGGTCACGATTTTTAGCAACTGCATTTTTCCCCTCCAGAACCATGACTACAATAGGTCCTTCTGTCATGAAATGAACAAGTTCGAGATAGAAGGGACGCTCAGCATGAACCGCATAAAAAGCTTTTGCTTGGTCTTCTGTCAGATGTACCATTTTAATGGCCACAGGATTCAGCCCTGCTTTTTCAAAACGTGCGATAATGTTTCCAATATGGTTATTTTCAACAGCGTCAGGCTTAATAATTGATAATGTTTGTTCCATTTTAAAACTCCTCAAAAAAAAATCTTACCATGTTTTACTTTTAACTACAATGACCTAGATTGTTAGCCAGCAGCTCCCGTTAAAAAGAATTTTTTAACACAATGATAGCATATGAGACAGTTTTGATTTTTGGATCTAGGTCTTTTAAGATTTTTGAGAGATACCTTCTTAATCGTCTTAATGGTCTTTGTGCCTTCTTGATTCTTTTTCCATGCATCAGTCTTTGGTAGTCTCGAAGAGCTCTTTTGGAGACTCGGATAAATGTTCTCTTTAGCTCTATGCCTGCTCGAGCAGAGGTTTTTACGATCCTTTCAATAATCCTCTGGAGGAGTTTGGCATCATTCGGATAGGTGATGGCCTTCGGCATCACCGTGGTGTCTGCTATGGCTTTTTCCAGCTCTGATGCTGTGACTGTTTTGGTCTTCAATGCGACTCCAATGGAGACTTTTAACACTTTTTCTAAACCTTCTGGTCCGAGCCGTTGTCTCCATCTTGTCAGTGAGGTGGGATGTGCAGGGAACTTCCACTTTAAAAACTCATACCCACAAAATGCTTGCCAGAAGGGGTTTTCTACCCAGGCTCTTACAACTTGTCCATCTGAGATGTTGTAAAGCTGTTGCAAGATCATGAGTCCTGTTGCCAACCTTGTTGGCAACGGCGGACGGCTCTGTCCTTCGGTGAATAAGGGTTCTACGTCTGCCTGGATCTGATCCCAGGGAATGACTTTGCCAAGACGCATGAGTTCGTGTTCAGGGTTGAGCTCATCGCAAAGTCTGTTTTTAAAAAGTGGGTCTTGCGGTTGCTGCTTTAAAGGTTTTGGGCGCATGTGATTTTTCCATGTTTTAAACTGTAACCAGTCTAAAAACCGCTAAAAATGTTTTCTAGTGTTTTGTGTCAGATCCGAGAGAAATATCTCTTTTTTAGACTAAATCAGGGTCGACGGAATAGTGAGGACACTTGAGATCGTATACTGCACCCTATTAAAGAAAAAGCTTGGTTTAGGAGATAATCAACGACAAACCAAGGAGTTTTATGAAACAAA
>DAIDHO010000012.1 GCA_027459675.1 Parachlamydiales bacterium | reverse complement strand
GATTCCTTTTTCTCTTGTTCCTTCTGGACATTGTAAACATGCTGCTTGGTTTAGAGCTGATAACCAGTGGCTACTCTCTACCAGACAGCAGTCAAGAGAGGGATAGACGTGTGGAATTACCTCAAAGAAGCCCTGATATACCATTGGTCGAAGAAACCGGTCCCGCCGCTTGTTGGGTGCGTCTAGAGACCCCCCTGATCAATTACCCTCGATTTCTAACATGAAGTTCTGCTTGACTCTGATGACGAACCCCAAGAGGTCGAGCCTTTGCTTGAGCAGGATACCGCGCTTAACAGGATTAAGTTGTTGTTTTCAAATTACTTATGATATACTCAGATCATTCTGAAAATCAAGGGAGTGAAAGTGATGAGCTTAGGTTTATCTTTAAGTGTATGTGGATTGTCTGCGATTTGTTTTGGATCCAATCTTGTAGAGAGGATGTCTTTAGAAGAAAAGGTAGGACAGATTTTAATGGTTCATTTTAATGGAGAAATGGTTAATGACGAGGCAAAGATATTGCTTCAAGAGACAAAGGTGGGTGGGATTATTTACTACAACTGGTCCAATGGACTCCACTCACCCAAGCAAGTGAGGACTCTCAGTTCGAATCTTCAAAAGCTGGCAAAAGAAAACCGTTTTTCAATTCCTCTTCTTATAGCGGTTGATCAGGAGGGAGGAGTTGTGGCGCGCTTGAAATCGGGTTTTACGATTTTCCCAGGCAATAGGGCTTTAGGAGAAACGGGAGATCCGCAGCTTGCTAAAAAGGCAGCTTTGGCCACCGCAAAAGAGTTGCAAGATGTGGGAATTAATATGAACCTTGCTCCTGTGGTCGATGTGAATAGCAATCCCAAAAATCCTGTCATTGGGATCCGCTCTTTTGGAGACAGACCGGAAACAGTGACTGACTTTGGAGAGCAATTCTTAGAGGGGTCAAAACAAGCGGGGATCATTGCTGTCTTAAAACATTTTCCTGGTCATGGGGACGTGTCTGTCGATTCGCATAAAGATTTACCGGTCATTCTTAAATCCAAAGAAGAGCTAGAGAAGATAGAGCTTTTTCCTTTTGCAAGGCTTGCTTCCTCAGTGGATGCAATTATGACTGCTCATATCCTCGCTCCCGCCTTGGATCCGGAGAATTGTTCTACTCTTTCTGAAAAGACTTTGAAGTATCTCAGAGAAAACATCGGTTTTCAAGGAGTGATTGTGTCTGACTCTTTGGTAATGGGCGGGGTGTTGAAAAAATGCCATTCTGTGGATGAAGCAGCTATTAAGGCTTTCCAGGCAGGATGCGATCTACTAATCTTAGGTGGCAAGCTAATGGAAGGGAAGCATACGGTTTTGGAATTAAAACCAGTCGATATAAAGAGAATTCATAGCGCCCTTGTGGAAGCTGTCAAAAGTGGACGTATTTCTGAGACAAAATTAAATGAATCTATCTCAAGAATTCTTCGGCTCAAAGATCGGTATTTAAATTCTCAAGACAGGAGCCTGGAGTCGACAGAGGATAGCATCAAAATTGATACAGCAGAGCATCGTGCTCTGGCTCAGAAAATTGCTTCTCTTGCCTTAAAAACAGTAGAGAAAAAATCCCGTCAAATTACTTACGTAGGCGACAAAAATTTGTTTATTGTTGCTACTAACATTTTGCAAGATAACCTTCAAAAGACCTCTCTATTTGAGATTGGAAAATCCAGAGAGGTCTATTTTTTTAATGGTCTTAACGCCTCAAGTGAGGAGATAAAAGTTGTCCTACAAAAAGCAAAAATAGCGGATATATTGGTGGTCTGCTCCTATAATGCATGGAAAAATCCTTCGACTGTGAATATGATCGATTCTCTTTTGGACATGGAAAAACCTTTTGTACTTTTAAATTTAAGCGACCCTTTTGATGCGACTCTCTTTGCGAGGGCTGATCTCATTTTCCAATCTTTTAGCCCCACATACCCTTCTCTGCAGGCAATTTGTGAGGCTTTTCAAAAAAGGCACTTTAACAACGATTAGCATATATTTAAGAGCATGTGGGGGGGGGGGGAGCTAGTGCCTCTTTCAAGAAAAATAAGGGTTATAACAACAAAGCGAAAATTCCCGCACTGGGGAGTGGAAAAGGCAAAGGACACTGACCATTAAAAAACAAATTTTAAAGTTTGGCACTAGAAATACCCTGCTTAGCCATAAAACTTCAGGAGGATATATTAGACTTCTTGCGTAACCTAAGTTTTCAATATGCAGTTTTCTATGCTAAAAAGCGGAGGAACACGACAAATACAGGCAGATAAAAAATCTTCTGGCTTTCCTAGATGAATTTTTCTTTAAGATTATTTTACCACCTTCGACAATAGAACCTTTAAAAGGGTCCCCTGATTGTCTTTGAGTCCAAAAATATAATCAGCTTTTTTACTCCTAATGATCTCTGCTATTTTTTTGTGGCAGCCTCCAGCATCGATTGTTACCCTTGCTCCTCCTATGTCTAGCAGTGGAAGAAGGAGTTCTATTCCTTCTATTTCCTTGCCTTTACCCGCTGTCTTAAGTTGACCCAGAATGAGTTCATTTTCAGCTGCAAATGCATTTACTATGTGAATTGCATTTATACCAGCCGTTGTTTCACTAGAACCTCTTAAAGTTTTGCCGTCAATAGCAATGACTCCCTGGATCTTGCCAACAAGGCTTTGTGTCCATTGGATAAAACAGTGTTGCATAACGTTTGGATCTAAAAACCTAAAAAACCGACTATAGGTATCATGAGAAGGAGCTCCTTCTAAGCAAATTCGGAGTGGCTGTAGCCAGGATAAATCGCCTTCAGTCCATAAACTCACATCTGCCCAATCTTCAAATCCACAAAGGATTGCTGTGCTGATGAGATCTGGCAAAGGATAAAGTTGATTTCTGATTTTTCTAGGGTCTGGAAGAACTGAAAAAATCTGCATGAATGACGATTGCTCGATTTTTGTGACCATTTTAACTTCTTTGGAGAAGAGTTACAAATCTTCAATAAAAATCTTCATGCAATTGCCCTGCTTGAAAGGCACTATTAATCTCCTTTACAAGTCAGGGGAATTTGAGTTATTCTCGAAGAAGGTATGCACGACATCTCACATGAATGGCTTAAACTTGTTGAAAAAGCTCTTTTGAAGGTTCAGCAACTTCCTGCGTTGGAAGAACATTTTCCTTTCCCATGGGATACGGCAGAAAAAGCGTTGCAAGACTCTTTAGGCCTCTCTCCTATGAGTCTATCTTGTGCACGCGCTGTGTGGAAAACTCACGCAGAATTTTTACATGGAATGGGAGATCAACCGGTCATTGTAGCAATCGAGCTTGCCCCTATCGAAGGGGCTTTATTTTTTATTTTACCTCAGGCGGATGTGATAGAGCTGACATCCAATACCTTAGTCAGCGGAGAAGAAAAAGAAAAATTTACAAGTGGAAAGCTCCGGCAGGGGTTTTATCAATTTCTACTTCTTAAAATATTAGATACCCTTGATCGCGCAAAAATATTTAAAGGCATTTCTTTGCACTTGCTTCCCCATGCGCCTTTCCCTCAAGAAAATGGCTTTTGTCTCGATATTGCCTGTGAGCTTCCTACTAAAACAGTGCAAGGACGCCTTGTATGTCCTCAATCTTTTCTCACTGCTTTTAAAGCTCATCAACCTTTTCAACAAACCACACTTCTATCTTTAGGACAAAGAGGGGATATTCATTTAACGTTACGTTGTGAAGTAGGGCACACGTCGATTCATCTTGATGAATGGACTTCTCTGCAAGTGGGTGATTTCTTGATGCTAGATCGTTGTTCTTATGATGCAGCTGAAGGGAAAGGATCTTTCACGTTTTCTTTAGGCGAAACGCCGCTTTTCATTGCTCGCTTTAAACCTGAGGGTCTCAAAGTGCTCGACTACGCTTTTTATCAGGAAACTACAGAAGTTCCTCAAGAAGAAGAGGCTTCCACGCCGGGAAATGATCTCTTCTTGACGGCTGAAGTAGGACGACTCAATATCGCTTTACATCAGCTTTTAGAACTCACAACAGGATCGCATTTGGAGCTTTCCATGAAGCCTGAGCAGGGTATTGATCTCACGCTTGGAGGTAAACGCGTGGCTCAAGCAGAGCTGATAAAATTGGGGGAAATTTCAGGCCTTCGTATTTTAGACATTGAACGGTAGTCATGCTTGATTCTCACTTTCATAAACAGCCCACGCTATATGAGGTAAAAGTTTCTGAAACACCTCCCTCACTCCCAGAAAAAATCGGTCCTTATAAAATTGAATCGCTCTTAAGCCGCGGAGGGATGAGTCTTCTCTACTTAGGAATTCATCCCCAAACGCGGGCATTGATCGTTGTGAAAGTATTATCGCCTGAATTTGTCACCTATCCTGAAATGATTGCCCAATTTATCCGCGAATCCAACATCATTGGTCTTACAAATCATCCCAATATCGTCAAGCTGTATGGAGAGGGAGAATGGGAAGGAGGCCTCTACATTGCGATGGAGTTCATCCGTGGCGTGTCTTTAAGACAATTCATCGAACAACATTCTCTTTCAAGGAAAAAATCAATAGACATCTTGATGCAAGTGGCCTACGCTCTTGCTCATCTTCACTCGCATAGCGTGATTCATGGAGATCTGAAACCGGAAAATATTCTCATGACAGAAGATGGAGAAGTGAAAGTGATTGACTTTGGGATTGCTCGTCTGCATGACGAAGTAAAAAAGGGAAAGGGTAAGAACTCTAAAATCATCGGTACGCCGACATACATGAGTCCTGAGCAGAAAGAAGATCCATCTTCGATCTCTTTTGCCTCGGACATTTATGCTCTGGGAATTATTGCATACGAGCTCTTCATCGGTAAGCTCAGCTTTGGGGTGATCCATCTGTCGCAAGTGCCTAAAGGGCTCCGTTTGATTTTGGAAAAAGCTCTCGCTGTTTCCATAGATGAAAGATATTCCAATGTAATGGAGTTTATTTCAGATCTTTCCAATTATTTAAAATCGGGTGGGCTTGAAAAAGATCGTCATGGGACAGATCAAATTAAAGAAATTTTAGAGGCAATCCAGAAAGCAGACCTTGCTCTTTCTCCTTCTACCATTTCGACCACCCCCCACTATGAAGGGGCCATGGCTCGTCTCAAAGTGTTGGGTCAAACCAGCCCTTATTTCGATCACTTTAAGCTTGCAGATGGAACGTATGGGTTTATCTTGGCAGAGCCTCTTGTCAGTGGGTTTGAAACCTCTGTTTATCTTAGTAATTTACGCGGTATGATCCGAGCTGTGGCTGCCACGCAAGAAAAATTTATATTCTTAACTTTTCTAAGTTCACTTCAAAGGCTCATTCAAATCGATCCGCTCAATCAAAAATATGCTCTGGCTTTTCTTATCTTAAATCCGACGCGGGATGAGCTGCAATTTTTATCCTGCGGTATGGGATCTGCTCTGCATCTATCCTCAGGAAGCCCCAAGGCGCGTAAACTTCACAATCATAATCCGCCTCTCGGATCTGATAATCGAAATGAATGGGAGATCACGAGCGATGGATGGAATGTTGGGGATATTTTGATTATTCATACCTTTGCACCCTCCTCAGACGCCTTCATTCAGGAAACGCTGGAGAGTATTTCCTTGCAATCCCCCCAAAGTCAAGCAGATGCTCTTATCAAGAAAACGATTGCTTCTATCACTGACAAAAAACCGCAAGTACTGGTTTCACTTCATCGGATTGGATGAGAGAGTGTGTCTAAGGCGCTTTGAATACCACCCATTGTCTCAATACAGAGCTTGCCCCATGAAGCAACCCAATGAGCAATTTTTAGATGAGGATGATAACCCCATCCCATCACCCAATTAAATTCAGGGGGAAGTTCTTTAAAGGGGTATCGATTTTTTCGGATCAATTGAGAAAGAATTGTCTCATCGCCGATAGCGGAGGCATGTTTTTTCACACAAGCCTCTGCCCATGCTTGCAAAAGAAGCGAGTTTTGGTCATAGACGATGACCCCCGAGTTATAGTGTCCTTTTTTCCCCACGCGCACAGCTCCTAACACGCCTGGATCGAGTGCAGTGAAAATGCCCTCGATCGGTTTACATACTTCACAATCTAAATCCATCCAAACGCTTTGTGTAAAAGGAGACTGTAACATTGCCCAAGGTTTTTTAAACCATAAAGGACGTGAATGCCAGACGTTAGGTCCGTAGATTGCTTCCCACTTTTTTTGCTCTTTTTTTCCTACACTTTCTTTAGAAACTTTCAACTCAGGGGGAGTGGTAAAGGGGATCAAAATTCCTTTCTTATGACACCATTCTTTGGCTTTATCGCTCATGCCAAAATCAATAAATGCTACAGGCTGGTTGTGGTGGTGGGAATAACACTTCCACCACCAAGCAAGAAGCCATTCTGCTTTTTGATCTGCTGCGACCACAACGCCCCATCCCATTTCCTCTGCATATCAAGTTAAAATAATTTTTAAAACTTAAAAAGTCGATAAAATCGGCGAACCTTTAGTTACGCACGAGGTCTAAAGATGCGTAGGTGCTACCTTAAGGGCTCTCTTTAAGAAAATATCTGACAGCTTGAAGAACCTGTGAGATGGGAAGCGTCGCCAGGCAATCGCTGTGCTTGCTTCCCCCACATCCGTCCATCAAACAAGGGCGGCAACTCAGACCTTGCGAAACAATACGTGCCTGAGGATGTCGCCAAGGTCCCCAGTTGATCTCGGAAGTGGGTCCGAATAAAACCACCACAGGCGTTTTTAGAGCGCTCGCCAAATGAAGGGGGACAGAGTCGACGCAAATAAGCAGTTGAGACTGATCAATGACAGCGCCCAACTCTTTTAAATCAATCTGTCCGGCAAGATTCGTCAGAGGAACATCAGGGCAGAGTGTGGTAATTTCTTGCATCATTTTCATTTCAGACGGATCAAGGCTTGCGGTTAAGACGAGGTGGTGTCCTTGTTTGTAGAGTGCTTGAATCAACATTGCAACCTGAGATGTCGGCCAGCATTTAAATTTCCAACGAGAGACAGGATGGATAACAATGTAAGGAGTGGGAAGTCTTTTTTTGATACGATCTTGGACATTGTCTGGGATATGAAAAGATAATTCTCGTTCTTCAGGTAAAGGGAAAAGTCCGATACGGCGAAGGGCATCGAGATTCTTTTCCACTGTATGGCGCGGAGTTTTACAAGGTTTGACAAGATGGGTGAAAATACGGGCTTTACCTTTAAATCCTTTTTTCTCAGGATCAAATCCTACGCGAATGGATGCTCCTGATACGAGTGCAACAAGCGCCCCTCGATCTCCTTCTGTGAGGTTTATCACGAGGTCATATCTTTCTTTTCGAATTCGTTGGAGTAAATTTATTTCCTCCTTCCATCGACTCAGAAAGAACTTTTTTTTCCACTTTTTATCGTACAGATGGAGTGTTCTAATTGCAGGGTACCCTTCCAACATGGGTGCCGTTTCTTGGTAGATCAAAGCATCGATAGAGGCATCTGGAAGTTGCGATTTTAAATAGGAAAAAACAGGGGAAGTCAGGAGGACATCTCCATGGTGGCGGAGTTTGACGATCAAAATTTTTTTGAGGTTAGATAAATCAGGGTAATTACCGTAATTCATACAGAAGCCTTTCAAGTCCTTGCTCGATTTCATTTGATGGAATCATATTAACATTTTCAGGATGCCATACACAAAAAGCTTTCAGATGCAAAGGAGCCCATTCCCATAGAGCTGTTTTACCAAATAAGATGAGTTGCGGCTTATCCAAAGCGCTCATCAGGTGCATGATTCCCCCGTCTCCTGTCCATGCCCCATCCACGGAAGCTAGCAGCCGAATAAAATCGTCAAAGCACGGTGTCGGAATCGTTTCATAAGACATTTTAAGATCTGCCCCGACAGCTTCTGCCCTGTGAAGATCTTTTAATTGGCAATTAAGAATCACGTGAAAGCTTTTCTTTTGAAAGGCTTGATTGAGATGCCGGGCAATTTTATCGGAGTCCAATTGACTTCCAATGCGTTGGTTGGTCACTGAAACAAGAATAGTTTTTTCACTAAAGGTATGGCTTTTTTGCACTTCAAGAGTGGGAAGCAGGGAAGGAGGGACTTCTTCAAAGGAAGAGTCAAGAAGTCTTAAGCTTTTGACCATTTGGTGTCGGGGAGTGGGGTCAAAGGGCAAAGGTTCGTTGATCCAATGAGAATGCCATCTTTTATCCACCACGGCGCGGCGTCTTGAAGCTCTTAAGCCAGCTAAAAAGAGATTGAGCCACTGCATGGGGACAGGACGCGCCGAAATGACGAGATCAAAAATTCGATGCCGGTTTTTCCAAAGAGTTTTTATCAAAGAGAGGTATTTATTTTCCGAAGGTTCAATTACCACTGCTTCATCAAAGCCTTTCAAATAAGGAAGGAGAGGAGCATTGCGAGCATCGACAAATAGAGTCAGGTGGCATTCAGGATGTCGCTTTTTACATAAGGCAACAAGGGGCATCACTGAGATCAAATCTCCTAGGCCATTTCTTCGAACAATCGCAATTTTCATAAGAAGACTTTAGGATAAAATTTCAATAAATGCTATGGGATAAACAAGATGAGATTTAAATTTTTTTATTCCTTAATGCTCCTGGCTCTTCCTTGGTCGGTGGGGTGGGGATGTACCGAAATGGCGATGGTGACACAGGATGGGTCTGTTATTAACGGCCGTTCGCTGGAGTTTGCAATTCCTCTTCATTCAAAAATTACTTTAAATCCTAGAGGGGTTCACAAAGAGTCGAAAGCTTCTTCCAATCAAAAAGGTCTCCTATGGACCTCGAACTACGGCTATATTTCCGTTGATGTTCTCGATCAAGGCCTTACGACCGATGGGATGAATGAAAAAGGACTTTCCGTAGGGGTCTTGTGGTTCCCTGGCGCTCAATATCCTACCTCTGCCCCTAGCACTCCTTCGCAAGCGATTGTCTTACACGATTTAGCCGGTTGGTTGCTGGGAAACTTTGCTACTACTCAAGAGGCAAAAATCGCTCTTTCTAAAGTTGAAATTTGGGCAGAAACAATTGAAAAGCTTGGACTGCCGCCTGTCCACCTGGCAGTGCATGATGTGCAAGGAAATAGTTGTGTGATTGAATTTGTAAAAGGAAAAATGGTGGTTCAAGAAAATCCTAATGGAGTCGTGACTAATTTCCCGTCCTTGGAATGGCACCTCATGAATCTACGTAATTATCTTACTTTGAATCCTCTTAATGCTCCTTCTAGACAATTAAATGGCATTTCCTTGGAGCCCCCCAGCCAAGGAACAGGGCTCCACGGAATTCCCGGCGATTGGACGTCACCTTCCCGCTTTGTAAAAGCTTCTTTTCTTAAAGCCTTTGCAGTCCCTGCTGTAAATGCAGCTTTAGGCGTTAACTTGATGCAGCATATACTCAATACATTTGACATTCCATTGGGGATTGTTCGCGGAGGTAACGACCCCAGCACCTTTGAGCTGACCCAATGGATTGTGATTAAAGATTTGAAAAATAGGGTATTTTATTACCGTACCTATCAAGACCTAGCTTTGCGATCTATCGACCTAAAAAAACTCAACTTTTCAGGTCCCAGTAAATCAATTCTTATGCAAACAGATTCAACTCCCATTGATATGACTCAATCTTTCTTTTAAAAGTCCATTTTTCTGGTGCTCAACACCCTTCAATGTGGTAGACTAATGGGTCCAGAAGGATTGAGCATATGTCTCTTGTTAAAGTGAAAGATTTTTTAGTGGGATCGGGACAGCCTTTGACTCTCATCTGTGGACCGTGCGTCATTGAGAGCGAAACAGATGCGCTAGCATCAGCCGAATTCTTGACAAGCTTAATGCAAGAGCTAGGGCTCCCATTCATTTATAAATCGAGTTACGATAAAGCCAACCGCTCTTCCTACCAATCGTTCCGAGGGCCCGGCCTTCAGAAAGGTCTTCAAATCCTGGCACGGATTCGCCAAGAATTTGATATTCCTGTTCTAACAGATGTCCATTCACCTCAAGAAGCGGTGAGGGCTTCTGAAATATGCGACGTCATTCAGATTCCGGCCTTTCTTTGTCGCCAAACCGACCTTTTAACTGCTGCAGGACGGACAGGGGCCGTCGTGAATGTGAAAAAGGGGCAGTTCATGGCGCCTTGGGATATGCAAAACGTGGTTGATAAGCTGAAGGCCACGGGAAATGAGAAGATTATTTTAACAGATCGAGGCACGAGCTTTGGGTATAATAATCTCGTCAGCGACATGCGAGCTATCCCTATTATGAAAGAAATGGGCTATCCAGTCTGCTACGATGCTTCACACTCTGTCATGCTTCCGGGGGGAAGGGGCACTTCTTCGGGCGGTGAGCGGCATTTTATCCCAACACTTGCCAAAGCAGCGGTGGCGGCGGGATGTGATTGTATTTTTTTAGAAGCTCATCCCAATCCTCTAGAGGCAAAAAGTGACAGAGAAACAGTTTATCCTTTTAGCGAGCTAAAAGAATTATGCATGGAGCTGCAAAGAATTTACGGTGCCGTGCATGTTTAGAAAAGCGATTTTTTCTTATACGTTCGTCAGTATGGGCCTTCTTGCGGTCTGGATTTTTTCTTCTTTGCATGTGACAGCACAGGATCTCATGCGGTTTAGAAATCTGCAGAAAAAAGGGCAGGCAATTGCTGCAGCATCGCATCAACGGATAAGCGAGCAAAAGCGAGCAGGTGTGAGAAAAGATTTATGGATTACGCAACCCGATGGAAAACGGTTGCACGACCGGATTGAAAGTCAATCTTCTATCTTAAAGTTGGCTCCTGTCGATGACCATCTCGACATCATTGAGCATCTCAATAACATCCAATGTTCTATGCAAGATAAAATCGTTAAAGCCCAAGAAAAATGGATCCAGCAGGTTCGGTATTTTGAGGCCCAGACAGGTATTTATCAATATTCAACCAATCAATTTACCGCTGAAGTTGTTTCTCTTGCCCTTTTTCGGGTTGCAGGGGAGGAACTGCCCCCCGCTTTGAAACTCAGCTCTGCTCACCTCACCCCCTATCTCAAAGGAGTGGCCCAAGATGTCTCCTTTGCAGTGAGTGGAAAAGCTTCTCAGTTTCAAGCTAAACATTTTAAAGCCTCTTTTATAGGACAGAAAGATGATTAGCTTATTCGCTTATTTACTTGCTGCGGTAGCTTCTCTTAGCTCCAAAACAGACCCCCCGTTGGATACGACAGGCATTTCCAATGTGTCAGGAGAAAGCGCAAGAGAAAGAAAGGGTTCAATTGCCTCCAGCAGCGCCACGTATGATGGATCAACCTTAATTCTTGCTGGAGACATCTGTCTAGAGCACGGCTTTGGAACTATGAAAGCTGAAAAAGCCATGCTAAGACGTCAAACTCAAGCAGAGGAGCCCGTACTAGAAGAGGGAGAAATCCTTCCCTTTACCGCCATCGAACTGGAAGAAAAAGTGCGTCTTCATTTAGCAACGAGTGCTCACGTCGAATGTGAGAGAGCGTCTCTCGATTTTCAAACTCTACGAGGAACTCTGACTTCTCCTACCCATGTGCACTATGTGGATACCATCCATCGGCAGGCAAGTACATTCCCTTTCGAACTTTTCACCCCACAGCTTGATATCCAAATGGTAAAAAATCGAGAAAAGCAGAAGAATTACGACATTGAAAAAGCCCATGCTCAAAAAGGAGTTCATCTTATCTATCATCAATTTTATCACCTGAAAACAGAAGCTCTCCTCTTTACACAAGACAGAATTCAATCGGATGGAAATACCCCTTGTGTTTGGACTTGTACCAACGACAAGGGTGAGGAAGACTCGATCCAAGCCGATCGATTTTACCTTGATTTAACCCAAAACCATCTCCATTTAAAAATAGCAGCCGGAAATTTCAACTCCCTTTCAAAAGGACAAATTCAATTTACAGCCCACGATCTTAATTGGAATTATGCGGCCCACCATCTCACTCTCCAAGGATCTCCTACCCTTCATCTTCGAGATGAAGAAGAAATGACCATTTTAGCAGAGACCGCTCAAATCCATTATCAAGAAGAGGGAAAGGTATTTCGTCCTGAAAAACTTGAACTCCAGGGCCACATCAAAATTTTCTCTCAAGACAAAGAGGGGCAGGCTCGGCGGGGGATTGCAGACACTCTCATCTATGACCTTGCAACCCGCACTTGTATTCTAAAAGCGCTTCCAGGACAAAAGGTGCTCTTTATGCGTGAACAAGATCAACTCCGGATGAGTGCAAATGAGGTGCACATTATCTATGATCCTATCACCCAAGAGCAGCAAGTGAGAGGGATTGGTCAAATCACAATGACCCTGACCCCCGAAGAGCAAAATTTATTGAATAAGGTATTTCAGCATGGCTCATCCTCCGCTCCTTAAAGTCGAAAATCTTAAAAAAATTTATGGAGGTAAGGCCGTTGTCGATGGCCTCTCTTTTCAAATCGGCCCCGGTGAGGTGGTCGGCCTTCTAGGCCCTAATGGCGCTGGAAAGACCACTGCCTTTTACATGACGATGGGTCTGATTCATCCAGATGATGGAAAAGTTCTTTTTAAAGGTCACGATGCCACTTTCTTTCCGATTCACAAAAGGGCTCAGCTGGGCATGGGCTACCTTGCGCAAGAGCCTTCTGTTTTCCGCTCACTCACAGTGGAAGAAAATATCTCTTGCATCTTAGAGACCCGTCCTTTGACTGCCGCACAACGAAAAAATAAGATGGAAGAGCTTTTGCAAGAATTGCATTTAGAAAAGCTTGCTAAGAAAAAAGCCGGAACCCTCTCTGGCGGTGAAAGACGGCGCCTGGAAATTACACGCGCACTCGTGACAGATCCTTACCTGCTTCTTCTGGATGAACCCTTTGCAAATATCGATCCCATCGCGGTGACCGATGTAAAGAAAATGATCCGTCATCTTCAAAAGAAGGGCATTAGCATCTTACTTACAGACCATAATGCCCGTGAAATTTTCTCGATTGTAGATCGCAGTTATCTCATTCGAGAAGGTAAAATTTTAATTTCAGGAACCGTCCACCAGCTCTTGCAAAGCCGGGAAGCGAGACAAACCTACTTTGGAGAAGATTTTCAGATTTAAAAGGGGGCCCCCACACCCTCAAAAATAATAGAGCTATCCCCCTAAAACTGAAGTTAAATACAAGAGACCTCTTGCTTAAGCTCAAGTTCAGTCGATTTTATGGACTTTTTGAGCCTATTTTGAATTCTCCTCTTGGGGGTTATACCAACTGCGTATGACCTCTCTAGTCTTTCATCGAAAGAAGGAATTCAATGTTGTTGTTGCTCTTTTTCAATCGCCCTAGAAGAAGATTCATGGCATCCAGAGGAGAAAGATCAGCGAGGGCTTGACGCATAAGATAAATCTTTTCAAGCTCTTCTGGGTGAAAGAGAAGCTCTTCTTTGCGAGTTCCACTTTTAATAAGGTCAATCGCTGGATAGATACGTCGGTCTGCTAGACGTCGATCGAGTACGAGTTCCATGTTACCGGTTCCTTTAAATTCTTCGAAGATGACTTCGTCCATACGAGAGCCGGTATCGATAAGAGCAGTGGCCATAATGGTTAGCGAGCCGCCTTCTTCTACATTTCTTGCAGCACCGAAGAACCGTTTCGGCTTGTGTAGGGCATTGGCATCAATACCGCCCGTTAAGATTTTTCCTGAGTGAGGTTGGACTGTGTTATAAGCACGGGCAAGGCGCGTTAAAGAGTCGAGGAGGATAACGACATCGTGGTGGTATTCAACCAGCCGTCGTGCTTTTTCAATCACCATTTCTGCAATTTGAACATGACGCTCTGGAGGTTCGTCAAATGTGGAGGAGATCACCTCTCCTTTGACACTTCGCATCATATCGGTGACTTCTTCAGGACGTTCATCGATTAATAGAACGATGAGATAGACATGGGGATTGTTGCTTGTAATAGCATTCGCAATATTTTGCAGAATGACAGTTTTACCTGTACGAGGAGGTGCAACGATAAGGCCGCGTTGTCCTTTTCCAATGGGAGCTGCTAGGTCAAGCACGCGCGTTGTCAGCTTCTCTTTCTGAGTTTCCATCACGAGGCGGGAGTTGGGATAAAGAGGAGTTAAGTTCTCAAATAAAATACGATCGCGAGCCACTTCAGGAGGTTGATTATTAATCTTGTCAACTTTGAGAAGGGCGAAATACTTTTCCTTTTCCTTAGGAGACCGGATCGTTCCGTAAACGGTGTCTCCTTTTTTCAAATCGAAGCGTCGGATTTGAGCAGGAGAAACATAAATATCTTCAGCAGAAGGAAGGTAGTTGTAGTTCGGAGAGCGCAAAAACCCAAAACCATCAGGAAGCACCTCTAAGACGCCTTCACCGACTAACACTTCGGTGGGGTGTTCTGCTTTAGCTTTGACAATTTCAAAAACGAGTTGAGATTTGGCAAGCGATCCCAAATTAAGGCCCATCATACGGGCGACTTGGTTCAGCTGGTCGATGTTCATTCTCTGTAAATCAGCAATTTTGGTGACCTGCTCTTGGCCTGCTAAGTGAGGGGAGGAGGCCATTTCGGGGGTTGAATTTTCTGAAGTTATCGAAGAGGGATCATCGGGTTTCATGGAGACTCCTTTTAACAATTAGATAATAGTTGAGGGATCAAAGCGGTTACTTCCGCTTTTAAGCTCGGGATGTCGCCGTCGTTTTTGATCACGTAGGTGGCTTGAGCTTGCTTGGCATGAGAAGGAAGTTGAAAACGAGAGCGTCGATCAAACTCTTCGGGATACTCCGCTCGGCCCCGGGCTATTTTTTCCTGTGTGATAACAGCAATTACACTATCAAATTCATGTTCCATCCGAGCTTCAAAGAGAAGGGGCACTTCTGCTACAAAAAATTTATACATCTTATTTTCTTTAACCGTCTCAAAGAGTTGATTAATCGCATCGCTTACGGCCGGATGTAAAATAGATTCGAGAGCTTTAAGTTTAGTTGAGCTTGAAAACACAATGTTTGAAATTTTTTTTCTATCGATTTGGTTATTTATGATGACTTCAGATCCTAGAAGTTTTATGACTTGCTGTCCTATAGGATTTTCTGGAGTCAAGTACTGCCGAACAATCGTGTCGGCATCTACTACATAAGCTCCAGCCTCTTTAAGAAATTGGCAAACGATTGATTTGCCACTTCCCATTCCCCCTGTAACCGCTATTTTCTTCAAATCTAACACTCTCCCCAATTTTTTCCAACGGAAATATGGACTTCTAAAGGAACGTTGAGTTTCATGACATTTTCCATTCGATATTTAACTTCTTTAGCGAGAATATGGATATGATCATCGGGCGATTCAAATAATAATTCATCGTGGATCTGGAGCAGCATATAACCCAGGGGACTATTGAGAAGGAAGTGGTCAATTTCAATCATAGCAATTTTAATCAGGTCGGCCGCCGTCCCTTGCAGAGGGGTGTTGATAGCTAGCCGTTCCGAGGCAGCACGCAAAGCCCCATTTTTGCTCAAAATTTCAGGAAGGGGGCGTTGCCGTCCTGTTAAGGTGATAACACGCCCTGTTTTACGGGCGGACTCTTTACAAAATTCTAAAAAATCTTTTACCCTTTTGTAACGCTCAAAATAAGTATCAATGAAGTTAGCAGCATCTTTATAAGCCATGCCCAGTCCCTGTGAAAGTCCAAAAGCTTGTTGTCCATACAGAATTCCAAAATTCACTGCTTTAGCGCGATGTCGCATGTCTGGTGTGACCTGCTTGAGAGGGGTGTCAAAGACAAGCGATGCAGTATAGGCGTGGATATCTTCTCCCTCTTTAAAAGCTTTCACAAGAATGGGATCCTCGCTTAAATGGGCAAGGAGCCGGAGTTCAATTTGGGAGTAGTCAGCAGAGAGAAAACTCCATCCTATTTGTTGTGGCTTAAATGCACTCCGTATTTTTTTTCCCTGCATTGATCGAACAGGGATATTTTGTAAGTTAGGATCTTGGCAGGAAAGCCTGCCGGTGGCCGCAACCGATTGATTAAACGTCGTGTGAATACGTCCAGTGAGAGGGTGAATGTTATCGGGAAGGGTGTCAACATACGTAGACCGGAGTTTTTCTAGCGAGCGGTATTCTAACACCAAGGCCGCCAGAGGAATTCTATTTTGAAGCTCTTCTAACACCTCGGCGCTTGTTGAATAACCTGTCGTAGTTTTTTTAGGAGGAGCAATTCCCATTTTATGAAATAAAATATGACTGAGTTGTTTAGGTGAGTTGATGTTAAACTCCTCTCCAGCCAGGTGATGGATTTTTTTCTCCAGCTGTTTAAGTTCGGTGCTTAAGTCATGGGACATCTCTTTCAGTTTGTCTCTATCAACAAAAATACCCCGTCGTTCCATGCGTACTAGCACTGGAATGAGGGGAAGCTCAATTTTTTTGAAAACGGGCTCTAGCTCATGCTGTGCAAGTTCTTCTTCGAAAAGCTCTTTAAGCCGAATCGTGTAACCGACATCTTGACAGCAATAGTGAGCCACTTCTTCTAGAGGTACTTCTGCCATCGACTTTTGATTTTTCCCTTTTCCAATGAGATCTTCAATGGGTGTTTTTACCACACCGAATTTTTCCAGAGAAAGTTGATCTAAATTATGGCGTTGACTTTGCGGAGTTAAAAGATAAGAAGCTAAAATCGTATCAAACGAGAGGCGGGGTTGCGGGAGGTGGGCATTCAAGAGAACGTGGAGGTCATATTTAATGTTGTGTCCATAAACCGAGACATTTCGATCTCCCAGAAGAAGACCTATTTTTTGTAGCACTTTTTCTTTAGCGAGGGATCCATTGAGAGGAATATACCATGCCTTCTCTGCTTCTGCGCCCACGCCAAGGCCTACGAGCTCTGCTCGCATGGGACGTAGATCGGTCGTTTCTATATCTAAGCAAAAATCCCCTTTATCTTTTAAAAGCTGATAGAGAGCTTCAAGTTCACTTTCGGTTTGGACAAGATGATAAGGGTATTTTTCCGCTTTTTTTCCTTTCACCTCTGCCGTTTGATCCATTTCTTTTAACAAGGAGAGGAAGTTCATTGCATGATAAAACGGTTTTAAATGATCCAGGTTAGGATGCTTGAGATGGAAAAAGACTTCTTCTTTGGGAAAATCGAGGTTTAAATCGAGTGTTGCAAGTTTGCGGCTTAAATGAGCAATTTCTTTTCCTTCTCTTAGGATTCGTTGTTTTTTTTCCCCCTGCACTTTTTCCGGGTTTGCAAGGAGGGCATCGAGGCTCCCAAACTCTTGGAGCAAGGCAGCAGCTGTTTTGGATCCAAAGCCTTCTAATCCAGGAATATTATCCGAAGCATCGCCTACAATGGCAAGGTAGTCGATCATCTGCTCCGGTTTGACTCCAAACAGTTCTTTAACTTTAGGGGGGTCTATTTCAAGATTGTCTTTGCTCGGATTGATCAGATGGATACCCCTGCTCACAAGTTGGCAAAGGTCTTTATCGCTACTGCAAATACGCACTTGGATGCCTTGCTTTTGTGCCCATACTGCAATACTTCCAATGACATCATCCGCTTCGACTCCCGGGATGGAAAGGCTGGGAATCCCGGCAAGAGAGCACCAGTGCAGAGCTCTTTCCATCTGGGGAACCAAATCTTCTGGCATCGATTTTCGGTGGCTTTTGTAGTCATGGTAAAGATCGGTTCGGCTTTTTTTATTGTCAGGGCCATCAAATACAGCAATTAAAAAATCAGGAGAAAAATCATCGAGGACCTTGTAAATCGAACGAATAAAGCCGAAAAGAGCATTGGTGGACTCGCCCTTGGAATTGGTCATCCCTCTGATAGCGTAATAAGACCGAAACAGAAAGTTAACGGCATCAATGATGAACAATTGCTTCATTACACCTCATTCGCAACTACAGTTCAGTCGATTTTATGAGAATGTTTCAAGGCTGGTAGTAGTATAGAAACTGTCCATTCAGCTCACTGAGGTCTCCTTTCCCAAATAATGACTTAACAACTTTAACAGGCGCAAAAGAGCCTGCGATATCACTCAAAAAGGGATGAGGTGGAAGGAGTTGTACGACTTGATAACGTTCTTTTTCTTCAATCTGCGCAGCAGCTGCAAGGTCTTTGACTGCTTCATTATAACTTGCATCATAGACGTCAATATACCCATTTTTTTGCGCTTCTTGGGCAATAAACACGCGCGCTCCAAATTTATTGATCAGTAATTCTTTCGTCAGTGCAGGCCTTGCCTCGGATACCACGGTAGTAAATTGATCGTACAGAGAAGCCATGATCTCTTTTAGAGGAGCATCTTCATCAGGTTTCCAGGGACGGAAGGGGTTTAAAGTATCTTTGTCTTTTCCTTCTGTTAATGTCAGGGCATTGACGCCATAGCGGGACATAGCATCTGCAAAGTTGAAGTTAGGGCCTAGACGAACCCCTACGGAACCAATGACACTAGCGGGAGTCGAATAAATCTTGTCTGCAGCGGAGGCAATATACATTCCACCGGAGGCGCAAAAACCGTTTACATAGGCATAAATAGGAACATTGTATTGTTTTTTATACATCATGAGCATCCTGTAGATCGTATCAGAATCAATGGCCGATCCACCCGGCGTATCCATATGCAGAAGAAGGGCTTTCACACGCCCACCCTTCAAGAAATCTTCTTGAGAATCGAGAAGGATATTCTCTATTTTCTCACTTGTAAGATCACCCACCCCAATGACTCCATGGAAGTCGAGTCTTAAGATGACGGGGGCGTTGCTAGGGAGCATCTCTCGATTTCCATTTGCATCGGGCATTAAGAGAGGTTGTGATTTAGGGGGTACATAATTGGGACCTATAAGAATTCCTACGCCTATGATTACAAATCCTAATCCTATAGAGATTCCTAAGATGGTCGCAATCGATTTAAAAAAGGATCGCAGAGCAGCAACAAAGATGGATTCTTTCATGATATCATTCCTTTTAAATTTTATATTAAAAGAAGGGAGATATAGAATTCCATTTAAATATGAAACATGATCACTTCTTCCATAGGATGATGATCAAAAAAATATAAAGCATGTCTCGATGAATCATTTTTTCATCCCATTGCACGCAGTGCAAAGGAAGTGCTTTAATTTTATTAGATTTGATATTTTTTTATAGGGAGAATGGCGCTTCTATGTTACAATTTTTCTCATGGATTTAATCTATTTATGGTTAATAAAAAGTTTATTTGGAATTGGCGTTCTTGTAGCCCTGCAGTATGGGCTTAAAAGGGTCCTGTCACGTACTGAAAAGAAAAATAAGGAGGGTTGGAAAGCCCGGGTTAGTAAAATTTTTCGTCTTCCTTTAACCGTTCTTATTTGGATCTTAGGGGCTGTTTACCTGCTTGATATAGGAGGAGTTCAAATCGGTTTTACTTTCGCCGATTCCTATTTGCATGCCTTCAGAAAAGCAGCGATGGTGGCTACTATTGCGTGGATATTTTATAGATGGAAACATGAAGTTGAAGTTTCTTTTTTAGCCCATCCCACGAAGAAAGTAGATTTTACAACTGTTCAAATGGTGAGTCGCCTTGCGACTTTGGCGGTAGGAATTTTGTCAGGCCTTGTCATTCTTCAAATTTTTGGGGTTAATATAGCCCCCCTTCTTGCTTTTGGAAGTATTGGAGCCGCTTCCCTCGGTTTTGCTGGTAAAGATGTGATGGCCAATTTTTGCAGCGGCATTATGCTCCACATTACACGGCCTTTTATCATTGGCGATCAAATTTATTTACCGGAGAAAAATCTCGAGGGACTTGTTGAAGATATTGGATGGTTTAGAACTTCCATCCGAGATAAGGAAAAGCGGGCAGTTTACCTTCCTAATAACTTTGTCTCTACAATGCTCTTAATTAATGTCTCGCGTATTACACATCGACATATTAAACTACAGCTCAAAATTGGGTTTAACAACATCGATAAAATTTCAGACATTGTGAATAAAATGCACGACCATCTTGTCAAAAAACCCCAGCTTGATACGAAATATCCGGTGCATGTATTTCTTAAAAACTTTGGGGACTATGCCTGTGAGATTGAAATAGAAGCCTATTCAAATATTAAAGATCAGGAGATATTCAATCGGTTTCAGCATACTATTCTTTTAGAACTACAAGCAATCTTACGAGATATGAATGTGAGTCTGGCGATTCCTATCACCTATTGGAAAATCGAGAATCAAGCTGGAGAGATTAAGAAGAACCTCGAGAGTATTTCTTAAGCTGGAAGAGCTCATATAAGCCAAAGATGGCAAATGCCACAAATGAATAATAAAAATAGAGGGGCATCGCGTAGTTAAGTGTGAGGGCTATGAGACCCACAAATTGAAGGGCCGTGGTAATCTTTCCCCAACGAATGGCGCGAAATTCATAAGTTTGCCAAAGCCCTGACAGGCTTAAATAGAGACCAAAGAGGCATAGCGCAAAATCGCGAGAAACCATCATGAGAGCTTGCCAGAGTTCAATCTTATTTTCTGTAAATAAAATGCCCAGCACAAAAAAGACAAAGAACTTATCCATCGCAGGATCTAAGACAGCGCCGAAACGAGAGGTAGTTTTGGCTTTGCGTGCGAGGTATCCATCAATACTGTCTGTGAGCATTGCTAAAATAATAGCCATCAAGCGTAATGTAGAGCTTTCCACAAGAAAAACAAGAGCCAAAGGGGCCCTTAAGAGAGATAAGCTATTTGATAGGTTAAACATTCGTTTTACAAGTTTTCTATGACCGTTTTTTTCCTTCGCTTATACCAAAGAATGGTAATTACCGTCACACCGAAAGCTAAAAAGATAGAAATATTTACAATTTTTAAATGGTTGACAAGTGTCTGGAAATTTTTTCCGAGGCTAAAAAAAAGATAAAAAGCTAGAGAGCTCCAGATAAGACACGCGGGCAAATCAAGTAAAGCAAATCGAAGGAATGAAACACGACTGATTCCTGAAGACATGAAAATACAATTTCTAACCCCAAATGGAATGAAGCGGCCAATGATTAAAGTCCAGAGCCCATGTTTATGATAGAATTTTTGGATCTTTTCAACTCTATGAATAGGAAAAATTTTTTGAAACCATCGAAAACGGCAGAGTTTTTTTCCAGCAAGTCGGCCTAGCCAATAGGCTATCCAAGCTGAAAAATAACAGCCTAAAAAAATAGACAGATAGAGATGCCAGACATGGTCTGGAATGATTGTGGCCGCTAAAACAGCAGCCCCTATAATTAAAATATCAGCGCTAATGGGAATATTAAATCCTGCGAGCAAAATGGCTACAAAAATATACCAATGAGCATGCTCTGCATGTTGTGTAATCCAAGCGACTATACTATCCATCCCTTCTATTTTATACCCAATAGGGAAAATAAATACATATGGAAGGCCCTTTGAAAGGCTCCAATAGCCCTTTATTTTTTGGAATTGATATACTCTTTTTTAAAATGGGCTAGAATTCTATTTTTATTTACAGAATAGGCGCATTTTAAAAGAAATATTAGTCCTCTTGCGTCACTAAAGTTTAGTTTATAAATTTTTATTGTTAAACGTCCTATCAATCAGGAGCCGTTTGCTTCAGATAAGCGCTATATTTAATGAAGTGGAAGGATGCTAAAGTACACAGAACAGAGCCTGCTACCAAGACGACCCATGCATTGGCCCACGAATAAAGCAAGGCTCCCATAGGAGGAATAATGCACCCTCTAATTCCGACTGCTAGTACATTGGTGCTGCTAAAATAAGTGCTATCTTCTTCCTTGGCAAAAAGGGGCCCTGACATATTCCAATTTAAGTCACTTCCTGCTTGCATACAGCCATATAACCCATACGCCAGGTAGAGAAAAGCCATATGGAACTGCGAGCCCATGAGCAAAAACGGAAATAAGGCAGCTAAAATCGTTACAACCGCACTCAAGTAAAAAACATTCCATTTCCTGAAAAAGCGTACCCAAAGAGGCATGCTACAAGCAAATCCAATTCCTTTGAAAGCCGTGAGAGCAATCAGCATCTTCGTGTAAGATAAGTTTAAAATGTCCACAAAGAAAATAGGAAGCATCGGCTGCAAGATCATCAGCCCAGCCCCTCCCAGCATAAATCCAATCTGAAATTTAGCAAACCCTGTCTTCTCTTTTACAAGCATCCACGCGTTTTTCCAAGGGTGCCAGAGTTTTTCTTTAGAAAAAAGCTGTGCTTTAACGAAAGGCCTGGTCGCTCCTTCTGGAACGTCTAAAAGCGGAATATTATACAAAAAGAGGGTCGAAAGTAGTCCCAGACCTGCTGTTAGAGGAAACATCCAGGTCCATGATTGCGGGTTGTTATCTAAGGCAATCCCTAAACTGAGCGGAATAATAGAGGTTCCTATATAGTCAATGATCGATCCCCCTCCCACAAGTTTTTCGCGGTCTAAAGGAGAGAGATTACGTTTAATGAGCTCCATCCATGTGGGAATGACTCCTCTATAAAATACCATATACAAAGCAAAAGCTGCGATGATCACCCAGGATGAATGGACCCACGGAATGAATAGAAAAGGGACATATCTTAAGATATTTCCCCAGACCAAATTGGGAATGATTCGATCAGGTCTATTGTAAATCCACTGACTCCAATAAGGGGCGAAAAGCGCGGAAATAGGCTTAAGAGTAATGATAAGAGTAATTTGAAAAGAAGAGATTTGCATATTTTTATACAGGATGATTGACAGAAGATAGATCATTCCCCAAAAGGGGACTCCTAATAAACGAGAACCAATAAAAGCAAGGCGCGTTCTTTTTAAGGCGTCATTTTTTGAAAATGGGATGACTTTTTTAGAAATAGAATCAGCTCCTTATATTTGAGCGCGGCTGTATTCCTTATCGGGGTGATGAAAGACAATGACGGTGAGCACAGCAATTACGGTGAGGCCCGCCAGAAGTAAGAAGGCACCTTGGTAATTTCCCGTGAGATCAATAAGCCATCCTGTCATAAGAGGGGCTACAATGCCTGCCAGAGAAAGGCAACTAGAGGTGATTCCTTGCGAGGAAGCGGCCCTTTCTTTAGCGACATCAATATTAATACTGAAGAAGGCAGGTTGAGGCATAAAGCCAAATCCCAACCCTAAGCTTAAGAAGAAAAGAGACAATCCTAAAGAATGAGTATAACTTAAAAATACAAAACAAATAGCTGCAAGAAGCTGGCTCACCCAGATTAAATGAGCGCGAGCAATCCGGCTGCTCCCTGTTTTGTGATAGAGCCAGTCCGATAAAATTCCACCCGCTTTTAAAAAAATAGCTGCAACCAGCCAGGGAATGGTTAAGTACCAGCCTACGCTTTTCAAATTAAGGTTATGCTGTGATAAAAAATACCCCGGGAGCCATAACGTGGCAAAAAAGAGCATATAACCAAAAGCAAAGTACGCAATATTGTTTGCAACCAGGGCAGGATGGGTCAAAATAAAGCGCCAGTCTACGGATGAACTTTCAATTTCCAATTTTTCTTTTGGAGAATTTGTAATGAGCTCCAGCTCTTCTTTGTTCACGTGGGGGGAGTTTTCGGGTTTATCTCTAAAAAGAATGTACCAAACAAAAGCCCAAATAATCCCCACAGCACTCACAGAGAAGAACATTGTTCTCCATCCAAAGTCAGCGACAAGGTAGGACGTCATAGGAGCGCCCAACACGGCGGAAAGAGGAATTGCCACAAGCCCCAGGGAAAGGGCAGTTGCTCTTTCTCTTGCAGGGAGCCAATCACTAATGGAGCGTGACATGGCTGGAAAGTGGGGACCTTCGGTAACCCCCAAAAGGAATCGGAGTCCAATAAATCCCCAGAAACTGCTGGCAAATCCGAGGAGCCCTACGCACAGAGACCACAAAATGGCAGCAACAGGCCAAATCATACGAGCCCCATACATATCGACAAGCCATCCTCCTAATGCCGTCAACAAAACATACCCTGTTGCGAAAGCCGATAGAATCATGCCAAATTGGGTATCGGTAAAATGAAATTCGTGTTTTAAAGGATCAATCACAAAGGAAATAGCAGATCTATCAATAAAGTTGACGAGGGTAATAAAGAAGATTAAGATCGAGACGACCCACCGATAACGAGTTGCTTTTTGATTTTGCATACAGTCCTTATAATAAAAAAATAGGATACTAAAGCTACAAAAAAAAGACATCTTCTAAAAAAAGAACTCTCTATTTCGTGTATATTCAAGTTTAAATTTTTAATCCCTTTTGAATAGATTTTTGAGCATTCGGATAACAGTCAGTCGTGCGTTAAAATACCTCTTTGTGTCAGAATGCGCATATGTCTTATTTGCAAAAATTTTTAAAAAAAATTGCTGAAAATAAAAGATCTTCGAGTGCCATCGCCTATTTAGCAGCGCTGGATGCCGTTCATGAAGCATTTCCTGCCATTGCTGACTCTATTGTGCAAGAACTTAAAGATCAGCGTTCTCACTTGAAACTGATCGCTTCAGAAAATTTTTGTACGCTGGCCGTTCAACTCGCCATGGGAAATCTTCTGACGGACAAGTATGCTGAAGGATTTCCTTTTCATAGGTTTTATGCGGGATGCGACAACGTGGATCAAATTGAATCACTGGCAGTTCAAGAGTTAAAGAAAATATTTAATTGCGACCATGCCTATGTTCAGCCCCACTCAGGAGCGGATGCCAATATGGTGGCCTTTTGGTCTATTTTGGTCTATCGGGTCCAAAAAAAAGAGGTCGAGGGGCTCGGGAGAAAAAATTTAGATGAGTTGACCCCTGAGGAGTACGAGAAAGTCCGGGAGCTGATGATGAATCAAAAGGTAATGGGGATGTCTTTGAACGCAGGGGGACACCTAACTCACGGGTATCGACATAACATTTCCTCAAAAATGATGCATGCGTTTGCCTATGATGTCAATCCCAAGACAGGATTGTTGGATTATTCCCAAATCCAAGAAGAAGTCAAAAAAGTAAAGCCGGCTATTTTAATTGCAGGATACTCAGCCTATCCCCGTTTCATTGACTTTGCTGCGATGCGCGAGATTGCAGACAGCGTAGGCGCAACCTTAATGGTAGATATGGCTCATTTTGCAGGGCTGGTGGCAGGAGGAGTCATGACAGGCAACCATAATCCTATTCCTTTTGCGGATATCGTCACCTCTACTACGCATAAAACCTTAAGGGGACCACGCGGGGGGATTCTGCTTTGCAAAAATGCGTATAGCGAAGTGGTAGATAAGGGGTGCCCTTTAGTATTAGGAGGTCCGCTCCCTCATGTGATCGCAGCTAAAGCAATTGCTTTTAAGGAAGCCAATACGCATGCATTTAAAACCTATGCTCACCAGATTGTCGCAAACTCCAAAGCGCTCTCCGAAGAGCTCCTTACCCATGGAATCCCTCTTACAACAGGCGGTAGCGATAATCATCTTCTCGTGATGAATGTGGAACAAGCCTTTGGACTGACAGGAAGACAAGCAGAGCTTGCGCTGCGAGAAGCATTCATGACGGTGAATCGAAATGCGGTCCCTTTTGATAAAAAGGGTCCTTGGTATACCTCTGGTGTACGAATTGGAACCCCTGCCCTTACTACGCTGGGAATGAAAGAAGAGCAAATGAAGGAAATTGGAGCTTGGATTGTCAAGCTTTTAAAAGCCACTCGACCCGGGAAAGATGCGAAGGAAGCAATAAGCAATTCAAAAATCGAGATTGTTCCTGCTGTCCTTGAAGAGGTTCGAAAAAATGTGACAGGACTCCTCAAACAGTTTCCGCTCTATCCAGAAATTATAATTGATTAAAGAAGAAAGAGGTTATATGCCCAACATGGATGATGAAGTTGAAAAAAGATCTGAAGCCAAAATTAAACTTATCGAAGCTAAGATTGATGAAACGCTACTTAAAGCGCGTCGTATTTTCTTTTGTGATGTCGTGGATATGGATAGCGCTAAAGATGCAATTCGTAAAATCTGGTATTTAGAACTAACAGAACCCGGAAAGCCTATTCTTTTTGTGATTAATTCTCCTGGCGGATCTGTGGACGCGGGGTTTGCAATTTGGGATCAGGTGAAAATGATCACTTCTCCTGTCACCACACTTGTGACAGGGCTTGCAGCCTCTATGGGATCGCTTTTGAGCTTATGCGCGGCTCCTAAACGTCGTTTTGCGACCCCGAATGCTCGTATCATGATCCATCAACCCAGAATCATGGGTGTGATTCAGGGACAAGCCACGGATCTCTCGATTCAAGCCGAACAGATCATGAAAACCCGCAAGCAGATTGTTGATGTCTATGTGCAGGCGACAGGTAAAAATCCCCAAGAAATTGACAAAGCCATCGATCGTGACCATTGGTTTTCTGCAGAGGAAGCGATGAAATTTGGTCTTATCAATGGGATTGTTTCTTCGTTCAAGGATTTGAAATAATACGCTTTCGGTTCACTGAGCACTCGCCTAGCCTAATCCCGAGTTGGAGTTAATAGGAGCAGACCTCTTGTTTAACTAAAGGCTAATAAAAGAGTGGGGTTGAAATCATAGGGTAGAGTAGGGCATGCTTATCCCCAAAGGTTCAAGAGGATGCCTGAGCGATTTTTTTCTTCGGAAGATCTTAAGAAGGGCCAGCAGCTGCTCCGTGAGGGAAAGATAGGGGAACTACTCTTTTCTTCCGGGACTTATCAAGTTGAAATTAAAGTGGGGAAACAGACATTTTGGCCCTTTCTCCAGATTTCCAATGAGGGAGAACTTAAAGACCATTTTTGCTCCTGCGAAGTAGCAGAAGAAGGGGGATCTTGTGTCCATCAAGCAGCTGCCTGGATCAAGATTTTCCAGGATCAAAAAGTCCCCATGCATGTCCGTTTTCGGGAATCGATTTGGTATCAGCTTTGTCATATGGCAGCCAGACGTCATGGAGATGACAGCACAGCTCTTAAAGGTTCTGCAGAGTCTGGATATCAAGCCTTTTCTTCCACAGGAAAGAAATTATTTTCTCTGAAGGCGCTTACGCCGTACGGGAAAAAAATGGTCAAAGAAATCATTGAAAAAAGAAAACCAGAGACAGAAGAAACATCACTCAAATTCTCCAATCTTTCTCCAGAAGAACTCACGTTATGGAAAGAGGGACGACCTAGCCCTGAACTTAGTTTTGAGCTTTCTTTTTGGTCGGATCTGGCCAAATGGTGTTTTGCAAATCAAGAAAATCAGAAACCGTATAAGATTAAATTTGAAAATGAAAATACAGAATTGCCTCAGGGAATAAAAATTCATTTTCCAGATATGGATTTTTTTTTCTACATCGCTGAAGCCAATTGGGCCGCGATTATTCCGACACTGGCAACTGTTGTATCCCCACTTGTGGTTCATGACGTATCGCACAGACAAATCCGGCGTATTTTTTACGATCCCCTTCGCAAAGTCTTTCATCTCGACATTGTTTTGCACGAGGAAACTGAAGGGGCAGCGCATCGAAAGAGGGTAGGGGAATGGGTGTATGTTCCTGACCAAGGGTTTTACCCTTCTCAAATCGATCCATTTCTCAAGGAAAAGCTTATTCCCACTTCTCAAATTGGCGCATTTTTAGAAAGACACTATTTTCTTCTTAAACACCATTTACAAGGTACGAAACTTCACGATGAAAAGCGTGTTGCAAAATATAATTTGGAATTTGATAAAAGTCATAATCTCCATCTGACATGCTATGTTTTTGAGCCCGGAGATCTTCAAAAGCTTGATGCCGCCCAATTCGGGACATGGGTTTTTATCCCCGGCAAAGGTTTTTTCTGCTTGAGCGATGTGCTTTTCGATACCATAGAAACAATGATACCTTTCGAAGAGGTCTCTCTCTTTGTATCCCGGCATCGACATTGGTTGAGCTCCTATCCCGGTTTTGAGACGCATGTGATTTCCCTCGAATCACGTCTAGGGTTTAAGCTTCTTGAAGAAGGACTTGAATTTACATCGCAAATGGATCTTGCAGAAAGTCCTGAAGATACGATCGATTTTCAAGAATGGCTCTATGTCAAGGGACGAGGATTTTATGCAAAAGACAGAGCTCGGAGCGGCCTTTTTTTAAAAGCAGGACTCAAAATTGCACGAGCCGAAATCAACTCTTTTATCAGGGCCCATCGCGATGAACTCGAATCGGTTTCCAATTTTTTTACTTCCTCATCGCCCTTAGAGTCTTCGGGCCTCAAAATCGAGCTGAATGATCAAATGCGCATTACGGTGAGTCCTTGTTATACCTATGTTGCAGGGTATGAAGGTCGGCATCTCGAGCTTTTTGAAGATTACACATATGTGGAAGGAGAGGGATTTCACGAAATTCCCTCCCACCTGAAACTTCCTGCGCCTTATTTTAAAACAATTCTTATTGAGGAAGCTGCAGAGCCGTATTTTGTCAGCTATGAAATCGATCTCTTAAAACCTTTCATTCTTTCGATAGAAACCCGACTCAAAAAACCCGATCATCTGGAGTTGCAGATGAAATCGCTCCAGAAAGATGAAGATGGAAGCTGGCTCGTAGAGCTTTCTTACGTCACGAATGTAGGAACACTCCGGGCAATCGAAATCTGGGAAGCTTTAAATGAAAATAAACGGCATTTTTTTTCTAGCGCAGGTCTTATTCTTCTTAAAGTGCCCCGTTTCAATTGGCTGCGTACCATTCCTAGGAAACGATGGCTCAAACAAGGAAAGCTGCTTCGCTTAACAACGCTTGAGTGGATACGTCTTTTTGCATTTGAGAATATGTCTGCCCCCTCGGATGAAGAAGGAGGTACGCTGTGGAAGCAATTTCATGAAATGCAAACGCCCACCCCACCGACACTCGCCGGTCTTCAAAGCCAGTTGCGTCCTTACCAGCAAACAGGGCTGCATTGGCTCTGGTTTTTACATTCTTACGGCCTTTCAGGGCTTTTGTGCGATGAGATGGGGCTTGGAAAAACCCATCAAGCAATGGCTCTACTTGCAGCGGTCTCTCATACAACACCCGCTGGTAAGTATCTTGTTGTTTGTCCTACGTCTGTCCTGTTTCATTGGCAAGATCTTCTGGAGCGATTTCTTCCCCGTCTTCGTATCTGCGTTTACTATGGATCGCAAAGATCTCTCGATCATTTTAGAGAAAATTATGATCTGCTCTTGACCTCCTACGGCACGCTTCGAAGTGAGAAGGAGGCGTTATCAAGCTACTCTTTTACCGTTGCGATTTTCGATGAAATCCAAACGGCTAAGAATCACCTTTCTCAAACGCATAAAGTGCTTAAAAAACTCGATGCAACCACTCGCATTGGCCTTACAGGCACTCCCATAGAGAATAATCTTTTGGAGCTTAAAGCTCTTTTTGATGTGGTTCTCCCGGGCTATATGCCGACAGAGACTCAATTTAAAGAACTCTTTGTCAACCCTATTGAAAAGCAACATGATGAGGAGAGAAGAAAACTTCTTTCGCGTCTTATAGAACCGTTTATCTTGCGTCGAAAAAAATCGGAGGTTCTTTTAGAACTTCCGGAAAAAGTTGAAACCATTGCCTACACTCCGCTGTCAGAGGAACAGAAAAAACTATATACCCAAGTCTACGAAGCTTCTCGAGAACAACTCTATAAAGAGCTCAACGACTCTTCCAAGCCTGTCCCCTATATGCACGTCTTTGCTCTACTCACCAAACTTAAGCAGATCTGTGACCATCCCGCTCTCTATCTCAACCAAGTGAAGAGTTATACCCAGCATACTTCAGGAAAGTGGGACCTTTTTGTAGAGCTTGTGCGGGAAACACGAGCAACGGGACAAAAGCTTGTCGTTTTTTCTCAATATCTAGGAATGCTTGATATCATTGAAAGCTATCTTCAATCTGAAAAAATTGGATATGCCGCTATTCGTGGATCCACTCGAGATCGTAAAGAACAAGTGACCCGCTTTCGGGATGATCCTAAATGCGAAGTATTTATAGGCTCACTGCAAGCCGCAGGAGTAGGGATCGATCTTATTTCTGCCTCCGTCGTCATCCACTACGATCGGTGGTGGAATCCAGCGAAAGAAAACCAGGCGACTGACCGAGTCCATCGGATGGGGCAGAACCGAGGTGTTCAGGTTTTTAAACTCGTGACGCGCGGCACTCTGGAAGAGAAAATTCACCTTCTTATCGAAAAGAAACTCAACCTCATCGAAGATATAATTGGCTATGATGAGCAGCTAGAACTCAAGACATTGAGTAGGGATGAGCTCATTCAGCTACTGCAGATGGTCGATGAAAATTTTTAAATTAAACTTCTTCCAAAACCTGCTTTGCTTGAAAAAGGGCGATTTTAGCAAGTAAATGAGGTTTCGGAAGAAGTTTAACTATCATTAACAGAGGGACGGGATATAAGACAAAAAAGCAACAAATTAATTTTTTTTGTTTATATCGTTTTATCTCGAAAAAGTGTTACTATCTCTTTATTGTTAGGACCCATGTGAAAAATAAATTGAAATTAGCTTTGGTCGGCCGCCCCAATGTGGGCAAGTCAGCCCTTTTTAATCGACTATGTGGGAAGAGAATTTCGATTGTTGACGACGAGGAAGGGACAACCCGTGACCGCATTTATGGAGAGGCCGACGTTTTCGGAAGCCTCATTGAGGTTATCGACACTGGAGGAATCGCGCTGGATCCGAACCTTCCCTTCCAAGAAGGAATTCAAAGGCAAGCCAAAATGGCGATTGAAGAGGCAGACACGGTTGTGATGGTTGTGGATGCTCAATCAGGAGTGACGCCAGCAGACGAGTACGTGGCGCGTCTGTTATTGAAAGCAGGTAAACCTCTTACGCTAGCGGTCAATAAAGTCGATGATATGTCTCATATAAACGACACCTACGATTTTTACAGGCTTGGAATTGAAAAAATGGTTCCGATTTCCGTAACACATGGATTTCAGCTTGCAGAGCTTTTAGAGACGTCATTTGAAGGGCTTGACCTCCAAGCGCAGGAGAGCTTCGTGTCTGAGCGAATCAAAGTGACGATTGTAGGACGCCCCAACGTCGGTAAATCAACACTGCTCAATCAGCTCCTGTCAGAAGAACGGTCTGTGGTGAGCCCTATTGCTGGGACGACTCGTGATGCGATCGATGCCGATGTGACTTTAAATGGGGTGGAGATGACATTCATCGATACCGCAGGTGTAAGGCGTAAAAAAGCTGAGCATGAAGCGGTTGATAAATTTGCCGCCATCCGCACCCAAACAGCCATTGAGCGCGCAGATATTTGTCTTCTTATTTTAGAAGGTCCTGAAGGTTTGACAGCCCAAGATAAAAAAATTGCCAGCCTGATTGAAGAGGCTGGTAAAGGGTGTATCATTCTCTATAACAAGTGGGATCTTGTAAAAGGATATCGGATGGAGCATTGTATCCAATCCTTAAAAACAGAGGCTAACTTTTTAGCTCATTGCCCGATTCTTTTTATCTCTGCTCGCACAGGAAGTCATCTCGATAAATTAGCGCCTGCGATTCTAGAGGTGAGGCGTCATCAGAGAGAAAGGATAACGACAGGGCAGCTCAATAAGTTTATTGAACGTGCGGTTCAAACTTATCATCCTCCGATGATTCAAGGGAAAAGACTCCGTATTTATTATATGACCCATGTGGAGACACAGCCTCCGACATTTGTCCTTTTTGTGAATTATCCCCATTTGATGCTGGAGACTTACAAGCGGTATCTCATTGGAAAATTTCGGGAAGAATATCAATTTACGGGCAATCCTCTAGTCTTTGTGCTCCGTCACCGATCACGTGCGGGATCGGCTTTACAAGAAAGCGCTGCTCTCTAGTCCTTTAAAATCGAGTGAACTTTAGCTTACGCAAGAGATCTATAAAGGACTCTATATTTCATGGAGGAGGGTCGGTTTTCCAGATTTTACCGTCAATAAGGGCGGTGCGGTAAACCCATGCATCTTCATTTTCACGTAGGAGCCTATCACAACCCATGATGTATCCTTTGAAAAAGCCGTGCTTGCGAATGGCAAGCAACATATAGGTTGAACTGGAGGGTTTAAAGTGGCTCCGAGGTCCATCGACAGGGGATATAATGTTCTGATGAAACCAAATGACGCTTTCCATCGCCGTTCCTAAAGGAGAAAGAGAGGAATTAGATTGTCCCAAGGGTCTATGATACTGGAGGTCAGCATCTTTTCCCCAAGGCGGATGATAGCCAGGAAGAGCGAAGAGAAAAAGGGGACATGAGAATAAAGTTATAAGGATTTTCATTAGACCTCTTGCTTAAGCTAAAGTTCAGTCGATTTTATGGACTTTTTGAGCCTATTTGCAATTAAAAACCATATTGCAACATCAAAATAGGGAAGTAACGGTGCTGATTCATCATCGGACTCGCGTATCTTTCATAGACGCGCTCATTGTAGAGCTTAGCTTCTTGACCCGCGCCATAGATGCCCCCAAAATACCATCCTGCCTCAATACTGCTAAAGATGATGCCGGCAGCGGTGTTGCTATGTTGGAAGAAATAGACTGAAGCCCAGATAAAGACTCCGTTTAATAAAACAGCTGTGATACCCGATTGCTTTTGGCCTAGATAAAAATAACCAGCTCCCGGTAGGAATGTATTGAGAAGTTGAGCCGTTTGGGTCGATTTTTTCTCTTTATCGTAATCCAAAAGAAGTGTTTGAACCTCTGGATGAACGGGGGCTTCTTTTGTAAGAGCTGGAATATCGCCTTGCATCAAAATTTTTGAAAGGGCTAGTTTTTGTCCCGTTTCTGGATAGTTTATTTTCATGTAATCGATCACTTCATCGGCTTGTTCTATTTGTTTTAAGTGAGTATGGGAATCGTAGAGCATCACCATGAGATCGTGGTAAGGAATAAATTCGGGCGTTGTTCTTCGAAGAGAAGTCATGTCAAAGGTGTAGAGCGTTTCTTGGTATTTGCCTCCTAGATAGTAGGAGAGAAGGGTATCATACTCGAGTTCTGTCCGGTGGACTGTATCAGAGACAGGAAGAAGGAAGGAGGCTCGCTTGAAGGCCGTGAGGGCCTGGTAGAGGTCCAACTCTTTGGCAAATCCCATGCCGATTCTTTCTTCTTTTTTCCAGTCTTCATGTCCTTCTGTGTGAGGGAAGGGGGAGGGTAAAGATTGCAAATAACGGTCTTGGACAGAGGTGTTAAGCTGAGGCTCCAGCTCCTCACCTACCCTAAAGCAACCAGCCAAAAGAATCAAAGATAGATACAGAAAACACTTACTCATCCATGCAAAGTATACCAAACAAAGAACTAACGATCAAAGTGAGATTACTCGTCTTCAGATTGTTTGACGACGTCGACGCCTGCGTCAAACTCTTCTTTGAGGACAGGCAAGACGGCTTGGTCTTTATAGACAGCTTCTTGGTGCTCGGTGATGAGTTTGTAGTCTTCATAGGTATTGACGATATGAGGTCTCATAAAAATGATTACATTATGCTTTGCATTGATGCGGTCGTTTTCAGAAAAAGCAGCTCCAATAACAGGGAGACCGCCAAGACAAGGGATTCCTGATTTGAAGCGGGCTTTTGAATCGCGGATCATGCCGCTCAAAACAACAAAGTGTTTATCAGGTACGTGGACCTTAGTCGACATAGCGGTATGACTGGTGGTAATCCCTGTGATTTGATTGGTAGAAGTACTGGTGCTGTTGACTTGTCCAATTTGGGTTTGGTTGATTTGTTCGCTGATATCGTTGCTGATGTCAAGTGTAACCACATTATTATTCCCAATGGTGGGAGTCACAGTGAGATTAAATCCAATATCCCGGTACTCAATATTAGAGGAGGAAGAAACGATCTGCGAATTGGTGGTTACAAGGGACCCAATAAAAGGAACGTTGGATCCCACAAAAATGGTCGAGGTTTGGTTGTCTTGCGTAATGATTTTAGGATTGAGGATCACAGTACTATCGGTATCCGTCTGAAGTGCATTCACAAGGCTTCCAAGTGTGATAAAAGATCGACCTTTGTGCATGATAATATCTCCGATAACTCCTAAATCAAATCCGTTCACAAAAGGAATGTTGGATGTGGAGACAGGAGGGCCTGAAAGTCCCCCGGGAGGTCCTTGGAAGGTTGTTGTGGTACCCCCAGTTCCGGAGCTTGTCGATGAGTTAAAGGAGTTGGCTGCATTAAGAGGAAAATTGCCTGTTCCAGCGGCAAACTTATTGAGATATTGCATTTTACCGCCCCACTGTAATCCGAAGTTTTGAGTATTCGTGAGGTCCGTTTCAATGACTAGGACTTCGATGAACACTTGTTTCAGGGGAACGTCTAAGTTTTGGACGAGATCGCGGAGTTTAGAAAGCGTATCACCATCACCAGAGGCTAAAAGGGAATTGGTGACCCGGATCCATTGTAGAGAGTTGATAGCATTTAATAAATTTTGATTTCCGACAGCAGTACCAGGAGTCAAATCGGTGGCAATTTGTTTTAGAGCTGATAAGATCTCGCTCCCTTGATGATATTGGAGTTTGTAGATCAAGAAAGAGGTATTCTGAATCGATTCGATTGAAGATGGATTGGTGGGAACCTCAGGCGAGGGAACATCAAATCGTTTCAGAAGATCTTCTACACGCGCAATGGAATCAGGAGTTCCAGAAATGATAAGAGAGCAGGTCCTAGGAACCCATTTTAAGTTGGCCACCGTTTCAAAGAGGTCTTTATTATTGACCCCTGCGGAGAGAAGATTTTGTTGGAACTCATCTAAAATTTTGATGAGTTCATTACCTGGTACAAAGCGGGGAGTATAAACCACAAAGTTAGACACGGGCGTGGCTGCTGTTTTGGGAGCTAAAGCATTCACGTCCAATTTTTTCACAAGAGATTCAACTTTTTGAAGGGTTGCAGATGTTCCTGTAAAGACCAGAGAATTGGTTTCTTTAATCCATTTCACTCCATGAAGGGTCTGAATTTCCTCGGGGGTCAGGGAATTCGTACGTTGTAGATCTGTTGTAAGTCCTTTAAGGGCCATGACGAGTTCAGGTCCAGGCAGATACTGGATCTTATAAATAAGGAAGGTATAGTCTCCCAGTTGCTGAATTTGGGCTTCTGAAGGCGTCAGGACGTCCACTCGTTCGAGAAGCCCTTTGATTTTTTCAAGGGAATCAGGAGTGCCTGTGAATAGAATCGATTGAGTGGAAGCGACATACTTCATGTTTTGAATTGTATTCAGAAGGTCACTATCTGCAAGCCCTGCCGATGAAAGATCTTTACCGATATCTTGTATTGAGAGTTGGAGAGCATCTGCTTTTTGATGAATAGGTTTATAAATAAAAAAGGAAGATTTACTCCCCAATGCAAGAGCAGATGTGGGAACATCAAATTCTTGAATCAATGATTTTGCTTGATCTAAGGCACCAGGGCTTCCTGTCAATAGAAGGGAATTATTGTCTTTAATCCATTTCGCTTCTTGCAGCACGGCAATCAGGGCCTGATTAGCTGCATGGGATTCTACGAGATTCTCTGCAATTTTATTAAGACTATCGATGACAAGATTACCAGGAGCATTTTGCAATTTATAAACATAAAAAGACTTCCCTTGGGCCCCTTCATATGCTTTTCCAGTGTCTAAAGAAGTGAGAAGGGTTTGAATTCGGCTTAAAGTCTCCGCACTTCCTGAGAAAAGCATCGAGTTTGTTCCAGGAGTGAGCTGCATTGATTCGACAGCCAGCGTAAGCATTGAGTCGCCAAAACCTGCTGTTTTTAGATTTTTTACAATCTCTTCTAGTTCTTTTTTAAGCTCTTCACCGGAGCGGTATTTAGGATTATAAGTGAAAAATTGAGGTACCTGATTATTTAAAGCGGTGACATCAAAAATTCCTAAAATATCGTTGAGCTTAGCTAGAGAGGCTGTATCTCCTGTAAAAACAAGTGAATGAGCCTCGGCAATGTATTTTACGCTGCTAAGTGTATCGATTAAGTTGTAATCAGGTTGGGGGGCTTTTTGCAAGTCCTCCGTGATTTGATCTAAACTATTTTGGAGATGTTCAGGATCGGCAAATTGGATCTTGTAAACAAAAAAATTGGTTTTAGGAGATGGAAGAGAGGAAGGGGAGGCGGCAGTATCGAGTGTAGGAAGCAAATCTTTTAATTTTGCTAGCGTATCGTCACTGGCCAAAAACAAAATAGAATTTGATTCTTTGATCCATTTGGCTCCCGCTAAACAATCAATAAGTTTTTGCGAAGCTCCTTGCTGAATCAGTTGTTGTGTCAAATCTTCCACTGATTCAATGAAGTCATCTCCTTTCTTATGCTGCAGGGGGTATAAGAAGACCGTGAGACCGCGCGATGCAAGGTCTTTTCGATCCATGCCACCTGTATCCAAATCCTCAAAGACAGCAAGCGCACGTTCAATCAAATAAGGAGTCGAAACGATAAAAATCGTTCCCGTATCCGGTTGAGGAACAAAAAGAAGAGGATTCCCTTCGGCAAAGGGCGTTATGATTTGAGTTGCCATTTGGATGAGTTCTTGAAGCTCAATATGTTTAGCAGTATACGTATCAACTTCTAGAGGACTGTGGGGGCTATCAAGAGTGGCAAGGAGAGTGGAGATCTTATCTACGTTGGTCGTGATATCAGTTACGATAAGCTGTTTTGTTTCCGCTGAGACTTCCAACAGAGCACTGTCGGAAAGCATGGGCTTGATGACCGATGCTACCGTATCGAGACTTGCATTTTTGATTCTAAATACGCGGGTGACAAGAGGCGATCTACTCTGAGCAGGAGCAAGATCCGAGGAGACAACGGTTGCAAGCTGAGAGACATTGCGGACACGGGTGATGAGTAAATTGCCTTCCTGTTCTAAGACAATCAGTCCGTTGATACGTAAGATTTGGATCAAAATTGAAACAATATTAGCAGGGGTAACGGGCTCTTCTGAAATGATGGTGACATTAAATTTCAAATCCTCTTCATTGAAGATGAAGTTCAGATTGGTGATTTTGCTCGTAAATCGGACGTATTCTAAGATTCCTATGTTATTGAAGTTAATTGTGTAGGTATCTTTTTTATTTTCCAGATTTTTCAGGCTCGGGGTATTGTGTATCTCCTCGGTCGTAGGAAAAAGTTCCGATTCTTTGCCTCCTTTTCTTGGAGGAGCGGATAAATACCCTAAATCTTCTTCTTCTGCTCTAATAGGGGTATGCAAGAGGACAATTCCTAGCGCAGTGCTTAAAGTATTTTTAGGCCATTTTGATGTGTCAATAAGCGAAAAAAGTAGGTTCATATATAGTAATTCTTGAAACGCAATCCTAAAGTAGTTGGTTTTTATCTTCAAGAGGAACTCAATTAGAGCAATTCCCGTTGCACTCCGTGCAAGGGAATGAAAAAATTGTTCATAACTCTAAGCTCTCCTATAGAGCAATATACCTCCTTAGGCGCTCTTATTTCTTCTTGAGCACCTTATCTTTCTTTGTCATTAAAAATTTATTTTTAATACCTCCTTTTCAATTGATCCCTTTTTATGCGGCCGTCTTCGCTTTGCTTCTCATCAGCTCGGGGTGCTCTTGCCTGATCCTTCCAACCGATATCGCTAGCATCACGCAGAGGGCTAGACCACATCGAACTTCCATTTTCTTGAGCCCTCGGATGTAATGCTTCTCAAAACCATACACCATGTCGATCCGGCTGTTGACTCTTTCGACGCTAGTTCTTTTGGCATAGAGCGCTTTCCATTTATAGCTCGATCGAGCCACTGGGTTAAAAATCCGTCGATCTTCTTTTAGCGGAACTCGGAGGCTCTTCATGTAAAGAGGACACTTCGAGGCTCCTTTACATTCGATCCCGTAGTGCAGCGCAGGACACAGATATTTGAGGGTCTGTCGTTTTTGTTCGAAGCCTCCATAAGCCATCCGACGGATTTCTCCTGTTTCAGGACAGTGGCAGAAAACGGTCCCTCGGAAGTCATAAGTGACATTGTCGATTTTTCTCGTGGTGAGAAGCCGGGTCTCATTCTCTCTCCACATATTGCGGATAT
>DAIDHO010000011.1 GCA_027459675.1 Parachlamydiales bacterium | reverse complement strand
TTAGTTCAAAAGGGGAAGCCTCACTTTTCTCATCGATCCCAAAATCATGAAGACTCTAGAAGTTAAGGCACAAAAAAAGAGAAAAGGGCGTCCCTTAGAATTCTCAGACCAGCTGATCTACTCCTCTTGATGATCAAAATTCACTACAAGATGCCGTACCGAATGCTAGAAGGATTCACTCGATTCTTCTTCGAGCGGTTCAAAAAAATGAAGGTACCTACCTATTCACTGACGTGTAAGCGAGCCAAGGGATTATTGACAAAACTACCCAATCTATCCTCTTGCAGACCTAAGACCGTCATTGTTGATGCAAGGGGAATCAAGGTTCAAGGAGAGGGCGAGTGGAAAGTAAAAGTCCATGGGAAGGGACGCCCTAGAAAATGGATCAAGATACATGTAGCTATTGACGAACGAACTCAAGAAATTGTGGGAGAAATATCGACAGAAGCAAGCATCGATGACGGGAAGGCGTTCCCGAAGGTCGTACAGCAGGTAAGGGGCCGTCCTAAAACTGTGATTGGGGATGGATGATGATCGCGATGTACGGGATTTGATTCGGAAACAAGGGGGGAAATGTTTGATACCTCCACCCAGTAATGCAGTGAGTCACGGCACAGATTTTGAACGAGACGACGCTATCAAAGTGATTCGAGCTTTTGGCGGTGATAAGGTAGCTAAATCAATCTGGGGAAAGCTATCTGGCTACAGCAGGAGAGCATTGGTAGAAACAACATTTTCAAGATACAAGAAGATGTTTGGAGAGCGTGCATTTTCTAGAACTCATGAGAGGATAATCCTAGAAAATCGGTTAAAATTTGTTCTTTTGAATAAAATGATCAGATCTGCTGCTTAACATTTTGAGGTTACGCCGCTTTATCAACTGCGTTATTACTCCGCTACGCAAACAGGTGACTCAGGCAGCATAACGAACCGAAGGCGCTTGAAATAAATTTCGGATCATTTCTGGTTCTTGTTGTAGCCTTGCCAACGTCGACCGTAAATGCTTGGAAAGCTCTTCTTGATTCTTCGACATTTTCTCAGTGTGTGTTCTGTGTTTTACCGTGTTGTTTAGATACTCATCAGGGTTATATTCGGGAGCATAGGAGGGCAGAAAAAACAGCTCAATTGCTTTTTTGTGATTTTTAACCCACGATTCCAAATATGAACTTGCCAAGACCGCCTTGAGGATATGATTGTGGTTGGCTGAGACAAACTCTTCTGATTCGGGGGATTTTTCCTTTTATTCCCTATAGGAAGACACAAGGACGAGTTTTTCCTAAGACAGAAGAAATAATAGAGACTTTCCATTTAGACAAAAAGCCATGGAAAGTTGAGAGAGCTTTTGCATGGATTAAGCGGCGTTGTCGACGGCTGTTAATGCGCTGGCAGCAGAAAGTGCAAATCTGGTCTGGATTTGTGATGCTCGGTGTCATTTACACGTGGGTAGGAATTTTAGAGCGGTCTAATACTTAGGTGTCATCGATGTGACGTAGTGCCCGAATCTTTTCTTTTTCTGCCTGGCCGATTTGTCGTAGTCCTTTGTTTCTGCGGTTAAAATTCATAAGAGATTCGATCTGGCTATCCAACTTAGAAGAGGTAAGAAGGGCAGTGAATTGGGAGCGGTTAAGCGCCTTGCATTTTGAGTCCTCCAACCAATTCTTCATCTCCAGGTCAAAGACTTTCTTTGCAAACTCTTCTCCTAGGGCTGCTCGAAGGACAGGCTTACTTGCATAATAGAAAAAAATGGGAGTCGTTTTTTCTTTTTTGTTGAAACAGATATATTCGCTCAGCGAAGGATATCCGGTGTTGGTTCCTTTGAGCATTTTATAATAGACTTGCTCGAGAGGTTTATTATTTTTAAATGTCAATTCTTCTAACGACTCGATTTTCTCCTCCATCATATGCTTGACAATGGTCCGGGCAATATCTTTGACGGAAGAGGAAGTGTAAAACGCGCACCCTCCATAAAGGATTTCAATCAGTCGAATGGCTGTACGCTCTAAAAGGGGTTTAAGGGCCGAGACATCTCCGTGGATGAGGGGGATTAAATTGAGTTTACTTTTCTCATAACCTTCGTGAGACAGCCTTGGCTCCTGCCTTTTTTTTTGAGTTTTTTTGTCTTTGGGAGGATGAGGCTTTAAATTTTTTTCTGCATCCTGAGGTTGGGATTTTTGATATTTCTTGAATAATTTCTTATTCTGCTCCGATATAAGATGTAAATAGGTTTTATGTTGGACTAGAATGACTTTATTTTCGCGGGCAGTTCCGCGTAGAGATGAAAAAAGGAAGGAACTGATAAAACTTAGAATTAATAAAAAAGTAAAAACAAAAGGCAAAAAGTTCATAAAAAGAGGGGAATAACTTCTTGGTTAATAAATACTTTCATCATAAAAGGTTTTTCATTAGGATACGTTTCTAAAAATACTCCTGCTGTTTCATCAAAAAATTCTACGTGAAACGATTCTATGTTTTCACTCAGGACTTCGGATCGAGGAGCTTCTTTTGGAGGCCATGAGGTTAAACTCAAAACGCGGTTACGGATTTTTAAAACAGCTTCGACGTTAGTGCGGAAATGAGGATTAGGATCGATCCCCGCATGGTAATGGAGATAATAGCCCCCCGTTGTTAATTTTTTAACGTCTAGCACCTCTTTAAAAAGAAGGGTGAAGCGGAGTTTGAGCCGCTGGAGATTTAATGTTTTTTCTTTTTCTTTCTTTATAAAATTTTTAGCTTTAATGGCATTGTAGAACCCTGTAAAAAGGATTCCCATCACGCCTGACATGAGGACAAGCGCAATCATCATTTCAAGAAGAAGGGCAGGAGAGCGTCGCAGTTTTTCTCTCATCCTTTCTATGTTGGCTAGAGGAGGAAATTAACTTCAATCTCTCATTTTTTTTGGAGGGAAGAGGGTGAACCATCCTAAGCCGATTGCAAGTAAGATGAAAAAGGCTATTCCTATGTTGTCGGATAAAAGAGGTGCTTTATCATTATTCATCCAACCCATAACAGAAAGAAGGGCAATTAAAACTCCCATGCATGCATCTCCTGCGACAAGTCCTGAAGAGGTTAAAATTCCCCTTTCAACAATGGATTCTTTTTTCGATTTTTCACGTACGAAATACGAAACAAGTCCTCCGAGGATAATGGGAGTACTTAAAGAGAGAGGGAGGTAGAGCCCCACGGCAAATGGAAGAATAGGAATCGAAAGGATTTCAAGCAGGAGGGCGGTCACAACGCCAATGAAGACCAGAGTAAAGGGAATGTTGCCTTCAATCACCCCTTGAGCAATCAGAGCCATCATTGTCCCTTGAGGTGCAGGGAGCTCTTTGGATCCAAAGCCATAGGCGTTGCTCAAAAGGAAAATAGCCCCTCCGATTGCAAGGGCTGGAAGAATGACCCCGAGAATTTCTGCAATTTGTTGCGAGCGTGGAGTGGCGCCAATGATGTATCCTGTTTTTAAATCTTGGGAAGTGGTTCCAGCCAGGCAAATCGCTACATTGACCACAATGGCCATGGTCAAAGCTGCGATTAAATAAAAACGTTCTGTCCATCCTAGAGCCACGAAAATCAAGCAGGTGACTAGAAGAGTCGTAATGGTCATTCCTGAAACAGGATTCGACGTGCTTCCGACAATACCGACAGTAAGAGAAGTCACGGCCACAAAGAAAAATCCCAAGACCAACAGGAGTAAAATGGTGAAAAAGTTCATTTGGGAGTTGGGCATCAACCACAAAGCCAAGATGATGGCGATAGATCCTAAGATGAGCCACTTAAGGGAAATGTCTTTATCTGTTCTTGCAATGTGATCGGAGGTGGGCTTTTGAAAGAGTTCTTTCATGCCATGGTGAATTGTTTTTGCAATCAAGGGGATGATGTTGAACAACGAGAGAAGGCCTCCTGTTGCAACAGCCCCTGCTCCAATATAGCGAATATAGTTGGACCATACATCATCAGCAGTCATTTGAGAGACGGGAATGGTAGCGGGATAAATGGCTTCTATCGAGATGTCAAACATCTTGATAAGAGGAATCAAGATCCACCATCCAAAGGCGCCTCCTGCAAAAATCACTGCAGAAATCCGCGGTCCAATGATATAACCGACTCCTAGCAGAGAAGGGGTTGCATCCACACTCAGCTCTGTTTTTTCATATCCTGGGATAATCCAAGTGAATGTTTCTCTAAAAAGGTGGATTCCATTAGAAAGAATTTTATAAAGCGCTCCTACCCCAATGCCGATGAGGGCCATCCAAGCACGCGAGCCGGAAGTCTCACCCGATTTTAAAATTTCTGCACAGGCGGTTCCTTCGGGAAAGGGAAGTTTTCCGTGCTCTTTGACAATGATATAGCGACGCATAGGGATCATGAAGAGCACACCTAAAATACCTCCCAAAGCTGCTAAAATAAAAATTCGCATGGGCGAAATTGACTCTCCCAAGAGAAAAAGAGCAGGGACGGTAAAAACCACCCCTCCCGCAAGCCCTTCACCCACCGATGCAATGGTTTGAACTAGATTGTTTTCTAAGATGGTGACCCGTTTAAAGAAAGTGCGTAAAATAGCCATCGAAAGGACCGCGGCTGGGATAGAGGCCGAAACCGTCGTTCCTATCCTCAAGGCTAAGTAGGCATTTCCAATTCCAAAAATTAGACCTAAAATAATTCCTAATACGATAGATTTGGTTGAAAATTCGGCAATTTTAGAACTCGAGGAGACATAGGGTTTAAACATAAAACTGATATCTATTCTAAAACAGATTTTTAATCCAAGATTAATTTTTTGTTATGGTATAATCCCCCCTAATGACAACAGAATATAAATATGGGTTTACCACCGAAATTGAAACAGAGTCCATTCCGAAAGGACTTTCGGAAGAGACTGTTCGTTTAATTTCAGAGAAAAAAAAAGAGCCTCCTTTTCTTCTCGATTTTCGCTTGAAAGCCTATGATCGCTGGAAAGAGATGAAGCTACCGGTATGGGCTCATCTCGATTTTCCTGCGATTGATTATCAAGATATTTGTTATTATTCGGCCCCTAAGAAAAAGCAGCAGCTCGCTTCCTTGAATGAGGTCGATCCTCAACTTTTAAAAACGTTTGAAAAACTGGGCATTCCTATCGACGAACAAAAACGCCTCGCAAATGTGGCCATTGATGTGGTGTTTGATTCGGTTTCTTTAGGAACCACGTTTCAAAATGAATTGAAAAAAGCAGGAGTTGTGCTCTGCTCTATTTCGGAAGCGGTGGAATTATATCCAGATCTTATCGAGAAATATTTGGGGAGTGTGGTTCCTATCGGCGACAATTACTATGCAGCGCTTAATTCAGCGGTTTTTTCGGATGGATCATTCGTGTATATTCCCCGAGGGGTTCGCTCGCCGATGGAATTGTCGACGTATTTTCGGATCAACGACAAAGAAACAGGGCAGTTTGAAAGAACTCTCATCATTGCCGAAGAAGGATCGTATGTCAGCTATCTAGAAGGATGTACGGCCCCGGCATTTGATAAAAATCAACTCCATGCGGCAGTGGTTGAGCTGATTGCCCACGAGCGTGCCGAGATTAAATACTCGACAGTTCAAAATTGGTATGCAGGAGATTCTAAAACAGGCAAAGGGGGTATCTACAACTTTGTGACAAAGCGAGGCCGCTGTGCAGGATACCGCTCCAAAATTTGTTGGACGCAAGTTGAAGCAGGGGCTGCGATCACGTGGAAATATCCGAGCTGTATCTTGCAAGGAGATGAGTCGGTAGGAGAATTTTATTCTGTCGCACTTACCAACGGGAAAATGCAAGCGGATACAGGTACAAAAATGATCCATTTGGGAAAAAAGACGCGCTCAACCATTGTATCCAAAGGCATCTCGGCAGATGAATCGCATAACACTTATCGAGGACTTGTAAAAATGGCGCCTCGAGCTAAGGGAGCAAGAAATTATACGCAATGCGACTCGATGCTCGTTGGGAACAAATGTTCTGCCAATACCTTCCCTTATATTGAAGTTGCAAACCCGTCTGCGCAATTAGAGCACGAAGCTTCCACTTCGAAAATGAACGAAGAGCAGCTTTTTTATCTCCAATCGCGCGGAATCGCCCGTGAAGATGCAATTAATCTTGTCGTGAGTGGTTTTTGTAAAGATGTCATCCGGGAGCTTCCGCTGGAGTTTGCGATTGAAGCTCAAAAGCTGCTCGCTCTAAAACTTGAAAATTCTGTAGGTTAGAAAATGTTAGAAATACGTGATTTAGAGGTTTCTGTAGAGGGTAAGCCCATTTTAAAGAAATTTTCTCTCAAGATTCATTCAGGAGAGGTGCATGCGATGATGGGTCCCAACGGGGCTGGAAAATCAACCCTTGCCAAAGTATTAGCAGGACACCCCTCCTATGAAGTGACAGGAGGTGAAATTTGGTTTGAGGGGCATAACATCACTGAAATGGATCCTGAAGAGAGAGCTCAACTAGGCATTTTCTTGAGTTTTCAATATCCGATTGAAATTCCCGGGCTTACGAATTTCCAATTTCTCCATGCCTCCTATGAAGCCTGTCGTAGGAAGATTTCGGAACAAGATTTTGAAGCGCTTCTCCAAATCAAAATGGAACAGGTGCACTTTAAGCCCGCATTTAAAATGCGTAATCTCAATGAAGGCTTTTCAGGCGGGGAGAAAAAAAAGAATGAACTCCTGCAGATGGCAGTTTTAGAGCCTAAATTCACAATTCTTGATGAAATCGATTCAGGGCTTGATATCGATGCCATGAAGGATGTTGCCAGTGGAGTTAAATCGCTTCTCACTCAAGAGAGAGCGGTTCTCATCGTAACCCATTACCAGCGCCTTCTCGACTATATTAAACCTGACTTTGTCCATGTGGTGGTGGAGGGTCAAATCGTCCAAACAGGCACCGCAGAACTGGCGATGCAGCTAGAGGACCAAGGATACAATGTCTATAGCTGAGGCGACCCCTTTCTTTGCTTCACTCCAAGAAATTTTCTCTAAAATAGGATCGAGTAGCCTCAGAGAAAAAGCATGGGACCATTTCTTAGAGTTAGGCCTTCCAACACAATCATCGGATGCTTTCAAATATGTGCCCCTTAAAAGGTTGTATGATCTCAAGCTCTCTTTAAACCCCCTCACCCCAACCTGGGAGATCATCCGTCCCCACATCCTTCCCGAGTCCCAAGAGAGCTACCTTGTTTTTGCAAATGGAAGATATATTCCCGAGCTTTCAAAGCTTCCTTCCCAAGGGGTGATCCTCCCTCTCCAAGAAGCTTTCAAAACCTATGGTTCCTTTTTTCAAGGGCGTCTTTCCAAACAAATCAAAGAAGAGACAGACCCTTTTGCAGTGTTAAATCTTGCGCTGCAGCAAGAAGGAGTTTTTTGTTATCTTCCTCCCTACCTAAAATGTGAAAAACCTCTTCAAATTCTCTTATATGGACAAGGGGAGAAGGCTTACAACCCTGCGCGCGTGCATGTTTTTTGTTCTAAAGAGTCGGAATTTAAAACAATTGCGACGGTCGTAGGAGAGGGAGTGCATCATGTTTCCATGGATGTAGCGCTAGAAGATCAGGCGATCTATAGTCATTTGGAGAGTTCTAGTGCCGCAGTTTTGCTCAGTGACTTCAACGCAACTTTAAAATCGCGCGCCTCTCTTAAGCACCTTGCCCTTACAGCAGAAGGTCTTCTCAATCGGCATCGACTTCGAATGACTCTTTTAGGGGAAAAAGCAGACGCACTCATGCAAGGACTTTGGAATCTTGCAGAGAATCATCAGTGTCATACCCATGTCCATGTTGAACATGTAGCTCCCCATACCCGCTCCTTGCAGAAATTTAAGGGAGTGCTGAGGGATACATCTAGGTCGAGCTTTGAGGGAAAAATTTATGTACATTCTGAAGCGCAAAAGATCGAAGCTTACCAGGTGAATCATAATCTGCTTCTGAGTGATGCGGCCCTTGCTTATGCAAAACCTAATTTAGAAATCTTGGCAGATGATGTGAAAGCTTCTCACGGAGCAACGGTCTCACAAGTGGATGATGAGCAGCTTTTCTATCTTCAAAGTCGAGGAATATCGCAAGAGTGGGGTCGCACTCTTCTCATCCGAGGATTTATGCAAGAAATTTTAGATCAGATTCCTTCATACAAGTGTTTCAAATGAATTCCGTTTTTAATCGAGAAGACTTTCCTATTTTTAAGAAAAAAATGCAGGGAAAGCCGCTGGTTTATCTAGACTCCGCTGCCACCTCTTGTAAGCCCTCATGCGTCATCGAGGCGATGTCACAGTTTTATCAAAATTCGTACGCGACAGTGCATCGGACAGTATACGAGCTTTCTCTGGAAGCCACTCAGCGTTACAACGAGGTTCGACAAAGGGTAGGAGAGTTTATCGGGGCAGCTTCTTCCGATGAAATTATTTTTACAAGAGGGGCCACCGAAAGCCTCAACCTCATTGCTCAGTGCTATCCGATTGAGAAAGGAGACGAAATTATTATCTCAGGCCAAGAACATCACTCCAATATTGTACCTTGGCAACTGGCCTGTGAAAAAAAAGGGGCATCTCTGAAAATCATTCCTTTACATCCCGATGGACAGATCGATTTGGAGAAGTTTCAGGCATTGGTTACCTCTAAAACTAAACTGGTTTCCGTGGTCCATGTGTCCAATGTGCTAGGAAGTGTCAACCCCATTGAAGAGATTATTAAAGCCTCCCATGACGTGGGCGCGCATGTGGTGATCGATGCTGCACAAAGCGTAGTGCATCTTCCCCTCAATGTTCAAAAACTCAATTGCGATTTTCTCGTTTTTTCATCCCACAAAATTTATGGCCCCACCGGAGTAGGGGTTTTGTATGGAAAGAAAGAACTCCTAAAACAAATGCCGCCCTATCAAGGCGGCGGAGACATGATTCAATCAGTAACATTTGAAAAAACCACTTATCAAGAACCCCCTCTGCGTTTTGAAGCAGGAACGCCTATGATTGCAGAAGTGATAGGCCTGGGTGCTGCGCTTGATTATCTTGCATCCCATTCGAGGCAAGCCGCTCTAGTGCATGAAAAGAAACTGATAAATCTGGCACTTCAACATCTACCTCCCACTACACATATCCTAGGTCCTCATACAGGGCGCACCTCTCTCATCACCTTTCATATCCCCCAAATGCATCCCCTCGATTTAGCCACTTTTTTAGATTTAGAAGGAATCGCAGTCCGCTCGGGCCATTTGTGCGCCCAGCCGCTTTTGCATCATTTTGGACTCAGATCAGCTCTGCGCCTTTCCATTGCTCCTTATAACACAGAAGAGGAAATCCATTATTTTTGCAGTAAGCTCTTTGAAAGCATCTCCCGCTTATCTAAATAGGTGCCTTGAATAAAGTCGCTAAAACCAGAAAGATTGAGGTGGATCCCTTCCATCTCATTTGTATCCTCAAGCACTTGCTAAAAAGAGATAATCTTCATTTCCCTGAGTACTGCTAGAAGGGAAGGGGTTGCTGTAAGAAGAGCTAACTTGTGCAGTGTAAGAGTTTCTATTGGATTCTCTTTCATGATTGCGCTAACCTGTGAGAAGCTTTTTTGTTGGATTTCATTAAATATGCGGGGCACGATCTTATAAATGACGAGCCAAGAAATCACACACATTGTGCCATACCCTACTCCAATCCCCATTATCTTTGTTTGGAAATTGCTTTTTTCATTCATAAAAACTGGTTTGATTAAATAAGGATATATAAATTTATGAATCCAATCTATGCATACGGCCGAAATTGCATATGTGTACTTACGGTTATCCAATTTCCCTACTACCCCCCCTCCGATTCCTGCAAGAAGGGTAGGTGTAACGATATCAAATATACAAGATGAAATCAGATTTGCTGCAATTACATATTGGGGAATTGCCATAAAAACTCCTATTTTTGGAGAAGTCCTAAAAACCTAGTTAGGAGAAGTTGATCCTCCTCCTTACCTGTCCCCTACGGTTTTAGAGGTTGTTGGCCCCACCCCCTTAGCATAACGTATTTAGGACTGCCCTGTTTAAAATACATAAATTATATCATAAAATTGTAATTATTTTGTTAGTAAATTTATTTTTTAATAAATTTTATATATAAGCGTAGAAATTATAATAATTTAATTTTTCACTAACTGCAAACCTTCAAGAAAGAGGGGGGAATGAATTTTCAAGGCTTGAATAGCAGACTCTTAATTTTCTTCACAGAGCACGAGTTACAATTGGTATTATTCATCTCGGATGAGCGCTTGATTGGCTGTTTTTGCTGTAGGGATGAGGGAGATAAGAGTATCAATCCAGTCGTAGCGCTGATTGAGAGCGGGGCATCGATAGGCGCAGAGCCCTTTAGACCGGATACTTGGAAGATAGGTATACTCAATCTCATATAACGTCTCGAGGTGATCAGAAGTAAAAGTGAGTGGGACAAATACGATATGTTGCTTCCCTTCATTCCAACGGAAAGGATTGTCAGCTAACTCGCTGGTATAGGGGCGTAACCACTCTCCTGGTCCAAATTTGGACTGAAAAGCAAGAAGAGAAGAGGAGAGGGGAAATGCTTTTTTGATTCCTTCAAAGGAGAAACGACATTCTCTCTGATAAGGATCTCCTTGATCTACAAATTCTTGAGGAAGTCCATGTGCACTAAAAAAAAGACACACCTCTTTTTGTTCTAATTGCTGAGCATGCAGAAAATCGCGGATGCAATTTTGCATAGCTTCAATATAGGAAGGGTGATCCGCATATGAGCGGATCCACTCCATTTTTTCCAGGGAGGAGGCAGGAAGATTTTTTGCAAAAAAGCGGGCAATGCTGCCAGTCGTTGAGTAGCTAAACTGGGGATACATAGGAAGAATCACTAGTTTCTCCACTTGAAGAGAGGTGAGTGCATCGAAAAAGTGAATATGGGTTGCCGGGAGATACCTGTGGAAAGTGATCACAGGAAGGTCGGTTTTTTGCCGGAGTTTGGCCGCAATAAGCTCTGTGTCTTCGAATAAAGGCGATTTTCCGCCAATAATTTCATAGTCTTTAGAAATCTTATCCACCCTTTTCAAGGCAATTTTTTTAAAAAACCATTTTTCAAAAAATCGGGGAAAGGGAGTCCGAATCACATCCACATCTGTAAGCAGTTCCGTTAAGAAGGGGCCGATTTCACTTAAATTTCGAGGGCCTCCGAAGTTAACTAAAACGAGCGCTGTTTTTGTTGACATCAATAAAAGACTCTCTGCATTTTGAAATTTAAAGCCTACTATGTACAAAATTATAGCTGTTTTAGGTATTTTATGCTCGCTTCTCCTTGGAAGCTGCGGGCGGAAATTGCATTATGATTATAAAGTGGCGTTGGATGCTCAATGGTTTTCACTGAACATCCCAGGAAGGTCCACTTCTCTTACAGCGTTTACGACAGAGTTGATTGAAGCCTGCGCCACTTTAGAAAAACTCAAGATCGGGATATTTCAGAAAAGCTGGAGCAATTTAATGTTAGGGATGCAAGAAGGCCACTACCAAGCCATCTGCACTTCAATGCAACCTTATCTTTTCTATGAGAAGCTGTATGTTTTTTCAGACATCTATTTAAAAACAGGACCCGTGATTGTGGTCGAAAAAAATTCAACGATCCAGTCACTCGAACAGCTCGCAGACATGGAAATGGGCATTCTGCGGGGATCTTCGTATGCCCTGATTCTAGAAAAATATCCCCAAATCATTCAAAGAACCTATGATTCCATCCCTTCTATGCTCTATGATCTCACCAAAGGGAAAGTAGATGGGGCCCTTTTAGATAATCTGACGGCTCAGTCTTTTGTTCAAGATCTCTTTCAAAGTCAATTAAAAATTTCATCAGATCCTTTGACGCAAGAAGGGCTCCGACTGATTGGAATCCGAGGCAAATCAGAGGAACTTATCCGTCGGTTCAATCGAAGCCTTTCAAAATTAAAATCCAATGGAGTCTACTCGAAAATCGCCCAAAAATGGAGATTGAAAGAAGATAAAACCGACAGTTAAAATAGCTTCATGTCGCATTGGAAAAATTATTTTATACTTAGAGTAGTCGGCTTTCTTAGATTGTTTCAAGGCTGCGGAAAATCGAATCATTTTTTGATCGTTTCCACCACAGGACTGGGGGACTCTCTCTGGGCTACACCTGCGATACGAGCCCTTCGCAAGGCATATCCTAACTCCTATATTGGATGTTTAACGAGTCGCATGGGAGGAGAAGTTTTTAAATCCAATCCTCATCTCAATGAAGTGCTTATTTTCAATCACACCTTATCCCTCCTAAAACTTTACTTCCAACTCAAAAAAAGAAAGATCGGAACAGTGCTTCTCTTTCATGCTTCTCAAAGGGCTATGCTTCCTCTCTGTTCCGTCATTGGAGCTTCTCGCCGCATTGGCACCCAAGGCTTACAGAAAGAGCTCGACATACTTTTAACCGACGCCTGTTCAGGGGAGAAGAGTCATGAAATCGAGCGAAGGCTCGAGGTTGTCAAACAAGTCGGCGCCTATCCCGACACATACGAATTAGATTTTATCATCGAAGAAGCGCATCGCCAGCATGCTAAAAAGCTTGCTTTCGAACCTTTCATTATTGGAATTCATCCAGGGGCTAAAGATGTCTATAAGCAGTGGCCTGTATCGCATTTCATTCAAGTTGCACAGAAACTAAAAGAAAAACTCGGATGTACCATCCTCATTACAGGAAGTCTATCAGAAAAAAAACTTGTTGAAACAATTTGTGCTGAAGTAAAGGGCGCGCGGGCTATCATTGAACCCCTCAAAATCATGGCAGCTGTTTTAGAAAAGTTAACGCTTTTTATCACAAACGATACAGGACCTCTCCATCTTGCCTTGGCTATGCAAACTCCGACTCTCGCCCTTTTTACTCCCACTAATCCAGCGGTTTGTGGTCCTTATCGGACCTCCTCCTCTGCTCAAGTGATTCAGGCGCCTGCTACCTGTTTTCCTTGTCTTAAGAAAAAATGCCAAGATGCCTTTTGTATGCGACAAATAGGACCTAACGAGGTGATTCAAGCGGCTTTAGAGAAAATAAAGGTTTCTATATGAAGGTGATGGTAGTGGTTTTAAATTGGAACGGAAAATCCGATACTCTTGCCTGCCTTGATTCATTAAAAGGGCATCCAGAGATCATTGTAGTCGATAATGGTTCTCATGATGGATCGGCTTCAGCCATTCGAAACCAGTTTCCTCACGTCCTCGTGATTGAGACGGGTAGGAATTTAGGATATGCTGGTGGGAATAACGTGGGAATTCAAAGAGCTCTAAAAAGCAAAGCCGATGCTATTCTGTTGCTCAATAATGATACCATTGCAGATGCCGAAATGATACAAGCCTTTATCCAAAGTGCGGAAAATAATCCTCAGGTAGGCCTGTGGGGGGGCTATCCTCTTCGATTTTCCGATCCTGAATGTCTGGATCATTTAGGGGGAATATGGAAAAGCGAAAAGGGCGATTTTGAACTCATAGGACTGGGATCTAAAAAAGGATTTAGAACTTCTGAATCGTTGGACTATGTCTGTGGCTGTGCCCTTTTTATTCGACGCGAAGTGTTTGAAAAAATTGGTCTTTTAGAAACAAAGTTTTTTTTATTCTGGGAGGAAGCAGACTTTGCCATGCGGGCAAAAAAAGCAGGATTTGGGGTGGAAGTGTGTTATAATGCTCGACTCTTCCATAAAGTCTCTGCTTCCTTTATCGGCGGAAGTCCTCACAAAAAATACTTTTGGTGGCGTGGTCGCCTTCTCTGGATTGAGCGCAACTGCTCGCCTGCAGAAAAAAAGAGGCTCTTTCGTCAGCTCATCCACCCTGAACTGTGGCACTATCAAAAGCTCTTATGGATCAAAAAAGTCCAAGTCCAACTGTTAAAAATAATACGAAAAGAAAAAATCCAAGAGAAGGAAGAAAAACTCAAACAATATCGGGCTATTATTCAAGGCCTTCGGGATTATCTCCAAGGAGAGTTCGGAGTAGGCCCTTCCTGGTTATTTGAAAAATAGTTTAGACTACTTGCGTAACTCTTGCTTAAACTAAAGTTCAGACGAAACTTTAGCTTAAGCAAGAGGTCTTTTCCATCATTCTCTGAAGAAAAGTGTATGAAATAGACACCTTTATCACATTAAAGTTTCAGATCATCGCCAGTATATGTAGCGAAAAAAATCGGGGTCGTGTTAAATCTATTTTGGCCGCTTCTCACGCCACTAAAGGTAGTTTATGCGAAAAGTGTTATCCTTATTTGTGCCCCTTCTTTTAATCTTAGCCGGTTGTGAAAACAGTCGGGTGATTGTCAATGGTGTTGAAGAGAGAGAAGCCAATGAGATCATTGTTTTTCTGGCCAGCCGAGGCATCGATGCAGAAAAAGTCGCAGCTAAGTCGTCTAATGTAGGCGGTGATACAGGACCTTCTATGTGGAATATTTCTGTTCCGGAAGGTTTGATGACCGATGCGATGGCGATCTTAAATCAAAATGGCCTTCCCAGAAAAAAAGGAACCAATCTTCTGGAACTTTTTGCTAAGCAAGGGTTGATGACAAGTGAAAAGGAAGAGACCATCCGTTATCAAGCCGGTCTTGAACAACAAATCGCCAATACAATACGAAAAATTGATGGCGTCATCGATGCCGATGTTCAACTTTCTTTTCCTACCGAAACAAATGCGATTGCGACCCCCGGTCAGTCGCTAGCTCCTTCCAGGACGACTGCTGCGGTATATGTGAAGCACCAAGGAATTGTCGATGATCCCAATAGCCACCTTGTCTCAAAAATCAAACGCCTTGTAGCAGGCAGTGTGAACGGATTGGATATCAATGATGTCACCGTGATTTCTGACCGTTCTCGATTTACAGACATTTCAATTGGAGCAGCTCTTGAGGCAGGCCCCTTCCAATCCCCCGAATACACCAGTATTTGGTCGATTATTATAAATAAAGAATCGGTTCTCCGTTTTCGCTTTTTATTCGTTTCGCTCATCTTGGCTAATATTTTTCTTTTAGTATTGGTCATGTGGATGCTTTGGAAAGTGTATCCTGTCTTGAAAACAAAGGGGGGGCTCCGTAGCCTCTTTCAAGCAGCTCCTATCATTTTACCTGAAGAAGAGAAGCCGAAAGAAGAATGACCTCTTCAACCCGGATCATTCTTCACGCGCTTTTACAAAAATGTCCTACGGAGGAGCATCAAAGGCTGATGAAGTGTTTGGCTCCTAAAGAGCGACAAGCTGTTGCTGCGATACCTGGCACTTTTGGAAATCCCTTAAACCTTCAGATAAATCCCGAGCAGCTTCTGAGCTGGATCCATGCGTCGTGGATTACTCCTTTTTTAAGAACTTTATCTGAAAAAGAAATTGGCCTATTTCTAGCAGCCCTGAGCCCAGAAAAAATAACAGTTGTTGGAAAAGACCTCCTATTTGCTGGAAAAATACCTTCCCTATCTTCTCTTGGTAAAACTTTTCTGAGAGCCACCCTTCTCCTTTATTTGACCTCGGAAGTAGACGACTTACTTCCTATTGAGTGCCTACCTTTATCGCCTTTGAATGATCTCGCTTTACTTCCCATCGAAACCCTCATCAGTTTTTTAGACCTCTTAGGGCTCCATGATGTAGCGATTGAAATGAAACAAATTATCGATAAACAAAAGCTTATTAAAATCGAAGAAAATTTGACGTCCGATCAACTTCTTTATTTAAAAATATTAATTCAGAGCCACGAGCCTGTGGCTTTCACGCAAATGGGTCTTTTGAACTGGAATGGAGAAAAAGAAAAACTCAAAGCTTTGATTCGACAACGCGGAGCCAACCGACTCGCTAAAGCGCTTTATGGTCAAGATGCGAGCCTTACATGGTATGTCCTACACCGCCTCGATGTCGAAAAAGCGCTCCTCGTCCGCAAACTTTCTACATCCATTGACAATCCACGTGCTACACAGCTTCTTATTCAACAAGTGGTTGAACTCATCAATTACACAAGGGGATCCCATGAGTAGGTTATTTGCTTTGATTGAAGGCGGTCAAGTCCATCCTGCATCCAATAAAAAAGTGATCCATTCCGAAGATTTTAGCACGCTTGTCTCAGCCCATGATCTTTTAGAAAAAACACGCAATGATAGGGTCGCCCTCCAAGAGAGAGCAGAAAAAGAGGCCGAAGAGTTGAAGAAAAAAGGGTATGAGGAGGGCTATCAGGAAGGGTTAACTCAGCTCAACGAGAACATTTTAGCTCTTGATAATGAAAAGAAACGCCTTCGTCATGAAATGAATCAACTTATCTTGCCTTTGGCTCTAAAGGCCGCTAAAAAAATCGTAGCCGGTGAGCTCAAAGCAAACCCTGAGACGATTGTAGATATCGTTCTTCAAGCAATCGCCCCTGTCCTCCAAAACCGTAAAATTACGATCTATGTCAATAAGGCGGATAAAGAGATTTTAGAAACAGAAAAACCACGCCTAAAAGAAAAACTTGAACAGCTCGAATTGCTCATGATCAAAGAGCGTGAAGATATTTCTCCCGGTGGCTGTATGATTGAAACGGAAACAGGGATTATCAATGCGACCATCGAGAATCAATGGCGCGGGATTGAAGCTGCGTTTGACCGGTATTTAAAACAGTAAGCGAGTGTTTTCCATGAAATGGATAAAGTATTTTTTATGGATGGTCCTCTTATTGGGGTCTATCTCTATTTTCGGCCAAGACATTCAACTTCCTGCTGAGATTGCCCACGGAGAAGCAGGAAAACCGCCGCAGCTCGTTTCTGAGCTTGCGATCTTAGCAGGACTTTCTCTCCTGCCTTATGCAGTTATGCTTCTCACTTCCTATGTTAAAATCGTCGTGGTTCTTTCACTTTTAAGAAACGCACTAGGCGTTCAGCAATCTCCTCCAAATCAAGTGTTGAATGGTATTGCGCTTCTCATGACCATTTATGTGATGTTCCCTACGGGCCTTGCGATGTATAATGCGGCTTCCAAAGCTATTAATACCAATCCTCCCCAACAGCTTTTCACAAGCTCCACTGCCCCTTATCTTATCAATGTGATCAATGCAGGAAAAGAACCTCTAAAAGAATTTCTCCAACGCAATAGTTTAGGAAAACATATGACAGGGTTTTATCAGCTGGCCTATCGTTCCTATCCCGAAGAATACCGCTCCTCGCTTCAACCCACAGATTTTCTCGTTTTGATCCCTGCTTTCATTACCACCCAGCTCAAAGCAGCCTTTGAGATTGGGGTGGTCGTCTATCTTCCATTTTTCGTCATTGACTTGGTGGTGTCCAACATTTTGCTTGCAATGGGGATGATGATGCTTTCGCCCCTTACAATCGCGTTGCCTCTCAAACTTTTGCTTCTGGTCATGGTCGATGGATGGACTATCTTAATCCAAAATTTGGTCTTAACATTTAGGTAGAATAGATGTTTACAAATGAAATTTACCAATTTGCTTACCAAGCTCTTTTATTGATTTTGATTCTCTCAGGCCCCCCTATTTTGATCAGCATGTGTGTAGGGCTTTTTGTCGCTGTCATGCAAGCTGCAACCCAGATCCAAGAACAAACTCTTTCTTTTACAGTCAAATTGATCGCCGTTATTTTTACACTTTTGCTCATGGGAGGATGGCTGGGAAGCCAAATTTTGCAATATGCAAATGCCATTTTCCAAAATTTTTATAAATGGAATCCTTGAGAGGGTATTGGTATGGCTCTAGCCATCGTGGATACAACAGACTACCTGAGCTTTGTCTTAAGTCTGCCTGACCTTCCTCCTATTTCGGCGTTGACCCTTTTTTTTCTTGCCCTCATGCGCATTGCACCCGTTGTCGCACTTGCTCCTTTTTTAGGATCTAAGCTGCCTAATGGAGTAAAAATTGGACTTGCTATTGCACTGGCTGCTGTGTTACTTCCTCACGTCATTGCAACCTCTAAAATTCCCCGTCCTACATTTGATCTGCTCTTTATTGCTTACGGTTTAAAAGAGCTTTTCATTGGTTTTATTTTAGCATTTCTAATCAATGTCCCTTTTTACATGGCGCAAGCAGCGGGGGTTCTCATCGATTTTCAAAGAGGATCCTCTGCGCTTCAAGTCTTTGACCCTATTCTATCCACCCAAGTCTCTCCTTTAGGACAGCTCTACAATTACGTTTATATCGTGCTTTTTTTCGAAATCGGCGGCTTGCTTCTCTTTCTTCAAGCTGTGATCACTTCCTACACCGTCATCCCCGCTGACGCCTTCATGCCGCTTCTTTTCTTCCACATTCAGCACGGCTTTTGGAAATTTATCATGGTGCTTCTTACAAAATTCACCGCCATTTCCATGCAGCTGGCAGCTCCCTCTCTTGTTGCAATTTTGATGACTGATATGTTTCTCGGAATTGCTAATCGTCTCGCTCAGCAAGTCCAAATTGCATTTTTGGGGATGTCACTCAAATCTCTAGTAGGACTTGCGCTTCTATGGATGGGGTGGTATTTCATTTTACAACAACTCTCCGTCCAGTCTCAAATATGGTTAGATTCACTTGATCGTCTTATTCGCGCTTTTCCTACCACATGATTTTGTTTGACTCGAAATGGATTTTCTTCGTAGATTGGGATCTATCAACTCGCTTATAAGCGTTTAAAGTTGAAAATAGCTGTTTCTTTTTCCTATGTCTCTCTTGGCTGATCTGAGAGCAAATGACATCTCTATTTCCTAGTAAGACATAGGGGAATGAAAATGAAATGAAAAATGATCCAAACCCAGGGGGATCTTATGAAAAAACTGAATAAATTACTGCCACTTATGGCACTGTCACTGGTTGGAATGACATCTGTTGTCTCAGCTGTAGACGATATGCAAGTTCGCAACCTCGAAAACCGCGTGAATGCCCTCGAGCAACGCCGCGGTGCTAATGGGATGATCAATCCACCTGCACGTCCAGTGGTGAAAGATGGAGCCGATGTTTGGTTCCAGGCTGATGCTATCTATTTACATGCTACAGAAGATGGGGTCCATTATGGGATTAAGCAAGAAAATAGCTCTGCTCCTTTTGATGGTAGCGTAAAAAATATTTCCTACGACTGGAGTTGGGGATGGCGCGCTGGAATGGGTTATAACCTTCCTCACGATGGATGGGACCTGCTTGCAAACTATACATGGTTCCGATCAGGCGAAGACAAATCTTCTAAAACAGACACTCCAGAAACTATCTACCAAACATGGACAAACCCAACGAACAACGTGGCTCAAGCCCTTGTTGCAAATGCCCATGGAAATACGGTGCTGAAATTTGATTACCTCGATCTCCAATTAGGACGTGAGTTCTTCGTCAGTAAGTGGCTCATTCTCCGTCCTTATGTAGGGGCAAGAGGCCTTTGGGCTCACCGCGATATCGTAGTTAAATATCGAGGGGGTCAATTAGGATCAGGTCCTACCTATGCAAACACTGTAAAACTCAAAGAGAAGTTTAATAATCGCTTCCGGGGCGCCGGTCTTTTAGCTGGGGCAGATACGCAGTGGGGACTCGGGCAAGGATGGAGCTTCTACGGACAGTTTGCTCTATCTTTAATCTACGGACAGCAACGTCTACATGAAAAACAAGATAGCTATGATGGCAGTGGCAATGCATCTCGTTTAGGCCATGCGTATGATGCTTGGAGTATCGTCCGCACCATGACCGATCTGGGGCTTGGATTGCGATGGGATCATCTGTTCTATGATGATGCGTACAGAATACGCCTTCAACTTGGTTGGGAGCAACACATCCTCAATGGATTTGATAAAGATATGAACTTCAATAGCGCAAATGTACAAGGCAAGTTTAACTTTAACCAAGGTGATCTTGCTATCAGTGGTGTCACATTTGAAGCCCGCTTCGACTTCTAATTCTCTTTGCGAGAAAGAAACGAATTTTCTAACCCAGCTTTCCCAAGCTGGGTTTTTTCTTGTACGCCTGGCATCAGTCGTATCCCTAGTCTTATTAGACCTGTTGGGTAACTAAAGGTTCGTCGCTTTTAAGGCAGTTGCCATAGAGATATTTAAAATTGATATCCCAGATTTCCGCGTCCTCCAAAGACAGCTTGATGCTTGTGGTTGGATTCCATATAAAGATAAAAAGGTTCTAGAGTTATATCCCAATGACGACCGCGAGAAAAACGGAAGACAAAAGGCATGCTCAAATCCACCCCCCAGGCAAACTTTTTAGCTTCGTAGGATCCAAATTGATGTCCGGCAAGTCCTTTGAGGTACAGACCCCATCCCAAAACGGAGTTGATTTCGTGGTAATATCGGAAGCCAGCCTCCGTATAGGCGAATTTAGCTTTCTTAAATTCTCCGACATTATTGTATTGATATCCTGCGCCAAAAAGAGGGGTGAAATGATCGCACCCATTGTAAAAGAGATTATAACCTAAACGCACTTCGCCTTCATAAAGAGCGCCATAATGGTCGTTGCGGGAGTTACTAAAAAAATAGGGCATCCAAAAATCGAGAGCAAAGTAGATGCAGTCGGCTTTATTATGATCGAAGACTAAACGATCGAAAGAAAAGCCAAAACGGTTTTCATATTGGGGAGCAATCGGTTCCAGGGCTGCAGGGACCTTTTCTCGTGGTTCGGGCTTTTTTATGTAGGCAACAACCCCTTCTAATTCCTCATCTGCATAGACCGTAGCTATCACAAGCAGAGTAGCCAGCGCAATCCCATATTTCATACTTTTTCTCCTGAATAATTTTATGCTGCGAGCAGCTTGAAATTTTAATTTCGAGTTGGGCGCAGTATAGCAATGATTTCTTTTTTTGCATGATAATTCCCTATACTTAAATCGAAAAGAGGAATAAAATCATTAGTGTTGAAAAGGAGTATCATATGAAAAAAGCCTTACTGTCATTAACACTACTACCTATCTTTATTCATGCCGATGGCGAATTTATTGCTGAAACAAAAACAAGCAAAAAAGTTGTCATTACAGAAAAACAAACTGAAACACCTTCTTTTATTGAATATCACAACAGAATGGCTGTTTTTGGCTCATTGCATCAAGTGTATGAAAGAATTGAAACAGACGCCTTCTATGCTGGAGTTGAAACATGGCTTATTCCAGTGGGTGGAAGCAAAGGAGCTTCAGCACTTTGCGAAGCAGAACTTCGTATGGGATATAACTATTTTTACAATGGAAGAGATCATGTTACTCCTTTTGCCGGCGTGGGGATTGTCAAAGACCTACGAGAACACCGTTATCAATCCTGGTGGGAAGATAGCTGGAACTGGGGTAGACACCGCGTTAAAAAGAGACATGCCCAACTCCCAGCCGTTGCGTATGGAGTGATTGGAGCTCTTTATGATCACGAGTTCAACACAGTGGTTAATTTAGGTGTTAACCTCAAAGGAATGATTGGTGGAGGAGTCAATAAAAAGCATTTTAATTGGGGAAATCCTGTCTATGGATTTGATGTAAGTGTTCCTCTTACCTTCCGTTTTGGACATCGTAGACACTGGGATTTTCGCATTGAACCCTTTGATATTTATCTAAATGGAAAAAATGTTCATGTGAACTTTTTCGGTTTACGAAATACAATTGGATATCGATTCTAAGATCTTAAACAAGCCTCTCTCAATTTTCAAATAGAGAGGCTTGGTCTTTTATAGACCTTTTTCAAAATTATTTTGTGGTTCTTTTGAATTTCTTGTCGATAATCTGGGTAGAGGGTTTCCTACTTATGCAAGAGGTCTAAAGAATGTCGGGGATTCAAACGAACTACACAGTCAATGAACCTTTTATTTCGAAAGAAGTGTTATGAAGAAGTTTACTCTATTTTTGGCTCCTCTTTTTCTTTTGGCTGAACCTCCTACACTCAATCTGATAGGTGATCTTTACTATTCGCCCTACACAGGAGCAGAAAGCCTGTTAACCCTTAGTCAGGGTATTCAATATGTGGAAAATTGGGCCGTCAAAAAACCGAATCCTCCTCACCGCGGATGGACTCCCAGCCTTGAAAGGCTAGGAGAGCTGCTTTTATGTTGGGAGCCTTATAACTATATGTCAGGGGTAGTTCAACATGAAGTGTTTGGACACGGCTATCGTGCAAGATCTTTTCGTAAAGAAGGTGTCCGTGTCAGAAAATATAAGTTTGGCTTTCCACCTCCTTTTGGACCTGGAGGGGGAGTGACATATCTGTCCTTTCAACCCCAGAGACTGACTCCTTTTCAACTCAGTGCAATGTCGAGTGCCGGTGTTGAAGCGACCTCCATTTTAGCAATTCGCTTAAAGCTCCAGTGGTTGCAAGCAGGATGCATCAATCCCAGCCAAGCTTCTCTTTATCAATACTCTCAGCACGATCTGACGCATTATATTTTAGCGACGAAGGATAAGGTGTCGTATCAAGGCATAGCAGACTCTGAAGGAGACATTCAAAGTTATGTCCATATTCTCCATGCAACTCTTCCGAAAGGACATCTTACTACCCACCAGATCAGACGGTGGGCGCTTATCAACTATGCTGAGCCTTTTACCTATTATGCCTTTTACGCGTGGTGGCTGTATCTCATTACAGGCAAGCAAATGGACATCCCTCTTTTTTCTATGGGCTCATATGGCTATCTACCGGGTCTTAGGATGGGTCTTACTCCGTTTGGACCGGAGTATTATGTTGAGAATTTTCTTGTTCAGGATAAAAAGCCGATTTATTTTTATCTCCGGGGAGGAAGATATGCGGGACTTTCCTCTTGTGGATTAGGAATCGAACATGCATATATAGGATCCGTGGATGGGGTGCCCTGGGGATTTCGGGCAGATGTGTGGTATCAACCGAATGTTCCTTATAAAGCCCATGCTTCCACAAATCTTTTAACCTTTGACTACGCCAAGCAACAACATTACAAAAATCGTTTTGGAGGAGCTATTTCCCTTTTGGGCCATATAAAAATCTCCAATGGGAGCGCGCTTTTTCTTCAATTAGGGGGTAAAACAACCGGTTTTCTCCCAGGAGAAACCTTGACTCCTTCTGTGATTCTTCGGCTAGGATTTAGCTTTTTTTAAGAAAGGCTTTTCACCCTAAAAGCTTCCCTAATCGTCATATCCTCCCTCGGGGAGGTGGCTCAAAATAATAGGAGGAGCCTCAAACACTTTGTGGATGATCTCTTTCACATCGTCTGCTGTGATGGAGGAGATGATAGCTGAGTAATTTAAAACATCCCCGATAGGAAGAGAATAGATTTTAGTTTTTTCGATTTGAGATGCCCAGTAGATATTTGTATGCTCTAGTTTCTTAATTATATTTAGAAGAGTCTGAACAGCTTTGGAAACTTCTTCTGGAAGAATCTCCCTTTTTTTGAATTCATCGATAACATCGAGGGTAGATTCGATCATCATTTCTCGGTGAGCTTCCTGAGAGGTAAAAAAAATTTGCAAAACCCCATTTCTTTCGTTCGTATCTTTAGGGCTATATGATTGAACATCCACATGATAAGTATGGCCTAGTTCTTCTCTTAAAACAGTTTGCAACCGGTGCTGTAAAATATAGCTCATGGTCTGAAATGCATATAGGCTTTTGATATGAGACTCTATTTCTTGGGTATTGTATGTAAAGCCCATCACGGTTTGGGTCGTGGATATTTTCCCACATTTAAACTCATTTTGAATTTTCTTCTTAGGGAAATCAATGATATTGGAGGAGAATAACTTTTCTGGAGATCGATTCGGAAGAGATCCGAAATATTTTTTTATTAACGGCTCTATATCCTCAGTCGCAATATCGCCTACGATTGTAAAGTGAAAGGCAGTGGGTGCACCGAAAAAACGGGTATATAAGGAGGGAGCCAAACTTTCGAATACCAGCTCACTATCAAAAGATTCCATTCTGTAATCTCTATTCGAATATACCTGATCAATGTAATACTTAAATTGCGCACGGGGCTCGCTTAAAGCTCGTGCATAGACTTGTTGCATCCTCATTTTTAAGATGTTCCAATTGGATAAGCAAGAGGTGGATAAGCAGGAGGGAAAGGGGGTGGTGAAAAATGCATGAAAGATCTCCAACATTGTTTCCATGTCTTGTCGATATCCATTGGCAATCACAGAGCGTCTATCGTGTTCAAGAGATACTTGGAAAAAGAGTTTTTCATTCTCTTTCAGCATATTCAGATTAAAGGGACCGAATCCTGAAATGAAAGTGTAAGGAACTAGGAGTTGCGCTGACATATATTCCTCGGGAGATGTCGTAGAGGATAGTCCTCCTGGAGCCACTGCATGGATAAGCACTTGATTTTTTTGATTTTTGGTCGGTTTAAAAGAGACCGAAATTCCATTACTTAAATTCCATGTCTTGATGCCATAGTTTGTTTCAAATTCTGTTGAAACAACTTCTCCAGCAGGATAGGAAGATTCTCCAAAATAATTCAAAAGCTCTTCCTCATCGAGATTAATCTCTTGAGGAGAAGATAAGAAAAGCATGTAGATAGGATTGAGAGTTTTTTTGTACCAGTCGTTGACTTCCTCAAGAGAGATTTTACTGAGAGCTTTTAGGTGATGCTCTAATATCTCTGCTTCTGGGGCCAGGGGTCCATGGTCTATAAGATGAAATTCGAGCCTTTGGCCGACTTGAGTGGGGTGGCTTATTTCTGTATTATCTAGCCTTTCGCTCCATTTTCTTTTAAGCTGGCTCCGAACATTTTCTAATTCCCAGTTTTTAAAACCATTTTTTTCTATATTCTTCAAGGCACGAGCTATCGTTCTGATCGCTATTGGAACATTTTCCTGAATGGAGGCGCTTATATTGAATGCAAATAAGTCTAATCCTATAAAATTGTAGGCAATATTTAACGAATCGAAATAGTTGCTAGAACGAAGGACAGATTCTTTTAATCGATGTTTCATCAAAGCAGTAAAAAGATTTTTTTGGAAATCCTCTTCAGCATTCCATGCTCTTTTATCGATTTTAAAAGCGCAGATTTCAAAGCTTGTATCCTTCAGTTTCGGGTCTACATAAATCCGTGCTTTGGAGGTCTGAGGTAGGTGGATATCAAAAATAGGTTGAGGAGTTTTTGTCTCAGGGGGGGGAATGTTTCCGAACAGTTCTTGAATCATTTCTACAACGGTGTTCGGTTCAAAATCTCCTACTGCAACCACTGTCATCAGATCGGGCTTGTACCATTTTTTATAAAACTTTTGGAGGTCTGTAGAGAGTACGTTTTGAATCGAAGCTTGGGTCCCAATGGGTAAATGATCTGGGAAAGGAGTGAAAGAAAGGAGCTCTTTGAGCTTTTGAAGGAATTCCATTTCTTCCTCATCGTCTTGGTTCTTGTAATACTCATCTAATATCACTCCCTTTTCTCTTTGCACTAGGTTCTCCTCAAAAGTCGCCTTGGAGGCAAAATCGCTTAAAATCATGAGAGCTTTTCGAAGAGCTTCTTTATCCTCTATAGGAATTGAAAAATGATAAGACGTCGAATTGAAAGTTGTTTTCGCATTAGAATCTTCTCCATCCCATGCACCCAAAGAGTGCATGTATTGAATCGCTTCTCCATCTTTGAAATTTTCAGATCCACGAAATACCATATGTTCTACAAAATGCGCATATCCTTTCTCTTCTTCATTTTCATGAAGCGATCCGACCTTAACGACGAGTTCTAAAAAAGCCTGTTTTGGAGGATATGTATGCTGTTTTACCAAATACGTCAGACCATTTTCTAGCTTTCCTTTTAAAATGCCGTGGTCCTCTGAAAAATCTCCGAATAACTGTCCCCATAACAGAGCCAAAAAGAATATGTATTTCATCCTTTCACCTTTTTGTAGGAATTCTAAAAAAGTATGAATGAATGATGGGATTGGCTCAACAAAAATCTTAAGAGCAAAAGGTAATTTCAAGCTCTATTAACCCACATTGAGCAGTAGACATCTAAGTCCTTCTCAATTTCTACCAACTCTCGTCCTTTTTGATGAAATATATATTTATTTTTCGGGTTTATTTATATTAAGCCTAAATGCCTAAGCTAACGCTGAAAGATCTACCTCTCAATGGGAAAAAAGTCCTCATTCGGGTGGACTTTAATGTTCCTTTGAATAAAGACGGCACGATTGCCGATGAAACGCGGATTCGAGAAGCGATTCCTACTATTCAAAAAGCCTTGCAAGAGGGCGCAGCTGTGATTCTCATGAGTCATCTCGGTCGTCCTCAATCCAAACAAGATATTCAATTTTCTCTAGGAATTTGTGCAAAAAAACTGTCTCAACTGATTGCAGCTCCTGTTCTTTTTGCAACCGATTGTATTGGAAAAGAAGTCGATAAAATGATCCACGATTTAAAAGGAGGGCAAGTGCTTCTCCTCGAAAATCTTCGCTTTTATCCGGCCGAAGAAAATCCTTCGTTGGATCCTAATTTTGCTAAAGAAATTGCCAAGGGGATTGATTACTATGTGAACGATGCATTTGCTGCCGCGCATCGACCGCATTCTTCGATTGCCATGATTGAACACTACTTCCCGGGAAAGGCTGCCATGGGCCTTCTCATGGAAAAAGAAGTCCGTTTTTTAAATCCTCTGCTCGAAAATCCTCCTCATCCTTTTTACCTTATTCTTGGAGGAGCCAAGGTTTCATCTAAGATGGGAGTTCTGAAAGCTCTTCTGGGCCATGTGGATGCTTTTTTCATTGGAGGGGGGATGGGACTTGCTTTTTTAAAAGTGCAAGGGCAAGAGACAGGTTCCAGTCTTATTGAAGCTGCATTTTTAGAAGAGGCTCGAACCTTTATGCAGAGAGCACGTGAAAAAAAAATTCCCATCTACCTGCCCGTCGATCTGGTGATTGCCGATCAATTTAGGAATGATGCCACCTATAAAACTCTTGTTCTTCCTACGCCTGTCCCTTCTGGATGGAGGGGAATGGATATCGGAGAGGCTACCGTTCAAGTATGGTGTGAGCATCTTCAAAAGGCATCAACTATTTTTTGGAATGGTCCGCTGGGGGTGTATGAATTTCCTCATTTTGCTAAAGGCACCGAGGGGGTTGCTCACTTTCTTTCAAACCTCAAAGCTACGACTATTATTGGAGGAGGAGATTCCGTAGCGGCGATTCAAAAGATCGGCTTGGGAGAGAAATTTACCCACCTATCGACAGGAGGAGGCGCTTCCCTAGAGTATCTGGAAAAAGGGCATCTACCCGGGATCGATGCATTGAGTAATAAAAAGGAATAAAATTTTGAAAAATTTCAAAAAAATAATTGGATCTATTTGAAGAAAGGAACATTTCATTGATATTATGATAAAAGTCCACTATAGTTAAGGTTCATGAGTACCAAGCCGTTTGGCGCGCTACGTGCCTTTTTATGGCCTGTTTACCGGGAAGAATATCCCAAATTCATCCCGATGTTTTTGATTTCTTTTTTGATCTGTTTCAATTATTACTTGCTTCGAATTTCTAAAGACGCTGTTTTAATCACAGCTCCTGAATCAGGGGCAGAGGCTATCCCGTTTATTAAAGTGTGGGCCATTTTGCCCACAGCTATTCTAATGACTTTTCTTTTCACACGGTTTTCCAACTGGCTCAATCGCCGCACGGTCTTTTATGCGATGTTGTGCCTCTTCATAGGGTATTTCGCTCTTTTCACATTTATTCTTTATCCGAATCGAGACATGCTGCATCCCCATACCTTTGCTGACCAGCTCCAAGGAGCGCTTCCGCAAGGCTTTAGAGGCCTGATTGCCATTATCCGGAATTGGACCTATTCGACTTTCTATGTGATGTCAGAGATGTGGAGTACAATGATCATGACCATTCTTTTTTGGGGATTTGCTAATGACATCACTTCAGTGAAAGATGCAAAAAGATTTTATGGTTTATTTGGAGTGGGCACGAATTTATCGGGAGTCATTGCTGGTTTCTTAGCTTCTTATTTATCGGCGAATCAATTTAATCCCTCCATTCCCTTTGGGACAACAGCCTGGGATCAATATATTTTTTATTTGGGCTTAATGGTCATGGGTTCAGGCCTTCTGTGTATGGGCCTTTACTGGATGATGAATAAAGCCGGGAGAGGATACACCGAAGAGACTTTAAAAGCTCATAGAGACTCTCCTATAAAAATGGGGATGAGAAAAAGCTTCCAATCGCTTGTCAAGTCTCCTTACCTGATGTTAATTGCTATCCTGGTCTTTGCATATAATATTGTAATTAACCTCGCTGAAGTGGTCTGGAAAGATCAAGTGAAACAACTCTACCCTGCGACTGCTGATTTTAATGGTTATATGGCTTATGTCAATTTTTGGATTGCCCTCATTGCGGTTGTCATTTCATTTTTCATATCGGGCAACGTCATCCGGGCCTTGGGATGGACTAAAAGCGCGCTTATTTCTCCCGTCTTGACCCTCCTAACCGGCATCCTCTTCTTTGCAGTTCTTCTTCTTCCCCAAGAATCTCTCCTTGGAATTTGTCTGTCGTTTGGCACAAGTCCGCTAGCGTTAGCTGTTTTCTTAGGCTCACTCCAAAATTGTGTCGTCCGTGGAACAAAATATAGCTTAGTGGATGCCACCAAGGAACTGGCTTTTATTCCTCTTCCTCGTGAAGAGCGTATTAAGGGGAAAGCTGCTATTGATGGCGTTGGGTCTCGTCTTGGAAAGTCGGGTGGAGCAATTATGTATCAACTCCTTCTCATTGCTTGTGGGACTATTGTAGGAAGCATTCCCATTGTTGCTTTTTTGCTTCTTTTCGCCATTGGAGGCTGGATTATGTCTGTCCGCTCGCTAGGTAAGCAATTCAATATCCTTACTACAGAAGCGGTCTCTCAAACGGAAGAAAAGCGTCCTATTGTCCTATCTTAAAGACCTCTTGCTTAAGCTAAAACTCTTATCAAAGTTGCAAAAAAGGATTTGCAGATTGTTCGAAGCGGTTGCCTTTGCCTCGCTTTTGGAGCTCTGTCTTGATAGAGAAGATAAGGTCTTGGTCAAAATCTCCGCGTAGGGCCCACCTGAGATATTCAAGAGGAATTTCACTAAAAAGGCGTCCTTTATATTTCCCCAGTGGCATTGTGCGAAGAAGAATCGGCTTTTTAAGACGTTCTAAGAGCTGTTCGATCGTTTTAAAGGTGGTGGAAAGATATTTAAACACATGAATATTGACGGTGACATCGCTCATTGCGCGATGAGCTCCTTCTTCTTCAATGTTAAAATGTTGCCGAAGTTTTTCCAGGGAATTAGTGGGACTTTCTCCATAGAGTCGGGCCAGCCTTAAGGTATCTATAGTGGTAAGCTTGTCCATATTGAAAGGGATCTCATATCTTTTAGCAGCCTCGGCGATGAAGGCAAGATCGAGTCGAATTCCATGGCCCACAATAATAAGAGAGTCGATCATGGAAAGAACTTTGGGCAGCACCTCTTGGATTTTGGGTTTTCCTTCTACCATTTGCGGAGTAATATGATGAATCGACATAGAAGTCGCAGAAATAGGCGATTCAGGGTCCACCAGGGTTTCAAAACTCTCTAAGGTTTCCGAAAACGTAAACTTTACCACAGCGATTTCAATGATCCGATCGGCTTTAGAGTCGAGCCCTGTTGTTTCGCAATCGAGACAGATAAAGGTTTGTTGATTCAAAAGCCCCATTTTTATCCTGCTACCACTTGGTTGATTTTAGAAATGAGTAAATCTCTCGAAAGGCTTTCTTTGATAGTATAGTACATGGATGAGACGGTCGGATGGAAAGAAGCAATTTTTTTTGTCACCTGCTGCTTTTCTTTGGTACTCAGTGTATCTGATTTTGTAAATATGAGTAAGAGAGGTTTTTGATGATGGAGGGCCCATTTTATGATTTCTACATCTTCTTGGGTTAAATCTCTTCGGCTGTCCACAAGGAGGAGGATGAGTTTAAGGGTTTTGCGCTGCGTAAAGTATTTATCAATGGACTGGCTCCATGCGAGTTGATCTGTCTGTGAACGGGCTGCATACCCATATCCAGGAAAATCGACTAAAACAAGCGCCTCATCCACCTTATAAAAATTTAAGATTATGGTTTTCCCGGGCTTAGAAGAAGCGTGGGCGAGTCCTTTACTTTTTAAGAGGTGATTGATGAGAGATGACTTACCCACATTGGAGCGTCCTACAAAAGCAATTTCAGCCAAAAAATCACCTTGCTGGTCTCGAATGAATTCATTTGGGTCCAACATAGAGCCTAAGAATTCTGCAGAGCGAAAGAGAATTTTTTTCACTCCGCATCCTTTGGGTACAAAGAGCATTGCCGAAGCGAGGGGCCTTCATAGGTAATTTCCATGAAAAGTGAGGCAGGGGGGAGAAGGGATTCAATTTTTTCAGCCCATTCGATACAGCAAATACCGTCCGCCTTTAAATAATCCCCAAAACCAGCCGATGTAAACTGTTCTGCGACTTCAATTCGATAGAGATCGAAATGGTAAATAGAATCTGCGTAGATTTGAAGGTAAGTAAAGGTGGGACTCTGAATTTCGCGAGGGTCGATGTTCGCCACAGTAGAGATAAATCCTTTGAGGAAAGTGGTTTTGCCCGCTCCCAAGTCTCCTTTTAAACCGAGGATGAGCGGAGGGTATTGGAGCCTATGGGCCATTGTAACCCCGTATTGAAACATTTCTTCAGGGGAAGAGATGTTCTTAACTATTTCCTTCACTTGCATCTTCGAGCCATTGATCTAAGTAAGGAGAGAGCTCTTCGATCTTGGAGGCGACTTCCACAAAGGAGGAGATTTTACTTTCCTCCAGGTGAGTTTGAATAAATTGAAGGAAGTGGTCTTCAATTTGAAATCGGTTTTGGTTGGGAACTTCAACCAGTTCGAGCGGTTTTAGTTGATTTTTTATGAAATCTTCAATCACCGCTTGCTTGGAGTTAAAAAGCTTTCCAGTGACGATGGAAGAGAAGACGATTTTTGTAATCGGTTCTTTATGTTTGCCAATGTAATTTTTAATCACTTCGGGATCTTCTGATACAAAGAAACGTTTCACTCGAAGCCCATCAAGTCTTTCTGTATTTTCAGGACATTTAGAGACCCAATCATAGATTGCATCTTGAGGATTGGGATGGGTATTATCGCCAAAAACCTTCCCGGTAAAGGGGCAAATATAGATTTTTTTGGTTTGCTCGTTGACACTGGGCTGCCCCATCTGAATTTTGATTTCGGTCTCGCGCCAAAGTTTTCCTTCTTTCTCGAGCTTATGGATGAGTTCATCTTGGCTTTGAAAAATCTTTTTTTCTCTTAGAAAAAGAACAGGGTGGATATTAAATTTTTTTTCTAAAAAATAAAGATAAGTCGTAATCAAGTCGGCTTTTTTCTCTCTTTTTAAGAATTTAATGATTTCGTCTTTTAAATTGTCTGAAATTATTATATTCGACATGAAACATCCGCCCATTCATGGTTTAAGCCATTAAGGTTACTTCAGCTCCAGATAATTTTCAACGTATTATTAATTTCTTTAATAGTCCCCGTTCTGGGGGACGTGGCTCATTTGAAAAACGATTGTTTTCGCCTTGAGGGTGTGGTATGATTTCTTTTTTTAAATAAGGATTTTTATGAAGCCCATTACAGCCGATTCTCTTTCCCTTAAAGAAATAAATATTGAGGGTTATGAAAAGGTTATTTTCGTCTCTGAGGAGAAAAGTGGGTTGAAAGCCCTTATCTGCATCCATGACACCACTTTAGGTCCAGCCCTCGGGGGAATTCGCATTCATTCTTACCCCACTTTCGAGGCTGCCCTCACAGATGCCAAGCGACTTGCGCGGGGCATGACGTATAAGTCTGCCTTAGCAGAAGTCGGTTTAGGGGGAGGGAAAAGTGTCATTATGTGCAGCCCTAAAAATAAAACACCGGAGATGTTGATCGCTTTTGCAGAAGCGGTGGATCGACTTCAAGGGCTTTATACCTGCGCAGAAGATGTCGGCTGCTCGGTCGAAGATGCGACCCTTATTGGAAAATATACCCCCTATGTGGTGGGAACTGCGAGCGAAAAAGGAAGCGGTAATCCGGCTCCTTATACAGCCTTTGGGACCTTCCGAGGAATTCAAGCAGTTCTTCAGACCTTGTACAGCAACTCTTCAGTCGCTGGCAAGACCATCGCTATCCAAGGAGTCGGGAGCGTGGGAGGGCATCTTGCCGAAATCTTATTTTGGCAGGGAGCAAAACTCATTATCAGTGATATCGACTGGGAAAAAACTCAGCGGTATGCAAAAAAATGGGGAGCTATAGCATGTCCTGCAGATGACATTTTAAGTGTGGAGTGCGATATCCTAGCCCCGTGTGCATTGGGAGGTATTATCAATCCTGACACCATTCCTCAGCTGCATTGCTGTGGTATTGCAGGCAGTGCCAATAACCAACTTCTAAGCGATGAAGATGCTCTTTTACTTAAACAAAAAGGGATCTTGTATGCTCCTGATTTTGTGATTAATGCAGGGGGGCTCATTAACGTAAGCGTGGAGATTGAAGAAGAAGGGTACCAGCCCAGCAAAGCGCGTGCAAAAGTCGATAAGCTCTATGATCAGCTCATTCGGCTCTTTGAGATTTCAGAGCAAAACAGTTGTTCCACGCATCAAGCAGCTCTTTCTCTAGGCGATTACCGTATTAAATATGGCATAGGAAAACGTCAGCACCCTCCGCGGTACCATCACCAAGAAACAGCGCGATGAAGAATTTGATTCATATTCTTGAAGATCAAGTATGTGAAATCTTGAAAGAGATCGCCCCTAACCCCGTTCATCCGGAAGTGACTCTTTCTACACAGCCTCACTTTGGGCATTACCAATGTAATAATGCCTTAAAGCTCGCAAAGGAACTGAAAAAAAATCCCCGCGAAGTAGCGCAACAGATGGTCACAGCTTGGCACAAGCTACCGACTTATTCCTCTATGATTGCCAAGCTGGAGATTGCAGGACCCGGATTTATTAATATTTTTCTAGATATAAAGTTTCTTTCAGAACAGATGATGCAGGTGCTGCAGGATCCTCGATTAGGGGTTCCTTTTCCTCTTCATGTACAGCGTATCATTGTTGAATTTTCCTCCCCCAATATTGCCAAAGAGCTCCATGTGGGTCATTTACGATCGACTATTATTGGGGACTGTTTAGCAAGGCTGTTTGAATTTTTAGGGCATGATGTTTTAAGGCTCAATCATATTGGAGATTGGGGAACGCAGTTTGGAATGCTCATCGCTTATATGCGGGCTCATGTACCGGAGGTCCTGGAAGGCACCGTGTCGACAGATCTTCCTACCCTCATGGGATGGTATCGAGATTCAAAAAAGCTTTTCGATGAAGATCCTGCCTTCAAGAAAGAAGCCCAGCTTCAAGTGGTCAAGCTGCAAGGGGGAGATGAAACGGCGCTTGCGGCATGGCAGATGATTTGCGATATTTCTCGCAAAGCTTATCAAGAGATTTATGATCTCTTAGATGTGAAAATCGTGGAACGAGGAGAGTCTTTCTACAACCCTTATCTTTCCGAAGTGGTAGCGAATCTTGAAAAGCGACAGATGATTACGCTTTCAGAAGGTGCAAAATGCATCTATCTTGAAGGGTATGTGGGGCGCGATAAAAAGCCTCTTCCCATCATCATTCAAAAAGCCGACGGCGGATACAATTATGATACCACGGATATGGCTGCTATTCGGCATCGCATAGAAGTGGAAAAAGCAGACCGTATCATTGTAGTTACAGATGCGGGGCAAGCCTTGCATTTTGAGATGATTTTTAAAGCAGCTGAAAAAGCAGGATATCTCGATCGTACCAAAGTGCGCGTAGATCATGTTCCTTTCGGAGTGGTATTAGGACCGGATGGAAAAAAATTTAAAACCCGCTCTGGAAACACCGAAAAACTCATTGACCTTCTTCTAGAAGCTGTGACCCATGCAGAAAAAGTTTTAAGAGAGCGTCTCCCAGAGCTTACAGAAAAAGAACTCCATCAAACAGCGATCATCTTAGGGATTGATGCGGTAAAATATGCAGATTTAGCTTCTCATCGGATCAAAGATTATAGCTTTAGTTATGATCGCATGCTCCGCTTTGAAGGGAATACAGCCGCTTTTCTACTCTATGCCTATGTCAGGATACGAAGTATTCAGCGGAAGGTGGGCAAGTCGATGGAAGAACTTATCAAAAAAGATTCCATTATTCTCGACCACTCCACTGAAATCGATCTTGCCTTGCATTTGAGGCAGTTGGGGGAGACTTTAGAAGCGGTTGCCGAAGACCTTCTTCCCAACCGCCTCGTCGAGTATCTTTATACCTTAGCAGAAAAATTCCATGCTTTCTTTCGAGATTGTCGCGTCGAAGGCTCTGCTCAAGAAAGGAGTCGTCTTCTCCTCTGCGAGATTGCTGCCCGTATCTTACGCCAAGGACTGCAAATCTTAGGTCTCAAGACGCTTGAAAGGATGTAGCGCCTATTTTGAAAATAGGCCAAAAATTCTCATAAAATCAACTGAGCTTTAGCTTAAGCAAGAGGACTATTTATTCCAAAAAGGAAAGTTGTTGGACTTTTCCTCCGGAGACTTTACCAATCGAAATTTTCTTCACTTCCTGAGGGGCTACTCGAACACCCCGGGCTTGGGCTCCTTTGATGAGGACCTCTTTAAAGGAATAGGTGAGAATGGAATGTTTTTGTTTGGGTTTAGAAGCAAGTTCTAGCTGAACTGTCGGTTCAATGTCGGAAGAAATATATTGAAGCTTCGATTTTTCATCTACATAAGGATAGCTTTTATCGAGAATGAATTTATCGACGATAAACCGTTTAGCCCAGCTTTGCTTATTCTCGATATTTTTATAGATTACATTGATGACGGTCTTCTTGTCAGCTACTCCTACCCATACGATATTTTCTAGGTATTGTTTTTCAGGGATGGTAATGACCTTATAGGTGCCATCTTGAAAAAAGAGGAGCAACTTATCGAAATTAGTACAGGTGAATTGAACAGCACCTGTCACTTTGGTTCCTACAAAACCAGTTTTAGGATCATAGCCGACTTTAATTTGTTTGGTCTCGATGGCTCTACGATCGATCTCTTCGATCGACTTAATGCGCGTTTTTCTGGGAAACTCTTTTCCATATTTCTCAATAAGCTTTTGGAGATACTGAATGGTGAATTTTTTGACATTTTTAAGATCTTTTTCAATCTGTTGAAGGTTTTTTTCAAGCTGGGCAATTTCTTCGTGGTTTTTATCGATATCGAACTGAGAAATCCTGCGGATAGGGATTTGCAAGAGTCGCTCTCGATCTTCCTGGGTCGGGGAGCGCAACAGTTCTTTACTATAGGGCTGGAGTGAATCTTGAAGAGTTTTATGGATGCCTTCGAGAGTTTTTACTGTTTCTATTTTTTTATAGAGTCGATTTTCAATGAAAAGACGCTCCAGTGTCTTATAGAAAATTTTCTCAAGAAGCCTATGCCGTTCGATTTCAAGCTCTTGCTTCAAAAACTCGATCAGTTTATTGGCATTATATTTGAGAATTTCATGGACATCTGTTTCCCAGGGATGTCCATCTTTAATCACAATAACTTGCGATGTGAGAGAGACTTCGCATTCTGTAAATCCATACAACGCGTCGATCATCTCTTCGGCATATTGACCCCGGGGCAGTTTAATCTCTATCTCTACATTTTTGGCCGTATAATCGTTAATCGATTCGATTTTAATTTTGCCCTTTTTTGCAGCTTCGTCAATTGTGCGAATGAGACTTTCTGTCGTAGTTCCATAACAAATATCGCGGATCACAAGGGTTTTAGAATCTTGGATGTCGATTTTAGCGCGCAGCTTGATTTTCCCACGTCCTTTATCGTACTCGCTTTTATCCATGATTCCCCCCGTCGGAAAGTCAGGATAAATTTTAAAATCTCTTCCTTCGAGATAGGCGATTTCTGCTTCAAGCAGCTCTGTGAAATTATGAGGAAAGATATACGTAGACATCCCCACAGCGATGCCCGTTGCGCCTTGTATGAGAAGAAGCGGAATTTTTGCGGGGAGGGTGACAGGCTCCATATTCCGTCCATCATAAGAAGGAATTTTCTCCGTAATATCGGGGTTGAAAAGGGTTTCGCGAGCTAGCGGTGAAAGCCGGGTTTCTATGTAGCGAGCGGCAGCGGAGGGGTCACCTGTGTAGATGTTCCCAAAATTGCCTTGCCGATCCAAGAGGTGGCCCTTGTTGGCGAGGTTGACTAAAGCTTCATAGATGGGCGCATCTCCATGAGGGTGGAGTTGCATGGTTTGGCCGACAATATTGGCGACTTTATGGAGTTTCTCATCGTTTTGTTTCCATAAAGTTTCTAAGATACGGCGTTGAACAGGTTTAAGTCCATCGACCACATGGGGAATGGCTCGATCGAGAATGACATACGAAGCATATTGAAGGAAATGATCCTTCATTTGGTGTTTTAAATTGTCCATGCGTCACTCTTTAGATTGGTCATGATGAAATTCTTTCGCTCTGGCGTATTTTTCCCCATGTAAAATTCGAGAGTCGACTTGATATCAGATAGGTTTTGAATCGTGACGGGGACCAGTCGAATATCTTTTGAGATAAACTGTTTAAATTCCTCAGGAGAGATTTCACCGAGTCCTTTAAAGCGCGTAATTTCGACCCCTTTTTTAAGGGTGGTAATCGCTTCTTCTTTCTCTTCAGCAGAATAACAATACAGAGTTTGCTCTTTATTTCGAACTTTGAAAAGAGGGGTTTCTAAGATGAAAAGATGACCATTTAACACAAGCCCTTCGAAGTATGTCAGGAAAAAAGTAATTAAAAGATTTCGAATGTGCATGCCATCCACGTCGGCGTCGGTTGCTAAAATCACTTTATTATAGCGCAAGTTGGCAATGTCGTCTTCGATATTCAAGGCTGACATGAGGTTGTACATTTCTTCGTTTTTATAGATTTGATCCAGCTTCATTCCGTGGACGTTTAAAGGCTTGCCCCTTAAAGAGAAAACAGCTTGCGTGAGAGGATCGCGTGTCATCACAATCGAAGCGGAAGCCGATTCTCCTTCTGTCAGAAAAATCATGGTCTGCTCCCCCATTTTAGCTTCTTCTTTGCCTTCATCGCCCAAATGGTATTTACAATCTCGCAATTTAGGAATTTTAAAAGAAATTTTTCTCTGTTTCTCTTTAGCATCTTTTTTAACAGCAGCGAGTTCTTTTCGAAGCTTTTCATTAAATAGGACTCTCTCGAGGATTTTTTTGCCGGTTTCAGGAAATTTATAAAGCAAGTTTTGGACAGCGTCTTTCACCTCCTGCACAAGGGGCCCTCGGATATCCGTGTTGGATAACTTGTTTTTAGTTTGCGATTCGAACAGAGGTTCTTTCACTTTAACCAGAATAGCCCCTACAATCCCTTCCCGCACATCGACCCCTTGAAAGTTCTTTTTAGCAAAATCATTCACCCCTTTTAAAATCCCCTCCCGAAAAGCGGATAAATGAGTGCCTCCGTCTTGTGTATATTGACCATTCACGAATGAAAAATAGGTTTCTCCATAGCTAGAAGAGTGAAGAAAGGCAAACTCCAGCGACTTTCCTTTATAATGGAGAGGCTCGTACAGCCGATCATCTTTGAGCTCGGTTTTTAAAAGGTCCAGAAGTCCATGCTCAGACCAGATAGTTTCTCCATTGAAAAGGAGGGTAAGGCCTGTGTTAAGATAGGCATAATTCCAAAGCCGTTTCGTGATCAGCTCTTTTTGAAAACGGAATCTTTTAAAAATCTCCGTATCTGGGATAAATTCGACATACGTGCCGTTGGGCTCTTTGGTTTTGCCTTTCTTTTTATCTTTCAGGACTCCCCGCGCAAAGCGGGCTTCCACAAACTCTCCGTCTCGGTAGCTTCTCACAAGAAAATGAGAAGAAAGAGCATTCACCGCTTTGGTCCCTACCCCATTCAATCCCACCGAAAATTGGAACACGTCGTCGTTATACTTTGCTCCTGTATTAATTTGGCTGACACATTCGATCACTTTTCCTAGCGGAATCCCCCTTCCATAGTCTCGAACAGAGATCTGGGAGCTTTTCTCGCTCAGCTCAATTTCAATTTTAGGCCCATGATGCATGATGAATTCATCAACAGAGTTGTCGATGACTTCTTTCAGCATGATATAGATTCCATCATCGGCATGAGAGCCATCTCCTAGCCGACCGATGTACATCCCTGAGCGGAGTCGGATGTGTGCTAAAGCATCTAGAGTTTGAACGGCGCTTTCATCGTATTTTTTTGTCATAGAGGATAGTCTTATTTTCTCTTAAAAAATCGGATTTCCATTAAAAAGTCAAATTTCTCGTCACTGAGGTCTATTTTAAAAGATGGGTGAAATCGATGCACATATCAATTTAAATGCGTGATTGAGATGATGTATCCACCCTTTTTTAGAGAGAGGGTGCAATGACAGTTTTAGAAGGCTCGCCTGCAATTTCTCGCACATATTGAGGAATAGCATAACCCGGAAGAGAGTTTCTTAGCTGCTGCAGAAGCGATAGCCCTACTTCTTCTGACACTTCAAAATGGGCTGCCCCTTGAACCCGATCGAGTTGATGAAGATAGTAGGGAAGGACTCCGATATTGATAAGAGCTTCCAAAAGAGTTTTTAAAGTCAGCAGGTCGTCATTCACTCCTTTCAGAAGAACAGCTTGATTCAGGACGGGGATTCTCAGTTGTTGAATCTTTTTTAAACTCGCAATCACTTCCTCATCCAGCTCTCTGGGATGGTTGACGTGGATTACAAAGATGAGCTGCGCCCTTGTCAAAGAGAGGATTTTTAAAAAAGAGGAGTCAATCCGTTCCGGAATGCCAATAGGGAAGCGCGTATGAAAGCGGATGCGCTGGACATGTGTGATCGAAGTTAAGCCTTGAAGAAGTTGTTCTAAAACCTGGTCGGATAAAGACAGCGGGTCCCCTCCACTTAAGATAATTTCTTCAAGGGTAGAGTCTTGCTTAATCATCTCGAGTTCTTGTTGGAACAATTTTCGTTCGCTCATATAAGGGAAATGTTTTCGAAAACAGTAGCGGCAATGCATGGCACAGCTGCTGGTGCAAACAAGGAGAGCTCTTCCTACATACTTTTGTAACAGCTTTCCTTCTTTTTGAGCCGCTCTATCCCCGATGGGATCGAGGCAAAATCCCTGTGTGGCGACGTGTTCTTCTTGTAGAGGAATAAATTGTTTTAAAATAGGGTCGTCCAGCTTATTTTTTTCAATTTTTTCGGCCAGCCTTCGAGGAAGGTAGAGCGGAAAAAGGCTTTTTTGCAAGAGCTGCTGCGCATTTTGTTCATCGAGCTCCAGAAACTCAACAAGAGGCTTCCACTGAACAAAATTATTTCTCTGAATTTCTCTCCATGAAATCATCTCCTTCATTCTAGAAGAAAGTGTAATTTTAAACACGCAACGTTATTCAAATGACGGGGCAGGGCCGTTTCACAATTTTTTTAGTTGACATTCATGCTACCAGATAGCAGATGCTAACCTCCCTACTAGGAGGCTG
>DAIDHO010000010.1 GCA_027459675.1 Parachlamydiales bacterium | reverse complement strand
ACCTGTATAAATCTACCATAGGAGAATGGGTTTATACGATTGAGTACATTGGAGGGTCTGATGCTGAAATTCCTGAGCGTTTTTATCAATCGGATTTCTTTGGTCACCTTCTTGCCACGGCCTTTCATGATGCAGGCGGTTAAGCTTTCTTGATGGACGTCGATTCCACAGCATTGGTCTAAAAGTTCTTCCATAAAATACCTCCCATGTTAAGGACTTAAAGCAAGTATTTTATGGATGACACGATTGTAACCCAAGGACTTTTCATCGATTATTGTGAGCAAAGCTCATGGCTGTTTACTTGGGTATAACTGAAATCAGATAAAAGTTCTTTTCATTGATACATCTAGTCCAATATAATGTTTCATGTGCTTGCTCCTGTTTTTAGTGCTCTTTACGAGCGATTTATAGTGGAGAGTTTATACTACTCCGTTGAAGGAGGAACCTGTTTTATTAATGCGCAATTATGGCATGTCTATTCAAACCTTAAACCATTTTGAGGAATGAGATGTCTTCAGATATCAAGATTCGCAAACTTGTCGGATCCGGCATAAAGACTTACATCCAAAGTATTGTCAAAGTCCGGCAAGAAGTGCTGAGTGAAATTCCTTACTTTAAACTAGGCAGCCCTGATATCGATCTTAAGTATTTGAAACACCACTGCCTGAGCAAAGATTCTATTGCCATTCTTGTCTTTGATGGCTCTCAGATCATTGGGGTCTCTACAGGCCTCCCCCTTGCAGAAGAATATCCAGAGTTTCAAGAACCCTTTTTAAAACAAGGTCTCCCCGTTGGAGACTACTACTATTTCGGACTCTCCGCACTTTTAAAGCCTTACCGAAGTCGTGGAATCGCGCACCATTTTTTTGATTTACGTGAAGAACATGTCCGGCATCTCAAACGTTTTACCAAAATCTGTTTTACCTCCCCTATTCCTCCCAAAGGATTTGTCCGTCCTACAGAACAGAATAATCTAGAAACTTTTTGGCAAAAACGAGGCTATATGCGACATCCAGAGATCACGTGTCGCTATCCGATCTTAGAGGGGCCCTTTGCTATTTCGCTTAATTTTTGGATCAAAGAAATTATTTAATTGTGAAAGAACCTACGAAGATTTCGTGTTGCTGCTCACGAGGAGTATCTGGAGCATAAACCACCCATAACTTGTACAAGGTATTGCCCACAAGGATCAATCGACCTTCGATCTCTTTCTCTTCCTTTTTCATCTTAAAATCCATGGCAGGATAATTTTTATGCTTCACCAGCTTTTTCTCAATGAGCTCTGCCCCATTTAGATGTTCGTGAACCACCTTCATTGCTCCCTTAAGTAGTGTAGGAGCGCTAAAAAGCTTCCATTTTTTAGGCAGATCAAGATAACTCACAGAAAACTCGGCTTCCTTATGCGGAGCTTTACATTCATTTATCTGCAGAGGATCTCCATTCAGAGATTCAAAATGTTTCACGTCCTGCTCGACAGGTTTTTTGGGAAACTGCACTTGAAAATGGCCTGCATCAGAAACATATTGCACCCACCCATGGGCGGTCATCGACTGTTCGTACTTTACAGCGGCTTCAGAAATATGATCTCCTAAGAAAAGGGCGCTCCCTGCAGAACAAGCCAACATAAGAGCTATAAAGTACCGCTTGATCCCAATGGGTCGACTTTCCGGTTTTTGGGTTTTCTTAAAAAAAAAAGCCCGTTTAAAATTTTCTTTCCAAGATAGATGAGGAAGTACCAAGCCAAATAATTTTTTACCCACAGTCGTCTGCCACGTATACAAAAGCACCATCTCAATCGGGGCCCACACTACAGGTATAAATAAAGCCCATAAAAGAAAAAATTTGCTTTCCATTTCAAACGGAAGAATTAATGAGATAAAAACAGTGATAAAATAAAAGAGACCGTAATCAAAAACGCGTGCTAAAAACCTTCTTAAAAAGAAGAACATAAAATTATTATACGCTTATTTATCATTTTTTCCAATCTAAATCCACAGTTTTTCAAGCTCAAGGTTCAGAAGAAGAGCTGATAAAATCTTTAATATCTTTTTGAGTTTCAAGGTATGCCTCGAACGAACCATGTCTGCCATTGTTAAGGTCTCCCAAGGAGGAGACCTTATCCCATCGAAATTCCTTATTATGGATGATGCCTTTTTCTATCAAATTCCAAGCTAAAGAATGCTCGATGGGAATAACTCCATCGTATTTGATATTATTTTTCATCTCTTGTAGATCTTTTATTCCTTCTCCCTTACCTGACTGCACAATCACTTCTTTAATAGATTGTTGACTCAACAAAGATTGTGATCCAGCTAATCCGTCAATCTCAAGGCCTAGAAATGTAGTAATCCTTGACCCTATCCAAATTAATAAAAAGCTGAGGGGAGAGTTATCGTTGCAAAATGGAAGGAAGTTCTGACATATTTTTTTAAAGTAGTAACCCACCACATTGCTGAAACAAGAAAAGCTCATTAAACGAATCACAAGATATTGAATTTCGGGTTTAAATACATGTTTTGAAATGACTTCCCCTATAACTGCTCCTCCTAGAGAACGACCCGCTATCACGATCTTTTTAGCATGTATCGCTTCTTCCAAAAACTTCAAACCCATTTCTTGCGCATTTCGCATGGTTTCGGGTGTGGCTTCTCCTTCGCTGCTTCCCACTCCGGGACCATTGATCATCAACAGATTCAATCCCATTGATTCATAAAAATTAATTAGATTGCCAAAAGTATTTTCAATGGGCTCTCCATTGCCTGTAGCTTGTAAAACCCAATTACCATTCCCCATATTAGCTTCGGAGCTGATTATGATCCCGTTCAATAAATGATCATTTTGCTTAAAAACCAGATTTCGATAAACATAATTGAAAGAATGATCGGATTGTTCCTCCTGCCATGTTTTAGTTTCATCATTATAAAGGTAGGAACATTTAGTCCCTGACTTCCAGTGTGTGGCAGATAATCTATTTCTTGTTAAGTTTTCTTTCAATAAAGAAGAGTCTCCAAACTTTTCCATAAGTCTACTTTGGGCAGGATAAAGCACAATCATCAATAAGCGCTGTAAGATATACCTGAGAGCTATAATAGGGAGCAGTATTTTCAATCCCACGAGGGTAGTTCGGTAAGCCTTGGATGTTAAGAGTTGACAAGCAGTCTCTCCTCCATATTTGGAAACAGATTGTGAAAGGATCTCTACAACGCTAGGAAGATTTACCAATCGCACAAAGCGCTCCTTAAGAAAGCCAGGAATAAGGAGGCGAGCAGGCAGTTTTATACACATATAGAAAAGATAAGCAAGGCTAACCTTTCTTAAAAGGGCAGACCCCCTTTGGGTCGCTTTTTCAAAAAATGTTCTATCATCTATTGAGCAATCAATTTCACGCTCGGAAAGTGGCTTTTGAATCTCTTCTCTTAAAGTTTTGAATGAATTCCAATCTTTTTTCTCTTCATTGGACGAGTTTAATTCTGCTTGATCATTTGAAGGAAAGAACTTTGAATAAATTTGATTTATATACATAGCTATGCGGAATGTTCCTTTTGTTTGCTTCTGGGGACTACTTGGTCTCTTGGTTCTATTGCTCTTTGCAAGTAAAATTAAGGCTCCTAAAACAAGCCAAAACTAAAGGCTTTAGTGACCTTAAAAGCACGCCCTACTTACCATTCACACAGTTCGCATGAATACAACGTACTTTAAGATCGCAAAAAAGCGGGAGTTTTCCCTTTTTTATCAACCTTGAATCATCTACTTTTTGGGCCCCTATTTTAACCAAAAAAAGATCAATAAATCAACAACTATTTTAAATTAGAATTAAAATATTTATTTGGTAATTGCAGGAGAAACCACTTTTCAGGCATGATCAACGAAACTTAAGGATGTTTTTATGCGTCGATCTATCTGTGTCTGTGAACCTTCCCACTGCTTGGCAGGAGAAGTAGGGAATTTTCAATTTATTTATACTCCTGCTATTCAACTTCCAAAGGGAGCTAAACTCCGTTTCGATTTAGGTACAAAAGGGCGCCCTATCGATTGGGAAGAGCCTCAAACCAATCCCAAAGATAAAAAAAATTTGATTTGGGCTCAGCTTCCGAATGGGAAAGGGATTGGAGCTAAAATGATCTTGAAGGGCGATCAGATGACTAAGCTTTACGAATTTGTTCTTCCCTGTGAAGTTAAACCGGGTGAGTCTTTGACAATTTTTATGGGATCTCCTCTAAAAGGAGCTGGGAATGGTTCGCGTGTTCAGCTCAATGTACAACGTCGTAAACCTTTTCACCTCTATATCGATCCTCGGGGTAAAAATGATTTTAAAGAAGAAGAAATTTTCCATATTGATGTCCGTGGAAACGTTTTAAGTAACATTCGAATTTTGGCTCCTTCGCTGGTTGCAAAAAACAAACGGTTTGATGTTCTCGTCCGTTTTGAAGATGCTTTTGGAAACTTGACAAACCATGCCCCGGAAGGAAGTTTAATTGAGCTTTCATATGAAAACCAGCGTGAAAATCTCAACTGGAAACTCTTTATCCCCGAGACAGGTTTTATCAACTTACCTAACCTCTATTTTAATGAAGCGGGCGTTTATAAGATCCAACTTCTTAATCTTAAGACAGGAGATAAATTCTTTTCCTCTCCCATTAAGTGCTTAGCAGACTCAGCAACCCTTCTCTGCTGGGGGCTTTTGCATGGAGAATCTGAAAAAAACGACTCCCACGAAAGCATTGAAGCTTGTTTGAGAGAATTTAGAGATGAAAAAGCTCTTCAGTTTTATGGAGTTTCTCCTTTTGAGAGTATTGAAGAAACCTCCAATGATGCCTGGAAGCTGATTTCCACGCAGGTAGCGGAGTTCAACGAAGACCAACGGTTCTCCACTTTTTTAGGTTTTCAATATCCTGCTGAAGAAGGTCTTCGTCAGCTTGTATACATCAAAGACCAAAAGCCTCTTCTGCGGCACAAAGATGCAAAAAGTAACGTTTTATCTAAAGTATACAAATCTTTAAATTCTAAAGAAGCTTTAGCGGTTACTTTAATGCCAATGGCCAAAGGGTTTGAAACAGACTTTTCCAATTTTGACCCTGACATGGACAAAGTTGTCGAAATTTATAATGCCTGGGGCTCTTCTGAATGCTCTGCTAAAGAAGGTAACCCGAGGCCCATTCGTTCAAATTCTAAAAAAGGAGTCCGCGAAACGGAAGCGGGTTCTGTGATTAAAGCCCTGAAAAACAATAAACGTTTTGGCTTTGTGGCAGGGGGGCTAGATGATCGGGGAGTCTACAAAAATCTCTTTGAAGAAAACCAAGTTCAATATAGTCCTGGCCTTACCGCTATTTTGGCAGCTGATCATACGCGCGAATCGATTGCTGCAGCGCTCCAAGCCAGGTCTTGTTATGCTACTACCGGAGAGAGAATCATTATTGGGCTGCAAATTGCAGGCGCTCCTATGGGATCAGAACTAAGTACTAAGGAAAAGCCAGGACTTGTCATTAATCGCCATATCACCATTTATGTGGCAGGAACCACTATGATCAAAGAAATTGCTCTTATCCAGAATGGAGAAGTTCTTAAAACATTTCCGACTAAAAATTATTTCACTGATTTTTCTTACGATGATACAGAAGATCTTTCGAAAGTGGTTTTGCCAGGAGGCGAAGGAAAATCTCCTTTTGTTTTCTATTATCTTCGAGTGACCCAAATTGACGGCCACATGGCATGGAGCTCTCCGATTTGGATCGACTATCCAGAGTGTCAAGCAGCAGCTTCTAAGAAAAATAAAGGTAAATGATGCGCATTATCCTCGGGTCTCAATCTCCCAAGCGGCGCGAGATTCTAGGATATTTTTCGATTCCTTTTATTGTGATCCCCTCAAAATTTGATGAAGAATTGGTGCCCTTTCAGGGAGATCCTGGCAATCATGCGCTTTTGCTTTCGCAGAAAAAAAATGAAACGCTTCGTCCCCATTATCCAGACGAAATCATCTTAACGGCTGATAGTATTGTTTACTGTAATGGAGAGCTTTATAACAAACCTCGAGACATGGAAGAAGCTTTTTCATTTTTAACGACCTTTAGCGGTCGTTGGCAATCGGTTTTTACGGGCGTGACCGTGGGGCGCGGCCCGCTTTTTTATTCAGCTTTCGAAGAGACCAAAATTTTAGTGAATCCGTTGACGTCGCACCAAATCAAAAAATTTCATGAAAACATTTTTAGTTTGGATAAAGCCGGTGGGTATACCATTGAGAAAAGTGGGAATTTGATTGTTTCTAGGTTAGAAGGATGTTATGACAATGTCCTAGGACTTCCAATAAACACCACGCGGAAACTCCTGCTTAATGTAGGGATTGATCTATGGGATTTTTTAACACGTCATTAATCCTTTTAGTCTTTTGTTCAGTGCACCTCCAATCTTTTGAGAAAGAGCATGTCACCTACCTCATGCAATCTCAAGAAGTTGAGGGAGCTCTTGAGCTCTACGAAACTTACAAGAAAGAGATCGGGCGGCATGACTTTGAAATTTTAGTGCAGATGTGCAGTATTATTCTGAAAAATGGAATTAAAAGCCCTGATCTTACTACTCAACTCTCCAGCCTATATGGTACCTCTGTTGCGAGCCTTCATTCACCCCTGGATATCTTAGAGCAAGGAATCAAAAGCCAAAATATCGAGACGCAGATGGCCTCTATTCAAATGCTGGCCCGCCTGCATGATGATCAGGGAGATGATCTAATTACAAAAGCGATGGCATCTCCCTTTCTCATGGTGCGCATGGAGGCTGGTTATTACCTTGCCGAAAGAAAGCATCGCAAAGCCACAGGCCATCTTGAAGCCTTAATGTATAAAATTCCTCAGGATTTTTGGTTTTATTTTCCCCAATTTTTTGCTCTTGTGGGAACCTACGAGGCTATTGAAGTACTAAAAAAGCTCATGGAAAATCCTTTTGCAATCACTCGCATCGAATCAATCCTCAATGCTGCACGGTTTGGGCGTGATGATCTTCTCCCCCGCATTCGGGCCCATGCAACCCACTCTAATCCCGATGAACAAGAAGCTGCAGGAGCCGCCCTTGGAATGTTAAAAGATTCTCCTTCCATCTCTAAATTAGAAAGACTCTCCAAAAGCTCCTATCCCTGTGTTAAACTCGCTGCCCTCCGCTCGCTATACCATCTGGGCAATACGAAAGCGCTGCTTCCTATTTTTAATCTGGCCCAAAATGAAGACCTATATGCGCTTGCTCTTTTAGCAGATTTACCCGGAGCGGAGGAAATTCTTGCCGAAAAGCAACGTTCCCCTGAGATCAATGTGCGACTTAATGCAACGATCTCGCTACTTGCCAGGCGGGATCCGCGATGTATCCAAACCCTCTATGAGTTTTTGCTGAGCGATTCTAAAGACCTGGGATTTCAACCAGCAACTTCTCCAGGCCATTCCATGATGGCTTGGAAAGCAATTCCCTTGCTTCCTCAGTACCCCAAACACGCTCCTGATCTGTCGGCTATCACCCTCCAGCTACGACAGCACATGCTCTCTTCCACTCTTGAGCTGCCGGAAGATACCTTTTTATCCGTTGCTAGAAAAGTTTTTGAGCACAAACAACTCGAATTGATTCCTCTGCTTGTCCAGCTTCTTGAAAATCATGGAACCGAAGGAGCTCTTCAAATGCTCAGAAAGAACGCTGAATTGGCGGGGGCCCCCCTTATTCGGATGTATTGTAATCTCGCCCTTTTTCGTTTAAAAGAAGTAGGCCCTTATGAAAAAAGACTCAAAGATTGGACGAAAGAGGCACAAAAACTCGAAATGATCAAGTTTCGCTCTTCAACCCCGCTTGCGTCCCCCTTGAACATGCAAAAGGGGCTTTCGACGTACGAACTCACTCCTGAAGAAAGTACTCGTTTACTTCTGGAGTGTTATGAAGCTTTATCCGACCAGCACGATGAGCAAGGGATTGAAATCCTCCTCCAAGGTCTCAGGGAGGGTCATCCTAAGAATCGGTATGCTCTTGCAGGACTCTTGATCCGTACGCTCCAATAGAGTATTCTATACTCTTCATGCACTGGAAAAGTTTATTTTCTTTTATATTTTTTACTTCGCTCCTTCTGGCAGAAGAATATGAGGTACAACTTAAAAATCCTCTCTTCTCAGGAGGGACTATTACATCCGATGAAGGAGGGGTGATTGCAGGTCCTGATGTGCGTATTCAAGCACAACACATCTCTTATACCCATAAGACAGAAAACGGGCTGCAAATTAAAAAAGTTCACGCTAAAGGAAATCTTCTTCTTGAATACAAAGGTAAAATCTTTGTGGGAGAAGAGCTCAACTATGATTTAGGCAGTAAAACGGGGGTCATAAAGAAAGGTCGCACGTTTACCGACTATTGGTTTATCGGGGGCGATGAAATGGAACTTTTACCGGATGGAAGCTTTTGGGTTTCAGAAGCGTATCTCACCACCGTAGAAAGCCTCAATCCCTGGTGGCAAATCCATTCCTCTAAAATTGCTGTGAATGATAAGGACCTTGTGAAAGCCAAAAATATTAAGGTCCGTTTTTTTAATATCCCGATTTTTTGGCTTCCTTCTTTTAAGTTTGATCTCAAGCTTTTGAAAGAACCTCCTATTCGGTATAAATTTATATGGGATCAGATCCTAAAGCAAAAAATCTCGATGCGGTACGAGCTTTATTCAACTGAAACTTTTAGCTTGTTCGGAAGGCTCGACTATCGATTTAAAAGAGGGCCGGGGGTTGCTATTGAAACCGACTATCACTCGCTCGATAAAATCACCCGTTTTCAGACTAAAAATTATTTAGCACGCGATAAAACAATTGCTGATCAACATAATAATAAACGGTACCGTTTTCAAGGCCTTATTGACACCAGCTGGCGAGAAGAAAAAACTAAGCTGCACTTAAGCTATGATAAGCTAAGCGATGATAAAATGCCCCAAGACTTCAAAGACGATGATTTTGAGGTCAATACCCAGAAAAGGACCATTTTGTGGCTTTCACACTCTACTGACAACACGGCCTCACGATTTACTCTGCAGCATCGGATTAACCTCTTCCAAAGCATCAACCAACAGCTGCCCCTCATCACCACGGCTGTGCGCCCTCTTCCGCTGGGGCATTCGGGGTTTATCATCCAAAATCAATTTTCTGCCGGCTATCTAAATTACATCTATGCCCAAGGGCTTGCCAATGAGCTCCCCACCTCTCGTGCTATGCGCCTTGAAACTCGCAATACCTTGTATAAACGATTTTATATGGGTCCTCTTTCCCTCACTCCCTGGGTCGGCTTTATCGGAATCTTTTACAGCAATACCCCCCAGCAACATGCTAAAGGACAAGCGGTGGGCTCCTATGGATTTCGACTAAATTCAAATCTGTATCGAACCTACCCTTCTTTACTGCATAAAATGGAACCTTATTTAGAACTCCGCGCTCTCACCTCACCTACAGCTCCCTCATCGCGTCACTACATTTTCTCCATAGATGACGGGGTTGCTAAACAAAATTTATGGAGACCGGGGCTTAAGCAGTCGTTTTACCCGACTCGATCTTCTTTGCTCCCCGACATTGCAGTAGATCTATACACCAATATTTTCGTAGGTTCTACCCCGTTTCATCGAGCTCTTCCTAAAATCTACTCAACCTGCGATTTTCGGTATCCTTCTTGGCTGATTTCAACAGATCTTGTATATAATTTCCAAGAATACTTATTTGACAGAGCCAATATTCGCTCAGCATGGACTATCAACGAAAACGCCGCTTTCACCTTCGAATTTAGACACCGCAGCAAATACGATTGGAGAAAATCAGATCATGACAATTATATCATTGATTTAGCGCGTCCCATTGATGAGCTTCTCCGTTCTCCGCTCTCAGATGGTCGCAATACCTATTTGACCAAACTTCAGCTCCGTTTTTCTCCCCTTTGGACATGTCATGTCGAATCCCATATCGGGACAGGGCGCAAAAACGATCCCGACTACTACGCTTATGAAGTCAAGTTAGCGGTTCTTGTGACAGGCCGCTGGCAAATTGAGTTCGGTTACAAATACTCCCCTTCTACCCGCCAATGGATCTTCCCATCTGTAAAGCTTTTAAACGCCCGTTTTTAAATAGAACTCTTGGGGTTAAAATCGACTGAAGTCTAATAGAGGGCTGTCTATTTAAATCTACTCTTGATTTCGCGGAGTTGATCTTGGACCTCGCGCAGATATTGATCTTCTACCCGATCGATGAAGAGTACTCCATTGATATGATCGTTTTCATGCAGAATCACACGGGCGTTGATTCCTTCGATTTCCTCGACCACATGAGAGCCATCGAGTCGAGTCGACTCAACTTTGATTTTAAAGGGGCGCTCTACTAAGAGTTGGATTTGAGGAATGGAAAGACATCCTTCTTCTGTCACCCACGTCTCTTGGGAAACGGCAATAATTTTGGGGTTGATGTACACCACAGGATCTGACACAGTCCACTTTCCATCAGAACCATCAATGTAACGTCTTAACACAAAAAGTCGAAGAAGCTTTCCAACCTGGGGAGCCGCTAGGCCAATTCCGTTATGGGCGTCCATTGTCTCTACCATGTCTTGGACCAGATTTCGAAGCTCATCTGTGATTTCTGTGATAGGCTTTCCTTTCTTCCGCAGAATAGGATTTCCATAGAAACAAAGTGGAAGTTTCATTTTTGGTATTCCTCCAGGGTGGGAGGGAGTGTTTCAATCCGGTTTTCTCCGAGGGCTGTCGACCAAATTGAAAGTAACACGCAAGCGATCATGAAAGTAAAGGCAAGCCATGCGGTGAGTTTCTTTAAAACATCTGCCGTCGAGGTTCCGAAGATTGATTCTCCAGCGTCCCCTCCAAAAGAAGCTCCGAGTCCTAAGCTTTTACTCTCCTGAATGAGAATAACAAGGCTCAGAACTCCACAAAGGAGCATGAAAAAAAAAATCGATAGATAAAACAAAAATGTCATAATCCGAAACCTCGTATAATTGAAATAAATGATTGAGCCTCTAAGGATGCACCACCTACAAGAGCGCCGTCAACATTTTTTGTTCCTCGAAGAGAAGAAACTAGCTCCGGTGTCACTGATCCTCCATACAGAACAGGAATGTGTTCCCCTTTTTGGCACAATTTTTTCAAAGATTTCTTACAAAATCCATGAGCTTCCTCGATCATCGGAGGGGCGGCGCTTGTGCCTGTTCCGATAGCCCAGATAGGTTCATACGCAATCACCCCTGTAAAGTTTTCCTGGAGAACTTCTTCCAGCTGTATTTTTAAAACCTCCTCTGTCTTCATGCTTTTTCGCTCTTCGAGCGTTTCCCCGACGCATAAAAGCGGTATGAGGCCCGAATCCACTGCCAATGCAATTTTTTTCTTAATAACAGCAGAGCTCTCTCCAAAAAGACGACGCCTCTCGGAGTGACCCACGATCACAAAACGGGCCCCACAATCGGCAACTTGAGAAGCTGAAATCTCGCCGGTAAAAGCCCCTTGTAGCTCAGAATAGATATTTTGAGCCCCAATGACAAGAGGAGAACCTTCAGCTTTTTTTACAGCCCATTCCAGAGTGGTAAAAGAAGGGGCAATCCAAACGGAGATTTTTAATATTTTTTTGAATTCAGGCAGAAGCTGAGTAAAAAAACTTTCAACTTCATGTCTTGTCTTGTACATTTTCCAATTGGCGGCAATAATAGGTGTTAGTAACATACGGTTATTTTAATGTAGGCCCCGCCCAAATGCAAGCCCCCAACATTTTTTCGGTTTCTGAGCTAACCCTTGCCATCAAAAAAATTCTTGAAGGTAAGTTTCACTTTGTCAAAGTCCAAGGGGAAATCACCAATTTTAAAGAACAAACCTCGGGCCATCTTTACTTCACTTTGAAAGATGCTGAGTCGCAGATCTCTTGTGTGCTGTTTCGCGGAAATGCCGTGCATCTTACACGCCTTCCCAAAAATGGGGACCAGGTGATTGTTCAAGGAGAAGTGAGCGTCTATGCCCCGCGCGGTAACTATCAGCTCATTATCCGAGAGCTTCAATATGCAGGCATGGGAGAGCTTTTATTAAAACTTCATGCACTCAAAGCAAAATTGGAGAGCTTGGGATGGTTTGATAAAGCACGAAAAAAGCCCCTCCCTGCCTCTCCTAAAACCATTGGGGTTGTCACGAGCCCTACCGGCGCTGTGATCCAAGATATTTTGAATATTTTAAGCCGCCGTCATGCAGGATTTCATCTTATCTTAAATCCGGTGAAAGTACAGGGAGAGGGCGCCGCCCAAGAAATTGCGCTTGCGATCGATCAATTTAACAAATACCACCTGGCCGATGTGTTGATTGTAGGACGCGGGGGAGGGAGTTTAGAGGATTTATGGCCCTTCAACGAAGAAATCGTGGCTCAAGCCATTGTCCGATCGCATATTCCTGTGATCTCTGCAGTAGGCCATGAAACTGATTTTTCTATTTCTGATTTTGTGGCAGATCTACGGGCTCCTACACCCTCTGCTGCAGCGGAACTTGTCATGGCCGCTGCCGACCACCACTTCTCTCAATTACTTGCTTTTCAAAAGCGGTTTGACGAGCTAATGACCTACTCTCTGAGCTCCCACAGACAAAAAATATCTCTTCTTCAGAAACATCCCCTTCTCTCTTCTCCCTATGCTCTTTTAGAGAATGCAGCCCAAAGGCTCGATCACTACTCAGAGGAGTTAGACCGAACCATGGGGCAAATTTTACAAACCAACCAACTCAAGCTTCAAGGATTAGAACGAGGACTTACCGCCTTAAATCCGCGCGTTCGCATTCACCACCTAAAAGAAAAATTGAAATCCCTCAGCGATCATCTCAGGTCTATCGATCCTAAAAACCTCTTAAAAAAAGGGTACTCCATCCTCTTTCGGGAAAACTTTAATTCAGTTATTGTCTCGTCTAAAGATGTAACTGTCCATGAGAAAATTCGGATCCAACTTCATGATGGTACAATAAGGGCACATATTTATGAAATTTGAAGAAGCATATTCAAGACTAGAAGAAATCCTTCAGGCCATGAATTCAGGAAAAGTGGCTTTGGATGATTCTCTTAAGTTATACGAAGAGGCAGACAAGCTCATCACCACCTGTCAAAAGAAACTCGTAGAAGCGGAGAAGAAAATCGAAATTCTAGTTAAAAACCGCTCCGGAGAGTTGTCCACAGATGAGACAGGCACTCCCCTTACAGAAACTTTCGTATGAAAATTGCCCTCTTTTTTAATCCGCACCACCCCCAGTCAAAACAGTTGGCTCTTGGAATTCGCGATTTTTTCGCTTCTCATCAAATCCCCCTCTACACAGAGGATGCACAGGCAGAAGAGTTAAGAATCACTCCGCTTTCTAAAGCTAAACCGTACGAGATTAACTTTATCCTTTCGCTCGGAGGGGATGGTACCATTCTCTCGATTGTCCATGAACACTCTGATGTGGAGGCCCCCATTCTGGGTATCAACACGGGTCATCTCGGATTTATGGCTGATGTACCTGTATCCGATGTTTATCTCAGCCTGGAAGACCTCCTCTCAGGCGCTTATACAATTGAAGAGCGACTCATTTTAGAAGGGAAAGATCCACGTGGCGCGTCAAGTTTTGCTGTCAATGACTTTGTGATTCACAGATCCCCTTATCCGAGCATGATCGAAGTCGGGATCCACGTCAACGGACTTTATCTTAATACTTTTGAAGCCGATGGAATCATTATCGCCACTCCCAATGGGTCCACAGCTTATTCACTAGGAGCGGGGGGTCCGATTGTCAGCCCTTCTCTGAACGCCGTTGTGATCACCCCCATCTGCCCTCATACTATCTCCAACCGCCCTATTGTCCTCACTTCGGATAAAGAAATCCAAATCCACTACCTAAGCGACTATCCTTCCGTTGAAGTACGGGCCGATGGCCACTCTCCTCTCCTACTGGGGACGGGCGAATCTTTTTATATCCGCCGTAGCTCCCGCACATTCAAGCTTGTAAGTCTCTTGCGCCAAGATTACTTTTGCACGCTCCGCACTAAACTGGGCTGGTCAGGAAAATTACGTTAGACCTTTAGCTTAAACAAGAAGTCTGCTATGAGAAACTTCTAAGGAAAAGATGGTGGGGTTACAGTTGGAGCTTTCTCAACCTTGAAATAGAAATGATTTTGATTATACCAAATATGGATAGGGCTATCCGTCCCTGTTCCCTCGCTATTATAATGTTCCCACTTGTCTTGCGAAACTTCTATGTCGTTTTCAAGTCTTCTAATGATAACATGTACGTTAAATATCTTGGAAAACGCGTACACTTCGGGAAAGCTTGCCCAAAAATGGGGTTTCTCTGCAAGGTCTAAATATTTAGATAACTTGTTAGTTCCTTTTAGGTATTGAATAATCTGGTTAAGACCATCAATTTCTTTTTGTATTCTCTCGGTTTTTTCTTTACCAAGTAATTCGATTGTCAATTTTTCATCATTAATTTTTTTATTCATATCCTCAATAGTAATGTCAATTGCCGCTTCAATTAGACCACACAAGTACTGATCTGTGTAAAGGTTTGTACGACACCATTCGATAACTTTGGGGCGCAATGTTTCATGAGTGAATGGTTCATATTCTAACTCCCCCGGCTTATTTTCCGATTCCTTACTCTTATAATATCCATAGAGGTGTAACGTTTTACATGCTGTATCATAAAAGCAATCCCCTTGATCTAAAGAAAGAATGGTACTGTTATCGTTCAATTGAAGAAAGGAGGTCAAGTCCTTGGAAAGAATGGAATAAGTTTTTTCAGGCATGCATGCAGATTCAATCACCGAAAAAGATTGAACTATATTTTGAAGGCATTGGAAAGATGCGCTTTCTTGACCTAACGCTTTCAAAAATATTGCTTCCTTCTGGAGATTATTGATAGACGATTTAAAATCCCCTTGACCATTTATTCTTAGGAATCTTCCTGAGCAAGATATCTCATAGAACATACTCTTATAGGTTCCATCAAGTGATTCCACCCCTTCATGAAAATTTCTTATTCGATTCGTAACCTCTTCAGCTATTTTTTGGAAATCATTGACAGAGTTCCTTTTTTGGCCTAAAAATTTCAAAATTCTTGCTGGCCATTTGAGAGCATCGATACGCTTTTGAAAATCGTCTCCATTCGATTTTAAGGAGTCTTCTGATGTATGTAAGGTAGCCGAATTGGTTGGATGACACACCTCCCCCTGGGGATTAAAGCATTTTTTGTTAATCTCCTCGTAGTCCTTTTTAAGCGCTTGCACCGCTTGATCAAATTCTTGCATTGCCATTTTAATTGACAGAAACCAGCCCGTGATGTGAAAGAGTACACAGGGGAGAGTAACCCAAAGAATCACACGGGCTACTTTATCTAAAAGTTCTTGAAATCGAACATCTCCTTTGCTTGCTGGAGTGCTCCATTGGAAAGAAGAGGTAAGGTGGGTTATTTCCCTTGAAAGCCACTGAGCTGACCCCTGAAGAGCATCCGTAATAGATTGAAAACCTATGAGATTAAAGGGAGCAATTTTCATGTTATATAACTATACCAAAATCATACAAATAATTACATAAAATTATTTCTTTAACTTGTATCGAATAAAAAAATACTCAAGAAAATTTTTAAACTTTAAGTGGTGAAAAAGCGCCTTGCGTCCTTCGGAGATGAGAGGAAGAGCCTCTTCTAGGCGAAGGGGCTCGCGCTCGCGGATCCAGTAGAGCATCTCTTCAAAAAAGCGATCCGTTTCAGAGGTCGAATAATCATCTGAAAGGGGGTGCAGCAAGCGGTAAAGCTCTGTGTAAGAGGTGCATCCAAACAGGGTCTCCAAGGGAAGAAGAGGCTCAGCCCCTTTTAATCGAGCAAGGGCTTCGGAGACCGACCCTTCGGACAGAAGGGCAATTTTTTTAGCATCTTTGACAGAATATTTTTCTAAGAGAAAACAGGTGAGTTCTTCATCAGAGACAGGATAAAAAGGGACCTTGGAACACCTAGAGACAATAGTCGGAAGGAGAAAAGAAGGCGCAGACGTCAGAAGAATAAATTGCGTATCAGCGGGGGGCTCTTCGAGGGTCTTTAGAAGAGCATTACTAGAGGTCGGAAGCATTTTTTCAACATCATGGATGATAAACACTTTGCAAGGGGCCTCAAAAGGGGGGAGCGATGTCTCCTGGATGAGGGCTCGTATGGTAGCGATGGGATGCTGGCCCGTGCTAGGGTCAGGGTGCAGGATATGAAGGTCGGGATGTGGTACTTTAGCACTTTTGAGAAGGGCGCTTGCAAGCTGCAGAGCAAAAAGTCCTTTTCCCACGCCTTGACAGCCGTGGAAAAGAAGAACCTGTGGAACGGCTTGATTTGCAAGGAGCCTAGAGAGAATCTCTTTGGCTTGGGGGTTACCAATAAGGTGCGAGAAGTCGCAAAGCATGCTGGAAAACATCGTCGGGATTTTGGGATCCATCTAGAACATGAAACCGTTTTGGTTCTTTTTCCGCAATAGAGAGATAGGTTTCCCGGATTTTTTGATGAAAAACAGTACTTTCTTTCTCAATCCGATCTTTAGATCTTTTGACCCGTTTTAAGCCTTCGATGGGATCAATATCGAGATAGAGGGTCACATCAGGTTCTAAATCTTGGGTTGCAAAGTGACACAATTTTCGAACCCATTGAGGTTCAAAGCCGCGGGCACCTCCTTGATAGGCAACGGTGGAGTCATTGAATCTATCGCAAAGAATAATCTTTTCTTTTTCTAAGGCTGGTAAAATCACCTCTTGGACATGCTGAGAGCGGTCTGCAAGAAATAAAAAAAGTTCCGTCCGATAGGAAATCTCGTTTTCATCTTGATGGAGCAAAAGATGGCGTATTAAATCCCCTGTCATCGTTCCGCCAGGAGCTCGCGTTAAAAGAACGGGCTTCCCTTCTCGTATAAGATGTTGATAGATTTTTTGAATGAGGGTGCTTTTGCCAGCTCCCTCACCCCCTTCAAATGAAATGAACACAAATCACGTTACCTCTTGTTTGGCCCCTGCGATCTCCTCAATTTTTTGAACGGCTACTACTTTATCTTCAGGGGGAAGATTGACCAATCGAACCCCTTGCGTTGATCTACCCATCACGCGGACATCTCGCATTGGCATGCGCAGAGTCTGTCCTAAGTTAGACATGAGGACAACGCTATCGGTATCTTTCACGGAGATGGCTCCGACGACAGAGCCGTTACGCTCGCTTGTAATAATAGAGCGTACGCCGACCCCTCCCCTGTTCGTTTGTCTAAAATCTTCTACTTTTGATCGTTTCCCAAAGCCATTTTCACAAACAATCAGAACCGATTCGTCTGGTTTGACGATTTCACAAGCAATAACCCTGTCTGTTTCATTCTTGAGGGTCACGCCCCGCACTCCGCGAGCTACACGGCCAATGGCTCGGATGAGATTTTCATCAAATCGAACTGCCATTCCATTCCGAGTAAAGAGCATCACCTGCTTGCCTGGATGTGCCAGACGAGCCGCAATCACTTCATCTCCTTCATCGATGTTAATTGCATAAACGCCTTTGCGCCTTTGAGAACTAAATTCAGAGAGCATCGTTTTTTTGACGACCCCTCTACGAGTTGCCAAGAAAATCGAGGCTTGGTCTTCAAAGTTACGAACGCGAAGGATAGTTGCGATCTTCTCTCCCTGTCCAATGTCTTCCAGAAGATTGATCAGTGGCTTGCCTTTGGTTCGGCGTCCACTTTCGGGAATCTGCCAAACCTTAAGCCAATAACAACGTCCAAAACTGGTGAAAATCATGAGTGTATCATGAGTCGAAGCGACATAGATGTCTTTGAGAGAGTCTCCCTCTTTCCTCATCTCAAGACCTGCCACTCCTTGACCCCCGCGACGTTGCTCTCGGAACGTATCGACTGGCATACGTTTGATGTAATCATCTTCGGAGATAGTAATGATCACCGGTTCATCAGGGATGAGATCTTCCATTTGGAACTCCCCTTCGGCCGCGATAATTTTGGTACGGCGCTCTCCTTTATGATGTTTGCGGAGCTCTTCAAGTTCGTCTTTGATGATGCCGCGCACCAAGGTTTCACTAGCAAGGACAGATCTATAGTAGGCTATTTTTTCTTGCAATTGTTTATATTCGTCTTCAATTTTTCCCCGCTCAAGTCCTGTGAGCTGATAAAGTCTCAGATCTAAGACAGCATGCGCTTGTCTTTCTGAAAGAGCATATTTTTCCATGAGCTGCGACTTTGCAGTGTCTCGATTGTCACTTTCACGGATGAGTTTAACAACAGCATCGAGATGATCGAGTGCTTTTAAATACCCTTCTAAAATATGGGCACGCGCTTCTGCTTTATTGAGCTCAAAACGGGTTCTCCTGCGAATAACATCGATGCGGTGCTCAATCCATGATGTGATCATTTGTTTGACCGTCATCGTGCGAGGCATTCCTTTGTCAAGTGCCAGCATATTACAGCCAAAAGTCACCTGCATATCAGTGAATTTATAGAGCTGATTGACCGTAACGTCGGGGATTTCGTTCCTTTTAAGCTCTAAAACAATACGCATCCCTTCTTTGTCAGATTCATCGCGTAAATCTGAAATGCCACTCATCGTCTTATCATTGACAAGTTCTGCAATGCGCTGGATCAAAAGTGATTTATTGACATTATAAGGGAGCTCATCGATTACAATTCTTTGTCGATCGCCTCCCTCTTGATCTTCGACGTGCATCACACCCCGAAGAATGATTTTTCCACGACCTGTGTGGTATGCTTCTTTAATGCCGCGGTAGCCGCAAATAACACCTCCTGTGGGAAAATCAGGAGCAGGCATCACTTCCATAATTTCATCAATCGAAATAGCCGGATTTTCAATGACACGGATGGTCGCTGTAATCACCTCTTCGATATTGTGAGGAGGAATATTGGTTGCCATCCCTACAGCAATCCCAGAGGATCCATTCGCTAGGAGATTGGGAAACTTGGAAGGAAAGACAGTAGGCTCTACTTTAGTCTCGTCATAGTTAGAAAGGAAATCGACCGTATCTTTCTCCAGGTCTTCCATGAGAGCAATGGCTGAGTGGGTAAGACGCGCTTCTGTATAACGCATTGCAGCGGGGGGGTCTCCATCGATGGATCCAAAGTTACCTTGTCCATCGACAAGGCTATAGCGCATCAGCCAGCCTTGCGCCATACGCACAAGGGTGGGATAAATCACTGTTTCACCGTGAGGATGGTAATCTCCAGACGTATCACCGCAAATCTTGGCGCACTTACGATGTTTAGCACCAGGAGTTAAGTTGAGTTGTCTCATCGCAAACAAAATACGGCGTTGTGAAGGCTTTAATCCATCGCGGACATCAGGAAGAGCCCGTGAGATGATCACAGACATAGAGTAGCGAAGATAGCTTTCCTTGACTTCCTCTTCAACGTTGCGTGGAACAATCATCTGGTCTTTTGGGTAATCCATAATTTTCCCTTAAATGTCTAAGTTCTTAACTGAGAGAGCGTGCTGTTCGATAAAGGCGCGCCTTGGAGGAACATCTTCTCCCATCAGCATAGTGAACATGTGGTCGGCTGCAATGGCATCTGGCAAGGTAACCCGGATGAGAGTGCGTTTTTCAGGATCCATGGTGGTTTCCCAAAGCTGATCGGCGTTCATCTCCCCAAGACCTTTGTACCGTTGGATTTCAATGCCTTTTCGGCCGTTTGCGCGTAGAAAATCAATTGCTTCTTTCAAGGTGAAGATAGGGATGTCTTGCGCTTCCTCATCGAGGATATCGAGCAGTTTTCCATCTGCGATGAGATAGTGGTCGAACGAGAAGTTAAAGCCTGCAAGTTTCGAACGTAGTTGATGCATTTTACTTTCTTCAAAAAGCTCTAGGAACGGAAGAGGTTTATAGACAAAGGTTTTCATCTCTTCGGTTTGTTCCTCGATAGGGATTGATGCAAGTGTTTGGGTATGAATTTGTCTCTGAATCTCTTCATCTTCTGCTTTAAGACGAGCAAACTCATCATCGGAATAGACAAGCTTCATTTGATCTCCAATTTTCACTTGGAAACGGGGAAATTTCCCCTCCGCATCCCTGGATTGGAGAAATTCTCGGAAAGGAATTCCTTTTCTCTCGATTGAAAGGATAAAATGTTCGATATCTAAAATTGATTCTAGGAGAATATGAATTTCGTCTTTGTTCATAGGGTCGGATTTCCCCATGAGTCTGATTTCTAAATCGCTGGTTCCCAGCTTGAGAAGATAGTCGTCCATTTCACGCTCGCTATGAATGTAGCGAGAAATTTTTTTACGTGTCACACGATAGAGCGGAGGTTGGGCGATATAAACAAAGTTGTTTTCTACAAGCGCAGGCATATGCCGATAGAAGAAGGTGAGAAGGAGCGTTCGGATGTGAGACCCATCGACATCCGCATCAGTCATGATAATGATTTTGTGGTACCGAAGTTTTTCTAAGGTAAAGTTGTCTTTGCCAATTCCACATCCAAAAGCAGATACCATAGCTCCAACTTCTGTGTTTTGTAAAATCTTCTCCAGCCTTGCTTTTTCTACGTTTAGAATTTTACCTCGGATGGGAAGAACAGCTTGATAACGGCGGTCACGCCCCATCTTTGCAGATCCTCCCGCTGAATCTCCCTCAACGATGAAGAGCTCGCAAAGCTCAGGATTTTTTTCTTGGCAATCCGTCAGTTTTCCTGGAAGTCTTAAAGAATCAAGTGCCGATTTCCGAAGAGTTAACTCACGTGCTTTTTTAGCAGCTTCACGAGCTTGTGCAGCAATGATGGATTTTTCAATGATCATCTTTGCAATTTGAGGATTTTCTTCGAGGAAAACCGTCAGCTCCTCCCCACAAATTGTTTGAACGACAGACCCGACATCATTATTACCCAGGCGCTGTTTGGTTTGCCCTTCAAATTGCGGATTAGGCACTTTGACAGAAATAACAGCCGTTAGGCCTTCTCGCATGTCATCACCAGAGACAGTGATGTTGCCTTTTAGAAGGTTATTATTCTTAATGTATTGATTGAGAACACGGGTAAGGGCGGTTGAAAAACCTGACACATGGGTTCCTCCCTGTTTTGTCGAAATGTTGTTGACGTATGAGTGAAGATTTTCAATATAAGTATCGTTCCATTGAAGAGCAACTTCCAAGTCTACCGGTCCGTCAGAGATATTTCGGACGCCACGGATATAAATCGGTTTTGGAAAGAGGGGCACTTTGTTTTCATTTAGATAAGAAACAAAAGAAACAAGCCCTCCTTCATAAAAGAGGCATTGTTCTGGATGTTCTGTATCACGCTCATCGCGATAGATAATTTTGATGCCTCGATTTAAAAAGGCAAGTTCTCGAAGCCTTTTAAGTAAGATACCATAATCATAGTCGACAACACTAAAAATCGTATCATCAGGCCAGAAGTGAACGCGTGTTCCTCTTTTGGAGGTTTCTCCAGCTTGTCTTAAAGCATGGCAAGGTTTTCCCCTTGCAAATTCCATCTCATAAATTTTGCCGTTTTGATAAACCTCGACAGCAAGTTTCTTAGAGAGTGCATTGACACAAGAAACTCCTACTCCGTGCAGACCACCTGAGACTTTATAAGTCGATTTATCAAATTTACCGCCCGCGTGTAAAATGGTCATAACTACTTCTAAGGCGGAGATCTCTCTTCCTTGTTTGGTAGACTCCTTCTCATGCCGGCCTACGGGAATTCCACGTCCATTATCCTCTACACAAACCGAACCATCGAGATGAAGGGTGACTATAATTTCTGTGCAATATCCTGCTAAGGCTTCATCGATGCAATTGTCGACAACTTCATAGACTAGCTGGTGAAGGCCCCCTGAATGCGTATCACCAATATACATCCCTGGCCGCTCTCGCACCGCTTGGAGACCTTCCAAGACGGTAATCGAACTTGCGTCATAGGTGTTCTTGTTCTCTTCTATCATTGTCGTCATACCTTCATTAGCCTATACAAAATTTGAGTTTTTTAATGTCACTTTCTGGAAACTTAGTTTGCAGCTTTTTTAAAAGCTTGGATCCTTCCTGTCGCACAAGTAAACTATATAAAGCTGCGTTTCTAACCTTTATCACAACAATCCCTTTTTCAAAAGAAGAAGCTTCTGTCATTCCTTTCCATTTTGGATCAATGATCTTCACCCACTCTTTTAAAATAACTTCTGGCTTAGTTTCAGAGCGCTGTTTTATCTGATCTAAAAAATCAACAAGTAAATCTTTTAATTGTCGATTGTTAGATGCAGTTAAAAGAGGCCTTTTTTTTGTCATAAAAACGAATGAATTACCTTTATTTTAGCATATCCTATCCGAACCTAAACCAAAAGTGAAAAATAAGGGAGCAGAAAGCTATATTTGTTTAAACTTAAATTGATGAAGGAGGAGATCGGGGAGAGAATAGATTTCTTTCAAAGTCCCACTTTAGATGAGTAAGGCGTTGAGGCCTAACGCAATTAAAAAATAGATCGACATTGAAAGAAAATCATTAATGGCTGTGACAATAGGGCCGGAAGCAATTGCAGGATCTACTCCAATCCGGACAAAAAATAGAGGAGAAAAAACTCCTAGCAAAGTACTTGCAAAACAAGCTCCCCACAGCCCGATTCCAACAATGAGGCCTACATGGGCTGGCGCAATTTCGATGCCTGCCAACCCAATCAGATCAAGCCCCCATACTAGAAGACCCGCAAAAATGCCAAATATCATTCCTGCAGAGACTCCTATGATAATTTCCTTGAAAATCGCTTCCAACTTGAATCCCGAAGAGAGTCCTCCCGTTGCCATACTACGCACCAGAACAGTACTGCATTGAATTCCAATGTTGCCAGAAAGGCCTGTAATAAGAGGGACAAAGAAAAGCACAAATGTTAAAATTCCTCCCTCATAACCTTGGATGGAAGACATAACGCCAACATTTAAAAGTCCCGCACAGAGGGTCACAATAAGCCAAGGAACCCTTGCAAAAAGCCTTTTCCAAGTCGGCTCGTATTCTCGCACTTTTTCTCCTGTACCCGCCATTTGAGCAATTGTTTCATCGGCAATATCTTCCATAGCCTCCATGACATCTTCATAGGTCACAACACCCAATAATTGATCTTCTGAATCGACTACTGGCAGTGCGGGGAGCTTATAACGCTCGACGAAATCGACGACTTCTTCACGCGAGGCATCGGCGTGGATTTTATGAAGCACGGGTTTCATGACTTGTCGCAGAGGTAAATGGGGCGGATTCACAATGAGAGTGCGCTCAGGAACGCAGCCTTGCAACTCACCTTTCTTGTTTAAAACAAAGACCTGCCTACTGAGTTCAATTCCTGGATGGTCCCGAATAACAGCAGCGGCTTGTCCAATAGTAGCATCCATAGAAAAGGCAAAGAATTCATTGGTCATCAAGCGACCTGCTGTATTCCGCTCATGTTTTTTAATTTCACGGATACGAGAGGCTTTTTGAGGTTCGATCATATCCATGATTCGACGGAATCTTTTCTCGGGCAAAACCTCCATCACGAAGACAGCCTCATCGGGAGGCATTTGTTCAATCAAGGCTTGGGCTTCTTGATCGGAAATATGTCGAAAAACAGCTGCACGTGTACCCATGTCCGCATTGATCATAAATGAGACTTTTCCTCCAACATCAGCTAAATTTTCATACAAAACAGGTCGAAGGCTAGGGGGCAGACGTGAGGCGGCATAAGCCAAGTCAATAGGAGAGTGTTCACCAGCAATTTTGACAATATCATTCAGCGCAACTTTAGAAGTATCCTTTTGATACGCATTATCTAGCTTTTCCTTTAAAATCTCATCAAGTAGGTTGGTTTTGGAATGCAGGGAAGAAGAGGGTGAAGAAAGATCAGAATTAAAATTTTCCCTATTCATTTTATTTTGCCTCAAAACGTTAATTAACGTTTAATTAATAGAATTTATAACTTAAAAGGTTTTTCTTCCAGGCAAGAGTTAAACTTAGAAACGGGTAGCGAATTGAGTTTCACCTGAACATTTTTTATCCTGACTCTTTAACTTGTAAGCCTGGAAGCTGAATAAAGTTTCATTTTTGTGCGTCTTCTGCTAAATTCTCTTTCCTAAGAGTCCGGTGGGTTTTTATTGTAGTTTTGATTATTTCGAGTCGAAAGTAGCCTCAAAAGAATCCCAAAATTGACAGAAACTAAATCGGTCCACAGGCTCTAAACAAAAAATACTAACATATGACAGCACAACACTATTTTTCTCCGCAAAAGATTAGAAATATTGCCATCATTGCTCACATTGATCATGGCAAAACCACCCTTCTTGACCAGCTCTTGAAACAATCGAATGTCTTTAGAGACAATGAGAAAGTTCCTGAGAGGGTGATGGACAGTTATGACCAAGAACAAGAGCGGGGGATTACCATTTTTGCAAAACATACAAGTGTTTTCTATGAAGATTTTAAAATTAATATTATAGATACGCCGGGACACGCCGATTTTTCAGGTGAAGTGGAAAGGGTTCTGGGTTTGGTTAACTCAGTCCTCTTGATTGTAGATGCCCAAGAAGGTCCTATGCCCCAGACCCGTTTTGTGCTTTCCCAAGCTCTCAAAATGGGTCTACGTCCTATTGTGGTGCTGAATAAAATTGATCGACCTCATGCCAATCCTGATCGGGCCCTTAATCTCACCTTTGATCTTTTTGTGGAACTAGGGGCGACGGATGCTCAACTCGATTTTCCGATCATTTATGCCTCCGGCCTTCAAGGTTTTGCGATGAAAAATCTAGGCGATCCTCAAGTGGATCTGAAACCTCTTTTTGAGCTAGTTATCCAATTTGTTCCTCCCCCTCCCGGAAGTTTGGATCTCCCTTTTTTGATGCAGTCAACGACGCTCACCTACGATGATTATGTGGGCCGACAAGCGTGCGGGCGCATTTTAGAAGGAAAAATTAAAAAAGGGGATATGGTCGCCCGTGTAGATAAAGAAGGCCATCCCTCGCAGCATAAAGTGGTGCGTATCGAAGGGTATTTAGGGCTTAAAAAAATAGAAATGGATGAAGCAGGCGTCGGAGATATTGTCAGCGTAGCTGGCATACCTGATATCACCATCGGTGACACCTTATGCTCTCCCACCCACATCATACAACTGCCTCCGATTCATCTTGCAGAACCGACACTCACCATTGAACTGATGGTTAATAATGGCCCTTTTGTCGGGCGTGAGGGAAAAAACGTCACGATGAACAAAATTCGCGATCGACTGCTCCAAGAAAAACGGTCTAATATATCTCTAAAAATTGAAACAAATCGTGAAGAAGCAATTGAAATCAGTGGAAGAGGAGAGCTTCATCTGGCTGTTCTATTAGAAGCTATGCGCCGTGAAGGGTATGAATTTGTAATTTCTAAACCGCGTGTGATCTTGAAAGAAATAGAGGGGGTTCGATGGGAGCCCATGGAAAATGTGCATATCGAAATTCCGCAAGAATATTCCGGCTCTGTCATTGAGGAACTGTCGAGAAGACGAGGTGAAATGCGTTTTCTAGAAACTAGTGAACATAACATTACAACTCTTCAATTTTTAATTCCTACTAGAGGTCTCATGGGGTATCGAGGGGAGTTTTTAACCATTACCCGAGGCCTTGGTATTTTAACATCTGTGTTTGAAAAATATGGCCCCTGGAAGGGTGAGATAGTAGGGCGTCAAAAAGGAGTTTTGATCTCTGGAAATCAAGGAAAAGCAACCGCCTATGCTTCATTTACTCTCCAAGAAAGGGGATCTCTTTTTGTAAGTCCCGGAGAAGAAGTATATGAAGGAATGATCATTGGAGAAAACAGCCGCGATAACGATATGGTTGTTAATATTACGAAAGAAAAACAACTTACCAACATCCGGGCTGCAGGCAGTGATGAGAATATCATCCTTACCCCTCCTCGTAAATTTACTTTGGAGACAGCCATCGACTTTATCAACGAAGATGAAGTGGTGGAAGTAACGCCTAAATCGATCCGACTTCGAAAAAGACTTTTAAAAGAAAATGAACGCAAAAGAGCTGAGAAGAAATCCTAGGAGAATTGTCTTTGAATGCTAATTGAACGCCTTACTCATCGACGTTTTACAGTGCTTTTTGCGCTAATGTTTAGCATTGTCTGTCTTTTGAATATCAACTACTGTCTTTTAAGAAGCGCAAGAAATGCGCTGGCGGTAGTCGACTTAGGGCAAGGAGCCGGCTCTATTCCTTTCTTTGAACTATGCGGCACGATGCCCAGCGCTGTATTAATGGTTTTTTTACTTACCCGCCTTTTGAATCGTTTTTCAATCCACAAAGTTTTTATCATCACTCTTGCTTTTTTTTCAGGTTTTTTCTTATTTTTCGCAGTAGGCATTTACCCTTCGCTTCATCTATGGAAAGAAACGCTAGCGGGTTGGACATGGCTGCCGTTGCATGACTCTCTTGCTGTGTTTCTTCCTCAGTGTTTTTCTATGCTCTTTTTTGTGATGGCAGAGCTTTGGAAAATAGCTCTTTTGACCGTTTTATTTTGGGGGCTTGTCAACCAATACATCCCCCTGACGGAGGCGAAACGATTCTATGCGCCTCTCATGCTTGGAGGGAGTGTGGGAACCATGTTTTCAGGTCCCTTGATTGCGCTATGTACTTCCAATTATGTATCGGCTGGATCGTGGTCCCGCTCTCTTACTCTCATGATGTTAGTGGTGGCATTGCTAGGAAGTGCGACAGCATGGCTCTATACGAAGCTTTGGGGAAAACTTGGAGGGCAAAAGAAAGAAGAGCAAAAAAAGGAAGAAACGCTTTCTTTGTGGGATAGCATTCGTCTTTGTCTAAAGTCACGCTATCTCCTTCTGCTTGCATGGATCACGATTGCTGACTATGTGGCCTATACTTTAGGGGAAGTTGTTTTTTTAGATGTCTTAAAACAGAAATTTCCCGATCCCCTCCCCTACTGTGAGTATCAAGGTCAGCTCTCTTTCTGGAGCGGACTTCTGACAGCTTTTAGTGCGCTTATCATCACCCCCTTCTTATTAAGAAAATGCCGTTGGGTGGTTGCTTCTCTCATAACTCCTGTCTGCCTTCTTATCACGGAAAGTGCTTTTTTCTTTACGCTTTGGAGTCCTTCAAAAGGGATGCCTCTGGATCAACTGGTGCTCCTTGGAACTCTTTTCTTTTGTATCGTTCGAGCAGCAAAATATACCCTTTTTGACACCTCTAAAGAAATTTCATTCCTTTTGCTTCCCCCACTTGAAAAAATGCAAGGCAAGCTTGTGATTGATGGGATGTGTTCAAGGCTAGGAAGAGGAGGAGCTTCTCTTTTGAGTATTATTTTGATTCAAATCGGAGGTGGAGTCATTGCAAGTGCTTTCGTCGCAGGATGGCTCGCTCTTGCCATCAGTGCAAGTTGTGTTTTTTCTACGCTTAAGCTAGGGCTTCTAGTGGAAAAAAAATCACAACCTCAAACTTAAAAAACCGCCGATTGCTAAAAAATGCTCTTTTTAAGAAGGGTCTTTAACTTGCTCATCGCGTTTTATTTATAAATTTGTAAAAATCTTGGGGGATGGCAGTACCTCATATGTTTGATAAAATTTCACCCCGTTACGATCTCATTAATAGTGTTTTATCATTGGGACTGGATGCGTATTGGAGGAAAGCGGTTTGCAAGCATCTTCCCAAAAAACGGCGGCTTAAACTTCTTGATTGCGCAACAGGTACGGGTGCTCAACTGGAAGTTCTTCTAAAAAATTGTCCCTCCATTTATGAAGCTGTGGGAGTCGACCCCGCACAAGAAATGCTTTCTCTAGCAGCTCCTAAACTAGCTGCTTATTCTCACCTCTTTCGGCTGTTGCCTGCTCGTGCTGAAGCTCTTCCTTTTCCCGATCACCTATTCGATGCAGTGACGATCTCCTTTGGAATTCGGAATGTAACAGATGTCTCTCAAAGTCTGCGAGAAATATATCGAACTCTTGCTCCTCAAGGAAGGCTCATTATTTTAGAATTTTCTCACCCTCAAAATAAAATCCTTCGCTTTTTACACCGTGGGTATTTAAATCGAGTGGTTCCGATAGTAGGAAAATGGCTTTCAAAAAACAAGGTGGCCTATCAATACCTCTCCCAAACTATTGCCACCTTCCCTCAAGGAAAAGCCTTTGAGAGTCTTTTGAAACAAGCCCAATTTACGAATTTAAAAATCAAACCTCTGACCTTTGGAATCGTATCCCTTTATATTGGAGAAAAAGGTGGATCAAATCATTCCCTTTATTAAAGTGTCGAATGAATATCCCCGTTTTTACTGGAAAGGACGCGGTAAAACAAAGTTCTATGTAGGCTTCGGACATAAATCCCTCTCCCGTTTCACATTTCAAGCTCAATCTTTTCATCCTAATAGCTATGATGAAGTTTGGAGTGCCTTTCCTAACGAATTGACTTTGTTTCCAGATCAAATCATGACGTCCGATTGGACTCCCTTTCCTTCCTATGATCCTATCCTCCCCTCCTGCAAGGAAAGAAAAGATACGCCAACCTTTGATAAATGGTGGCATATGGTGAAAGATGCGTGCTACAAAATTGAAGAAAAGGCCTTTCGAAAAATTGTGCTTGCAAGACGGACCACCCTCTCTTTTCATAAAATTCTGGATCCACTCGAGCTTTTAAAGGGTCTGCTTCCCTTAGGAACATATACCTCCCTTTTCATGGTGCAGCTTAATCCTACACTTGCATTTTTAGGAGCGAGTCCCGAAAAACTTTTTACAAGGGAAGATAGAAAAATTAGTACAGAAGCCCTTGCAGGAACCATTGATGTGAATGAAAAATGGAGCCCTAAAGAATTTGAAGAAGTCGAAGCAGTTCGAACATTTTTGGAAAAACAACTACTTCCTTGTTGCCAAGATTTGCATTGGGGATCCCCAGAAGAGCGCCCCTTCGGCACCCTCCGCCATCTGTATCAAAGGCTCGAAGGAATGCTCAAAGCAAAAATTTCTGATAAAATGCTTATTTCTCAACTTCATCCCACTCCTGCACTGGGCGGATTTCCCCGAGAGCTCACTATGAATTATCTGCGTGCTGTAGAACCTTTTAACCGAGGATGGTATGGAGCGCCTATCGGCCTTGTCTCCGAAAAAGAAACAGATCTTGCTATTGCTATCCGGGCTATGGTTGTAAGCGAGAACCATCTGCACCTTTTTTCAGGAGCAGGAATTGTGCAAGGAGCAGATCCTGCAAAAGAATGGGAAGAGCTTGATCGAAAAATTGCCCATGTAATTAGATGGTTATCATAAGAAATAGAAGGTCTGATATGAATGATCGATTTGCCGCCCAAATCATGATGCATTTAGTTAATCAAGGAGTTAGAAAGGTTTGCTTATCACCAGGATCTCGGTCTTCTTTGCTTGCAGCAGCCGCTGCCCGCGAGTCCCGCCTTAAAAAATTGATTCACTTTGACGAAAGGTCTATGGCTTTTCATGCCTACGGCTATGCAAAGGGATCCCAATCACCTGTGGCCCTCATCACCACTTCCGGAAGTGCCACGGGCAATATTTTTCCTGCTGTCATGGAAGCCTCTCATGACCACGTCCCTCTGATTATATTGACTGCCGATAGACCTTCTGAGCTCCAAGATTGCATGGCAAATCAAACATGCGATCAGGTGAAAATGTTTGGTTCGTATGTCCGATGGCGCGTCGAGATTCCTGCTTGTGAACCCCAACTTTCAGACGAGTGGCTTGGGACCACGATTGCGCATGCCGTCTTTCGATCAAAGATCCCACCGCCAGGCCCGGTTCACTTAAATTGCCAATTTAGAGAACCCTTCTTTTCAGGAGAAAAATTTCAAGCCCCCTCTTCGACCCATTATGAACCCTTCCACCCCATCATTCCTAATGCCACCGTCAAAAAATGGGCTGATAAACTCTGTTCCTTTAAAAAGGGGATCATCATTGCAGGTTCCATGCCTTCTTCCAAACGACAGGAAGCCATTTTTAGTCTTGCAGAGAAGCTGGATTGGCCGGTGATTGCGGATTTGATGTCAGGACTCCGCTCTTCGGAACTCCCCCATCCAAACCTTATCTCTTACTATCTCGACCTCTTAAAAACAGTTCCCGATTTTGAGCCGGACTGTATTTTGCATCTGGGTGACCGCCTCATTTCAAAACCTCTCCTAGCTTGGATCGCAAAATGCAAACCCCACACCTACCTGATGGTTGCCGATCACCCTTTCCGCTATGATCCTAGCCATAAGGTTACGGACCGGATGATCACCGACCCCTCTCTTTTTTGTCAGCTGCTGCTTCCCCTTGTCCACTCTCAGATTTCATGGCTGAGCGAATGGAAAGCTCTCAGCCATCTTATTGAAGGGCATATCGATAGCGCCATTCATGCTTTTTCTGAGCCGGGTCTCATCCGGTATTTACACCACCATCTTCCTTCTCATTATGCTCTTTATTTTTCCAATAGCATGCCTATCCGAGATGCCGACCGCCTTTTTTTTCCGCGCCATCATCGAGGTCCTATTTTTGGACAACGAGGTCTTTCGGGCATTGATGGGAATATTGCAACAGCCATTGGACTTGCTGCAGCCACTGAGCGGCCTCTAGTGGCCCTGCTCGGCGACCAGGCAGCATTACATGACCTCAACTCCTGGGCCCAACTCCGTCATTGTAAAGTGCCGATTATCTTCATTGTAATTAACAACAGCGGCGGTGGAATCTTCTCTTTTCTTCCTCTTGCATCTCAGGTCGATATTTTTGAAGACTACATCGCAGGAGCCCATGAATGGAAATTCGCCAAAGCAGCGGAGATGTTTCATGTACCTTATCTCTGTCTTTCCGACTTTGACGAGCTGCATAAAGCACTGCGCGAAGAAAAAACATTGCTGGTGGAATTTACATCTAATCGCAGGCAAAATGTGCTCCACCATGAAGCCATAGACCAAAAATCTCAGGAACTAATTGAACATTTTGGAGCAACACTATGATGAACATGACGACAGAAAACGGGGTGTGGGAGTTATGTGGGACCTATACCGATATCCTTTACCATAAAATGCCAGGAATCGCCAAAATCTCGATCAACCGGCCAGAGGTACGAAATGCTTTTCGACCTCTCACAATTGAAGAGATGATGCACGCTTTTGAAAAGGCGAAAAGAGATCCCACTATTGGCGTGATTGTGATTACAGGAGAAGGTCGTGAGGCCTTTTGCGCAGGCGGCGATCAAAAAATTCGCGGCAACGCTGGCTATAAAGATCTCGAAGGAACCGAACGTTTAAATGTTCTAGACTTTCAAAGGCAAATTCGGACTTGCCCCAAGCCGGTGGTTGCAATGGTGGCAGGATATGCCATCGGAGGAGGCCATGTCCTTCATGTCGTATGCGATCTTACCATCGCTGCCGATAATGCCGTTTTTGGACAAGTCGGACCCCGTGTGGGCTCTTTTGACGGAGGATTCGGATCCAGTTATTTAGCCCGCATTGTAGGACAGAAAAAAGCGCGCGAAATTTGGTTTCTCTGTCGTAAATATTCAGCGCGAGAGGCGCTTGAGATGGGACTTGTCAACGTGGTGGTTCCTTACGAAGAACTCGAGAAAACCACCCTTGCTTGGTGCCAAGAAATGCTCGAATTATCTCCGATGGCTCTTCGGTGTTTGAAAGCTGCTTTGAATGCCGATTGCGATGGGCAAACAGGTCTCCAGGAACTGGCCGGCAATGCCACGATGCTGTTCTATATGACAGAGGAAGGTCAAGAAGGCCGCGATGCTTTTGTAGAGAAAAGAAAACCTAACTTTAAAAAATTCAAGAGAAAACCATGAAAGCTACTCAACCTCTAAAATCTACTCACCTATGGCTGGAAGCTTCCAGACCTAAAACGCTCCTTGTTTGTGTGATGCCTGTGATAATAGGAACCAGTATTGCAATTCATGAAGGCATCTTTTCACTCCTTCCTTGTATCCTGACAATGGTCACCGCGCTTTGTATCCAGATTGGAGCTAACTTTGCCAATGATTATTACGATTGCTTGAAAGGAGCAGATACTGCGGCTCGACAAGGACCTCGCCGCCTGACCCAAACAGGGCTTATTTCTCTTTCTCAAATGAAGCTCGCAACTTTTCTCTCTTTTTCTTCTGTTGCCCTTCTTAGCATTTATCTCTCCGCACGCGGAGGACCCATTTTTACTCTACTCTCCACCCTTTCCATAGCCTCTGGCATTCTTTACACAGGGGGACCCAAACCCTTTGCCTATTTAGGCCTTGGAGAATTCTTTGTTTTTGTGTTCTTTGGTCCGATTGCAACTGCTGCAACGACCTATCTTCAAACTCTCTCCTTCTCATGGGAAGCTATCCTTTTAGGATTTATTCCAGGACTCCTTTCAAGTGCCGTTCTCGTGGTAAATAATCTTCGAGATATCGAAGAAGATCGAAGGGCTCATAAAAAAACCCTGGCTGTCCGATTTGGTCAACAATTCACCCAAATCGAATATACAGTTTTAATGATTCTAAGCTGTCTTCTCCCTCTACTCTTTGGGTGGTGGCTTACCATTTTCGCTCTAATTCCTGCACTTGTCCCCTTAAAAAAAGTATGGTTTTATAAACAACAATCCGAGCTAAATACAACACTTTCTCAAACAGCTCAGGTCGGACTTTTAGTCGCCCTATTAATTTCTTTTGGACTTCTGATGACAAGTCCTTTGTTTTAAAGAGGTTTATGTTCTTTAAAATCCATCCTTTTGAAATAAAACACCGCCACTTTCCTAACAAAAAAGGTTTTATTTTAGAGAAAGAAGGACGCCTCAGTGAAGTAGCTCCTCTTCCCGGTCGTAGCACTGAAACCTTCGAAGAAGCCCTCGAACAACTCCAAGCGGTGCAAAAAGGATGGAGGGGCTCTCTTTATCCCTCCGTGGAGTTTGGACTTTACGGCCTTTCAGCTCCCTCAGTCTCATCGATTCCGTGCGCCCTCTTTTTATATGGAACAACAGAAGAAGTGCTCCAAACAGCAGCCGAATCTTACGGATGCACCGTCGCTAAATTAAAAGTGGGACACTGGCATTGGACCCAGGCTCTTGAGGTGATTAAAGCTCTTCCTTTCCAGCTCCGTATCGATTTCAATCACTGCTGGACCAGGGCCGATGTTGAAAAACTTTGCTCCCACCTTTCTCCTGCACAGATCGACTTCTTAGAAGATGCAGGATGTCAGGTCTTGGGTTTTACACAGGCCTCTGATGAAACACCATCGGTTCCCTCTCTTCGAGTGTGGAAACCCAGCGTGCAAGGACTTCCCCCCCCCCAAAAAAAAGTGATTTTAAGTAGTTCACTAGAGAGTAGTATTGGCCTTCAGCATATTGCAGCACTCACGCAAAGCCATCAAATCTATCCCCATGTCCTCGGCTTAGGGACTATTCTTCACTTAGAGAAAGACCTTGTTCAAAATAGCGCTTTCATTAAAGAAGGGAAGCTTCACTTTCCACAGGCCTTATGTTAATTACAGAGGAATTTGAATGGAATTACCATACCTTTGAAGCCCATATCGAAGGAATGTGCCCCCAGATCGCAGCTTACCCCTCGAACCGGATTAACTTTTTTGCTCCTCTTTCTCCTTTGACTATTCTCACTCTTTTCGCCACATGGAAAGTAGGAAAGATTGCCTGTCCTTTAAATCCTAAAATCCCCTCTCCTCCCCTTCCTCTTTTTACGCCTTCGTGGCCCACTCCTTTGTCTCCTACTCCTACCACTTGGGACCTTGATCAAGAGGCCACCTTTCTCTTCACCTCGGGATCTTCCGGGAACCCTAAAATAGCCTGCCATACGCTTAGAAATCTTCTCCTTAACGCCGAAGGATCTTTTCTAAAAATTCCCCTCGAGGAAAAGAGCTGCTGGAGTCTCGTCCTCCCTCTTTTTCATGTGGGTGGGCTGGGGATTTTATTTCGATGTTATTTGAAAAGAGCAAAAGTTCTTCTTTCTCACGACTGGTCCAGAGCCACTCACCTATCGCTTGTTCCTACACAACTCTACAGACTCCTACACACCTGCCCCAAGCTTCCCTACCTCGAGTGTATTCTTCTCGGAGGTGCTCCCATTCCTTCTCTTCAGGCCCCCTGGAATATTTTTCCCACGTATGGAATGACCGAAATGAGCTCTCAAATTGTCACCGATCATTCGCTTCATCCTTATGCAGAAATGACTTTTTCAAAAGAGGGAGAAATTTGGGTGCGAGGAGGCACTTTATTCCAAGGTTATTTAAACGGCGACTCCCTCTATCTCCCCCTTAATTCGGAAGGATGGTTTGAAACAGGGGATATAGGAGGTTGGAAAGAGAATCGATTTGAAATCACCGGCCGCAAAGACAATCTGTTTATCTCAGGAGGAGAAAATATCCAGCCTGAAGAAGTGGAGGCCGCACTTAAAGCGATTTGCAACATAGAAGAGGCTATTGTCATTCCCCTTCCAGACACGGAATTTGGCGCTCGTCCTGCGGTCTTTCTCCAAGATCCCTCGCTCCTTCCTTTTATCCAGACAAAACTTCAAGATGTCTTGCCCAAATTTAAGATTCCCATTCGAGCCTTCCAGCTCCCTGAAATCAACACCCTCAAGCCGAATAGAAAAAAACTCATTGTACTCGCTGAAACCTTAGTATCCTGCTGAGAAAATCATAACCTCTTGCTTCAGCTAAAGATTCGTCGCTTTTAGGAGAATTTTTAGCTGAAGCAAGAGGTGTAGTTATAAAAAGGAGCTAAATTTTTCTTAACAGAATAGAAAGAGGTAGGAGTTGAAAAAATATTTTTAGTTAGAAAAATAAATCTTTTTCCTTCATACTTTTAGCCTATGTCCTATCTGAAACTCTTAGGGGGTGTCCTTTGGGTGCCTCTCCTGCTCACAGCTCCCCTCACAGCTACATATCGAGAAAGGGTTAAGCAAATCTACCTAGTTCATGACTGGGCGAATGATCCCAATGATCAAGGCTTCATTGAAAATGGATCTTTTAAAGTCGTCAAAGATACATTAAAACTCAAACAAACAACGCTGAAAGTCACCGACCTATCCCACGAAAAAGATTCCCTGCAGCTCTCCTATGTCGTCGTATGGAACAAGCCTCATTATTTGAAAGAAAACACCCTGAAGAAATTTCCTCACAAAAAAACTCTTTTATTCATGTGGGAGCCCCCCGTTGTTCAAAAAAGTCTTTATAAAAAAAGCTTTATATCCCACTTTAAACGGATCTACACTTGGGATGATGACCTCGTTGACAATGAGAAATTTTTCAAATTTTACTACCCTGTCCTTAAAAGCCAAAAACCGGATCTTCCCTCTTTTGAAGAAAGAAAACTGCTCACCCAAATCTCTGCTCGTAAAAAGAGTAAACATGCGAAAGAGCTTTATAGTGCACGCGCTTCTGTCATCCAATATTTCCAAGATAAACCTGAAGGCGAATTTGAATTTTACGGGCATGGATGGGAGGAAGACACCTACCGACATTACAAGGGAGCTCCCAGCGACAAACTAGAAATCTTAAAAAACTACAAGTTCTCTATCTGCTATGAAAATATGCGAGATATCAAAGGTTATATCACGGAGAAAATTTTTGATTGCTTCGCGGTCGGTACCATTCCTATTTATTGGGGGGCAAGTAATATCACCGATTACATTCCTAAAGAGTGTTTTATAGACCGACGCGACTTTGGAAGTTTTGAGGAAGTCTTGCACTTCATCCGTAAAATGGACGCTAAAACCTACCAACTCTACCAGCAAAACATCCAAGCCTTTCTTGCAAGTGACAGAGCGAAACTTTTCTCTCAGGAAATGTTTAACATTCTTTTTCTTGAAGCAATTCGATTTCCTTAATTTTTTGATCCTCAGCAACTTATAAATAAATTTTCTGGTTTAATTGTGAGAAATACACAGCTGGCCTATAATCCTCTTTTATGGTTCTTAAATCTTCTTTACTTTCACATGCCTATTCTTTCCCTCCTGCCGTGGGAGCCTATGCGAATGCTTTGCAGGAAGAAGGAGAAAAAGCCCTCCTGTTAGGAGATCAAAATGGGCTTGATCTCTTGGAACAAGCTGCTCAGTTGAATCCCTCTTCTCCTGATCTTTTTTATCGACAAGGGCTTGCTCTCTTCGAATTTGGATCTCAACAAAATTGCGTGGCCACCTTAAAAAAGGGGGCTTCTAAATTTAAACAGGCACTCGCTTTAAACCCTAACTTATGTGAGGCCTGGCATGCTTGGGCAAGCACGTTGATGCTCATTTCTGCCTTGACAGGACGTGTTGAAGAACTCATCAATGCAAAAGATAAAATTGAAAATGCCGCGCAGCTAGCCTCCCAAGAGCTTGCAGCAGAGATTGAGTGGGATGCCGCTCACCTTTATCAGAAACTTGCAGAAAGATCAGGCGAGCTGGACGATCTTTCCAAAGCTCTTTTCTATTTTGAAAAAAGCTCCAGCCATTCTATTGAAATGCCCTACGAATTCTGGAACGACTTTGGGAGAGCGTATGCCACCCTTTCGGATCGAATGCAAGATATACGCCCTATCCTCAAAGCGACCCTGTGCTATAAGCAAGCGATTACCTTCTCTCTTGAAAACTTTGAGGGATGGATGGGACTAGGTCGAAGCCTTAAAAAACTTTACTATCTCACTCAGGAAAATGAGTATTACAATCAAGCCTGCGATTGCTTTGTAGCGGCTTGCCAGCTCAAGCCTGAAGTGACAGAAGTGTGGTTGGAAAGAATTGAATTTATGATTGAATCAGCTCATCTCAAAAAAGAGATCCCCAAACTTCAAGCAGCAGTGGAAAAATGTGAGCAAGCACAACCTTTTTTTGCTCCTCCTTCAAAGGGCCTTCATTTAGAAGATTTTAAGATTTGTCTCGATCCCGATCAATGGAATCAAAATCGTTCTGAGACTCCCCCCCCGTCTAAAGCTTACCTCCATTTATTAGGATATTGGGCAGAAGCCCTCACCTTCTTAGGTGCGTGGACCGGCCGCATCGAATTGCTTCGCGAGGGTGAGCAAAAAATCGATCAGGCTCTTGAAGCTTTAGAAGTAGAAGGTTCGGCGGATGAAAAAGAAGATATATTCCTGATCCACCAGCATGGAAAATGTCTCCATGCACTTGCTCACTACTATCAAGATGTGGATCTTTATTACCAAGCCATTGAACGATTTCAATGGTCTTTGACAATAGATCGAACACACCTTTCGGGCTGGGTTTGGATGGGAGCCACCTACGCTCAAGTGTATGAGTACACAGAAGATTTCTCAGCCTTAGAAAAAGCAGTCTATTTCTATTCTAAAGCACATCAAATTAAAAATGATCCTTACTTATACTATGAGATGGCAGCTCTTCTCACCCAGTGGGCAGAAACAGGACGAAGTGCGACTCATGTCGATCAAGCCCTCCATTACTTAGAATATCTTTTGCACAATTATAAATCGACCGCATTTGAACATCCTGAATGGTTTTACTACTATGGAGTAGCGCTCGATCTTCAAGGCGAGCTTAAAGATGATCCTACCCTTCACCACAAGGCACTCGATGCCATGCTCAATGTCTTGATGCTAAATCCTGCGTATCCCCAATTACACCATCGAATCGGAATGATTTATTGCCATCTCGGCGATGCTTTAGAAGATACCGATTATCTATCCCGCTCTCTTCATCATTATAAACTTGCCTCTCAATCCCAACCAGAGAACGAAATGCTTCTCTTCGACTGGGGACTGACATGGATGCACCTTGCTCAGCTTTCAACTCAGAGGGCTATGGAAGAAAACTGCTTCCGCGAAGCAGAACAAAAGCTGATCCAATGTGCACGACTTGGAAACCAAACCGTTTATTATCAGCTTGCATGCCTTTATTCCTTAATGGGATCTTATGACCAATCTGTTGCCTATCTTCATAAGTCTTTTGCCTCTCATAACCTCCCCCCTTTGGAAGAAATGATGGAAGATGAATGGCTCGAAGGAGTTCGACTTTCCCCCTCCTTTCAGGAATTCCTCGCTCTTTTGCAGAAAAAGTGATAATCTTACTCCAATAGGACACATATATTTATGGATCGCAGGACAATTATTTTCGTAGTTTTAATGACGGCAACTTTTTATTTCGTCAACCATTTCCTCTTTCCTCCCAAACCTGCACCTGAAGGGGTGGCCACCACCACCGAGAGTGTAGCTGCCCCACTCCGTCCTCTTGTTGACTCACCCACATCGGGTCCCGAAGAGAATTTGTACGTCATTGAAAACGAATATCAACAGCTGGTAGTTTCTTCTCTCAATGGAGCCCTTGCAGAAATTAATTTACCTCTAAAAAGCCCTGAAAATCCTAACAGCGTTGTTCGAAAAATTTGGGTCGATGAAGTGCTGCAAAAAGAGTACCCCGAATACGATTATTTCCCTGGGGGCCCCTACCAGACTTACCAGGGTTCATTTAAAAAAGGAGAATTGGATAGTTACTATCCTCTTTTAAGACGAGGAGTCGCCCCTGCTTATTATGGCCTTGCTACAGCTACTTCCAACCCAGAGTCTGCCCAAACCACCTACCGTCTCAAAAGGCTCGAAAAAAATCTCATTGAGATGGAAGGAACAACCGCCGGCGTGCGCCTAAAAAAAACGTATAAGCTTCCCGATAATGCCTTCAGAACCCCTTATACTTTTGAATATACCGTCGAGATCTCTGGAAACCCTTCAGAACTAACCCTTGGGACAGGGATTCCCGAAATCGAAATAGTCTCCGGCAGCTCTACGCCCGCTTTAAAATACCGTGTTAAAGACATGCGTAATAAAGAATTTATCGAGCAAGTTTCTCTTCCTAAAGAAACCAACATTGTCACAAGTGTACGTCCTGAGTGGATCTCCAACTCCAATGGTTTTTTTACTATTTTAATCGACCCTCAAACAGAAATGGGACCTGGTTTTAGCGCCTCTAAAATCTCGGGCCTTGTAGCCCCTTCTCGTCTATTCTATATCGATGCTGCGCACCAGCGGTTTCCTGCCGCAAGCTATCCCGGCTACGAACTTCGATACCCTTTTAAAAATAATCAAGAAGGTGTTTATACGTTCCGCGTCTTTGCAGGCCCGCTGGAAACAAATATTTTAGAAGCTAATGATGCCCTCTTCAAAGAAGATTATAAAGGGACTCAAAGCTTTCACGGTTGGTTTGCCTTCATCTCGGAGCCTTTTGCCAAATTTTTATTTTTCCTGATGAGGATCTTCTATGCAACCTTCCATTCGTGGGGATTGTCAATCATCCTTGTAACCATTGTGCTTCGACTCATGATGTATCCGCTGAATGCATGGTCGATCAAATCCACTATCAAAATGCAAAAGCTCTCTCCTAAGCTCGCAGCTTTGCAAGAGCGGTATAAAAAGGATCCGAAAAAAGCTCAAATGGAAATGATGAGTCTTTACAAGGAACATGGCGTCAATCCTCTGGGAGGATGTTTTCCTCTTCTGATTCAGATGCCCTTCCTCATCGGAATGTTTGATCTTCTAAAATCCACCTTTGAGCTGCGTGGAGTGCCCTTTATCCCGGGATGGATTACGAACTTAACAGCACCCGATGTCATTTTCTCCTGGAGCACACCCCTCTGGTTTATTGGAAATTCTTTCCACCTTCTTCCAATCCTCCTAGGTGTGGTGATGTTCTGGCAGCAACGTGTCAGTACTGTGACACCTCGCAATAAGAAGGCGATGACGGACCAACAAAAACAACAACGGATGATGGGAAATATCATGGTCATTGTTTTCACCGTCCTATTCTACCATTTCCCTTCTGGCCTTAATATTTACTGGCTCTCATCCATGCTCCTGGCTATCTTACAACAATGGTGGATGACAAAAAGAGGTGTACGTGCGTGAAAGAATGGGTCTGTTTTTTAGATGAGCAGGAAAAGACCCACGGCACGGATGCGATTCAGCGGTGGGCGCGGACTCTAAAAGTCGTTCATTTTGATGCAGGCAACCTCTACTTAGAAGCAGCAGATCCTTTCCAGCTCCACTGGTTTGAACAATATCTCCGACCTTTGATTAAGAACTCGTTCCGCTCAATGAGTGGAAGACCCATTCGAGTCCATCTCACACTAGCAGCCCCAGCTGCCCCCGTATCACCTAAAAAAGAGTGGAAGCCTCCTGTTGATCTAACTCCTAACTCACTTCTTTCTAACTGCGTCTTTGAAACCTACTTTCCAGGAACGACAAATAATCCTAACTTGAATCTCCTCCAAGAAACAGTCACTAAAAAAAGCTTTAATCCTCTTTATCTGCAGGGCCCTGCCGGTGTAGGAAAAACACATCTGCTGATGGCTGCTTGTCATCTTCTGAAAAAAGAAGGCAGATCTGTTTTCTATGTCAATGCCGATCGATTTACCCAACATATCGTGGCAGCTATTCGGTCAGGAGTAATGCCCGCCTTGCGAGAATTGTATCGAAAACACGACACGCTCGTGATAGATGCAGTAGAAGCCCTTGCCGATCGCTCCGCTTCTCAGGAAGAGCTTTTTCATACTTTCAATACTCTTCACCTTGCAGGAAAACAAATCTTATTGGCAGGAAGGACCCTTCCTTCCGAGCTCAAAGGGATAGAGCCACGCCTGACGAGCCGCTTTGAATGGGGACTTGTCCTCTCCTTCAAGCCTCTTTCTAAGAATGAACTCAACGAATATTTTGTCCACCTTCTGGCCCGCAAAAAAATCGCTCTAGAGCCGCTTTTGATCGAAGAGACTCTCTCTTTTTTTTCCACAATTGCTCTTCTCAATCGCGCTACTGATATTTTAGAAGTGAAAGTCAAAGAAATGGCACCCACCCTCTCCCTTCTGCACAAGTGGTTTTCAACTCTTATCCAAGAACAACAGAGAAAACTCCTCACTCCACAAGCTATTTTACAAGCAGTAGCCTCTCATTTTGATATTCCTCTTTCCGACCTCCAGGGCCGCTCCCAAACCCAAGAACATGCCACCCCTCGTCAAATTGCTATGTACCTCTGCCGGAGCCAGCTTCACATTCCTTACATGAAAATTGGTGAGCTATTTTCCCGTGACCATTCCACCGTTATGACAAGTGTGAAACTTATCACTCAGAGACTTCAAGATAGCCCCTTGACTCAAGGGGCCGTAAAAGCAATTTTAGACCTCTTGCGTAACTAAAGGCTCGTCGCTTTGACGAGAATTTTTGGCCTATCAGGAATTCCCGCTCCTTTTTTCTTACCTGCAAAGGTCTAACTCCCGAAAAGAGAGGGAAATTAAATCTTGATAAAGGGCTGGCCAGGCTTTCCAGGATTACCAGCTCCGCCAGGAGCTATAGGACCTCCTACACCGGGTGCAGGGGGACGTACAGGACCTGTATCTTGAGGTTCACGGCCTTCAGAGATGTCCTTGGACCGCTTTCTCCAACGCTCTACAGCCTCTACAAATATAGGGGCGAAGCGCCGAAGAGCTGAAGGATCTGCACCGATCCCCATCTCAATCACACAGTGCATAAGAATCAATTCTTCATTAACGGCAACTCCAATGCCCCCGCCAGCCATCTGACCTCCGAGCATAGAGCCTTCAAGGAGAGATTCGTAGAGTTTAAGGCGGATAGCAGAATCCTTTGGAAGGCCGTCTAATATAGGAGAATAAAGATAGAGCCTATCTGAGTGAGGTTCATAAGTGATATGCAAGGAAAAAGTATTATCTATACCAAGGATACAAGTATGATTTTCATCAAATTGCAAGCCCTCCAGGTTAAGCTCTTTACCAAATTCTTTTAGATTTGCCTTTGCATTTTCGTACGACATTCGAACTCCTTCTGTGATGTGGCTCAACGCTCCTATGGAGCCCCCACCTTTTAGCCGCAAGTGTCGCAATTTATCCAAATAATTGCAAATATATTCTCAATGCTGTCTCATTTGTATTGCAATGAGGTTCAAAACTTTCCTTTTCGCCCCTCCTAAAAACTCCCGCGCACGACCTTGACGATTGTCAGACAATGTGAGTTTTGCTATCTTAGGCTTTTTTGCAAGATAGCAGGGTATAAATCAATCCTTGCAACTGGAGGTTACATGCAGCGCTGGACATATTCACTCTTCTATCCTTTACTCTGTCTGGGATTTTTTCTAGGGGGGTGTCGCTATGAGAAGGAATCTACAGCTTTACTTATTGAAAAGCCTGTCACTACCCGTCCTATTGTTGCGATTGTCCCGGTGATCGATAATTCTCGCCACGAGCTTGCGTGGAATGTATCACAAGAACTCACTACCTCCCTCCGCCATCGACTTGCTCATCATAACCGGCTTTATCTTCTGAGTGAAGACCAAGTCTATGCATTGAGCCGTAAGTCCTCTAATCAAAATCAAGACCCCTTTAGTGCAGAAATCTCCTGGGTAAAAAAAGGCTTTCCTGACAACGAATTTGTAGCTTTCTTTGACCTTATTGAGCATGGGGAATTACCTCTTACACTTTCCGATACACCTGCAGAAGAAAGTCCTGCAGAGCTCAATATCTCGATGAGAGTACGTGCCTTTGATCTACGTGGAGAAGAGCCAAAAGTTGTTTTGGAAGAGGTTGTGGAACAATCCCATCATATTCCTCAGCAATTTACCCGGAATCAATTCAGTCAGGTCCCTTGGGGAGATGAAATGTTCGAAATCTCACCTCTAGGACTTGCCCATGAAAAACTGTGTCAGGAAGTAGCAAGTCGTTTAGAAGACTATATCTTACTCAACTGCAAATCTTAAGAGAGGAAGAGGTTGCAAGAGATTTTACAAGAAATCTTTTTTCTGGGGTGCTTTGCCTTTTTGACCAATGCTGCTGCTTATAAGCTCGGCTTTTTTAACCTCCCCTCCTATTCAAGACCCCCGGTGGAGCTTGTCCATCTTTTATCTGTCTTCGGGATTTATCTAGGCTTTCTCTTTATCCTTCCCATTTTTCTGATCAAAGTGATAGCACCCTCTTCTTTCAATGCATTGATGACACTTCAGTTTGTCATTGTGGTTTGTATGGTGGTCACTCTTTTTCTGTATGTGAGAACTGAAGGACGGAGAGCTCTCCCGATAACCCTTAAAAACCCCGAGAGCTCCACTTCGAGAGCAACAGATTTTATAGTAGGAGTTTTTGTATGGCTTGTCGCTTTCCCTTGGACGAGCATCGTCGGTCAAATGGGCGACTTTCTTCTAGAATCTTTTTTTAACTTCAAATCATACGAGCAAGTCGCTGTCCGGTATCTGAAAGAGAACCTGCAATCAGGACCCCAACTAGTGCTTGCACTCATTTCGATTGTCTTGATTGCCCCTATTGTCGAAGAATTTCTCTTCCGGGGAATACTTCAGCAATATTTAAAGAAATTTTTATCTAGCAAAAGTTCAATTACCTTAACGGCAGCTATTTTTGCTTGTTTCCATTTTTCTGCTTCTCAGGGGCTGGGAAATTTTTCTCTTATCCCCTCTCTGTTTATGTTTGCGTGCTTCCTAGGATATACGTACGAACGACAAGGCTCCCTCTTCGCCTCTATAGGCCTCCATTTTACATTTAACTGCATCAGCTCCCTTCAAATTTTATTTTTCTCAGAGATCTAATATCACTACTTCGTTAAGTAGAGTTAAAAAACAATAGACTTCTTTTCGAAACTCATTTTGCCAACTCCAAATTGTAAATTCCTGCGATTAAGCTGAATCGAAGAGCGAAACTTTTGTGCCTATTCCGATAAAGATCGGACAAAATCTTAAAACGCTTTAAGCTACTGATGACGTTTTCGTTGAGCACCCGCTCTCTGGAAAGCTGCTGATTGTTTCTCTTATCTTCCCTTGTCAACTGTGCTTTTTCTGGTTCTGTATTCCCGAATGTATTCGAGCGTCATGAGCAACCTGAGACCGTTGTATAACTCGCGCTGATCAGATAAAATAGTTTTTCTTTATTGAGGGGGGAAATATGGCACACAAAACTTCCGGGTAAATCGGATTC
>DAIDHO010000009.1 GCA_027459675.1 Parachlamydiales bacterium | reverse complement strand
GAAGCACTCGCTTTTTATTAACGCTCATTTTGTCGATAAAATTCAGATGCGCCCCTATCCGTCTGTAGCCCCAAAACGGATGCTCCGTTTTGAGGCTCTCGATTCTCTTCAATATCGATTCGTTTCTAAGGACGATTGCCTCATGAAAACAGCTCGTCTGTTTTTTTTAATTCCAGCTTCAACTCTCCAACCAAAGCACGGAGCTTTTGATTTTCAGAGGCTAATCTTGTCTCTCGAGAAGAGTTTTGAGGTAAGTCAAAAACCTTATCAAGATTGGATAAAAACTGGTCTCTCCATTGATAATACTGAGACTGACAGATTTGATGTTCATTGCAAATTTCTACAACAGTCCGGCCTTTGATGCCTTCCAAGGCAATCTTGGCCTTAGCTTTTGGATCCCATTTTCTTTGTTTCATAAAACTCCTTGGTTTTCGGTTCATTATCTCCTAAACCAAGCTTTTTCTTTAATAGGGTGCAGTATAGAGTTTTACTCACTAGCCTTCCGTAAAAAGGTTTATAAAAACCTTGACGAATTGCAAGAGGATTTAGACAATTGGATGCATGAGTACAATGAAAGTAGGGTGCATAGTGGAAAGTACTGTTATGGAAAGACACCCCTGCAGGCGTTTAAAGAGTCAAAGCAATTAGCAGAAGAGAAAGCGTTAGATAAAATACAACTGACAGACAATGCTGTCAGATAAGTAGTGAGTGTCAGATCCAGTACTGTTTAGGACAAATAAGGTAAGAAACGTGAAAGAATTGAAGAAAACTTGTTTGCTTTTTCTAATCCTTTTTAGAATCCTTGAAGCTGAGCAGACAGAGGAGTCCGACCCTCTTTACGCCGGCACTCAATTAGCCTTTTATGCGATGAATGCATATCCCGGCCATTTATCTGTCCAGCCCTATGTGTTTTGTTCTCGCTCTTCTGGTCTATATAATGATCATTGGCATGCCCGCTCTGCAAAACCTATCCACAGCATCAGTTCCCTTCTAACTCTAGAGACCGGTTTAAATGAATGGATAGATATTTCCTTCGATATTAACCAAGCCTATCAGCAGTATGGGAACACCCATACCTGGGTTTTTGGAGATACCGCCCTTTATCTAGGTTTTCAACTTTCGCGCGATCAGAAAAATACCTGGGTTCCCGATTGCAGGCTCCTTCTCGGGGAAGTTTTTCCTACAGGTAAGTATGATCGTTTAAATTCTCGTAAAGGAGGGAGCGATATTTTTGGGCAAGGAGCGTACGTAACCAATTTCATTCTTGTGTTGGCAAAGACCTTTTATACCTTCCCAAGCCATCCTTTCAACATTAACTTGAATATCTACTATCTCCAGCCCTCCTCCGTTTCTATTCATGGATATAGCCTATATGGAGGAGCTTACAATACACGAGGAAAAGTTTGCCCGGGATCAGGATCTATTACTAACTTCGCCATAGAATACAGTCTAAATAAATATTGGGCCCTTGGGATGGATATAAGATATGTACACCAAAACAAGTCCTCTTTTAGGGGGAAGAAGGACAACGCAGCGGGTGTGGGACTTCCCTCTTCTGAGCAAGTTAGCCTAGCCCCTTGTCTGGAGTATAGCTGGAGTGAAAATTTCAGCACCGCGCTCGGACCCTGGTTTACAGTAGCAGGTCGAAACTCGAGGGTTTTCTTTTCAATCGCAGGAAATATATATTTTTATTTTTAATAAATAGCTCCTTCCAAGAATTCCAAATTTGGACTTGCCAAAAAAAATTTTTATTGCGTATTATTTTTTGTAAATTAAGCTATTATTAGTATGGATATTGATTTTTTTGTCTTTATACAGATCCTACAACAAATAAAACAGGGTGGTTACACAAAAATGGACGTGTAGATTATTTAGAGAATCTCAAAGGCTTAATTCCTATTATGATGCATCAAAATGGCTTCCCAGTCAAGTCTCTTCCTTTAAAGAAACATAATTTTCTGGAGAAAAATTGATTTGGGTTTCCCTTTACAACCTAAGATTGATCCACTTATTCACGAAAAGGTATACACATATTTCGAGTACAGTGCATCATCATAGGAATAAGAGCTTCTATATTCTCTTCACATCCATTCTTAACACAGTTTTGAAAGTACCATCCTTGGGAATTACGCTCGATTGCAAAACGCTGGTGGTGTATTGTATTATCAGGATGCATGAATGAGATGAAAAATATCTCTTCCCTATCCCCAGGGCGTAAAATATAAGTAAAAACCGGTTCGCCTTTTAAAAGAGTCTCAGCGGAAATTTCTGTAACCTCGCTACGCCATGCAACGTGATTTTTTATTTCTTCCTGACTTCTTTGAATCCCCCCTAACCCAAGCCCTCTAGCACCTGTGGAGTCTATTCTTATCATATATCGTATCCTCCTTCCATATTAAAAAAATATCATTTATTAAACAAGAATATAAGTATAGAAAATTATTGATCATTCAAGGCAATCGCATTATAAGAAAAAATTGAATAGGATCTGATTCTAAGCTATTGTTTTTCTCTCAAACCATGAACCTATCCGCAAAGTAGCTTAAAATTTTTACTTATGTCATGCTGTTTTCCTCATAAAGAAGATGAGGTAAAACATGCAAGGATTCCAAGGACTTAACCATGAACAATCGAGGATGATCAGGCCTTTGTTCCCTAAGCCACCAAGTAACAAGTTTGGTAGGAAAGATCTCTCACCAAAAAAGGTGATGAACACAATTCTGTGGATACTAGTGGATGACCTTCCACATTTATATGCAGAAGCCCACATTAAGAACCTGAATTTAATCATCTGATTGATTTATCCGACGCTTAATACACACAAGATCGCTTCCAGTACGGATGCGAGAGATCTTTTTCATATTCCCCGGTGGTTTCATTGTAGATTTTGATAGGGCCGATGTTTTCTCCATACCGTTCTTGAAGATAAAGTTTCGTTTTATTAGGAACACACACTTCAATTCCATCAAATTGAGCTTTTCGTAGAGGAAAAATAGTTTCATAAGCCGACGGTTTAGTGAAACGGCTTTCATATGTTTTCCACGCTGTCGTCATAAAATTACTATCCCTAAAAGAGACGAAATACGTTAACGTCTTGTTTTCAGGGTCAATCGTATAATGGTAGACATCGATGTGATTCCGATTTTCTTTGATATAAACCCGAAGATAGGTTTTCGGATGGCAACGGTGGGACCAATCTTGCACTTGGTATTTCGCAGCATCCAGTTCTTTTAAAGCATTGAAGGCATTTTGAAAATCAGGCATTAAAATCGCAATATCTACATCTTTATCCCAGGGAATAGCTCCTCCATAACGATAAGCACCTAAACAGGTTCCACAATCCAGCCAATAAAGGATTCGATGCCTCTCAAAAATCCGTACGATTTCTTTTAAAAGGGCTTTTTCGCACGCCAGTTTATTTTCTTCGCCAGGCCTTCGGAAATGTTGAGGAGGGCCCAGGGTTTCATAGGTTGAAGACAGAGGAATACCCAATTTCTTATAGAGTTCGATATTAGGACGCACTTCTCTTGAATTGGCAGCCTCCACTATTTTATGATGCCTTTCGCGGGTTGTTTCGGAGAGATATCCTATTCCTTTAAGGACGTATCCAAGGGGAACAGAAACCGGCAGGGTGATCAGAGAAAGGGTGCTCTTAAGCACCAATGCTTGGTTGTAATCAAAGCTCTGGACGAGCCTGTAGTTTCCATTTTCGGGCAGGGCTATCTTACCGCACAAAAGATAATACACAGGTGTTAGAACCATGTTACCGGCTTTTTCAAAACCTGTGGCATCTTGGGCTGCTGTATCTATAAAGACATTTCCTAGCACCAAATGATACGCCGCCACAACAGGCATTCCAAAATAAGTGATCCACTTAACAAGCTGATCCCACATGCTCCACCTCTATCTATTCTATACTAAAAACGATTTCTAAGAAAAAATCTTGAATTTTTCTTCCATTCATGATAACTATGTAAGCATGAAAACATTATTTTTAACAGCCATTGTCTTATTCACTTCCACCGCCAATGCCACCCATTCTGCCCTAACCTTCAAACATCGGGAATCACAAGGAGTGGGGTATAATCAAGGTTACTCCACGTTGGACTATTACTTAACCTCTACCCATGATAAAATGGAATTTCTGTTCAATTTAAGAGGTCATCTTTTTAATAACGCCAAGGCTGCAGCAAATGGAGGATTAGGTTTTAGATATTCCCTCAATGAAGACTCCTCTCGTATAGGGGCCAATGCTTATTACGATGTCCGCGATACGGATCATTTCGTTGCAAACCAAATAGGTGCCGGTTTAGAGTGGATGAGCCGCACTGCAGATGTGCGCCTGAATGGTTATCTTCCTGTGGGAAATAAAGGCCGTTTTAGCCAACACAAATTCCAAGGATTCACCCAGTACCAAGCTTTGATAAAACGAAAATTTACTGGAGCTCTTCCTTGTGTTGAAGGAGAAGTGGGAACCTCTCTTGCAGCCCCCTTTTATTTTGCCGCAGGAACTTACTATCTTTTTGTGGATAAAAGCCATTCTATTCCTCTTGGCAAAGTATGGGGCTGGAAAGCGCGCTTAGATATCGAAATGGGGGACTATTTTACAGTAGGAGGCTTAGTCACCCGCGATGCTATTTTTAAGACGCGCATTCAAGGCTATTTGTCTCTTCATATTCCCCTTGGTCCGTGGAAAGCGATGAAAGATGGATCCCCCTCTTTGGAAAAAAGACCTATCATTCGGAATGAAATCATTCCCATTCAATCCAAGAAAAAATCGAAGCACCCTTTAACAAGCTCCGATGGCACTTCCATAACCCGCTTTCTATTCGTGAATAACACAGCCCCTTCTTATGGGAATGGAACTTTTGAGAAGCCTTTTACATCGCTGAAAGAAGCAGAAATCAATTCTCAACCTGGCGATATCATTTATGTTTATCCCGGTGATGGATCTCCTCGTCATATGAATGAAGGAATTATTCTGAAGGATCAACAACTGCTTGCCAGCTCAGGAGCTCCTTTAGAGATCAAGGATGTGGAGATCCCTGCTCAAACGCCTGGTCAAAGTCCTACCATTACTAACATTCATCTGAATGAACCTGTCATCACCAACCCAGGTAAAACTAAGATGAGCAATTTCTTTTATATGAACCCATGGGAGTATACAAGATTGTATGAGTATCCTTTCTCTCATTCCTTTTCTATGGATGATCTGACTAAACCCTCTTCAGAATATATGAATGAAGCTCCTATTCCTTCTGCTACATCCAAAAATGCCCCTGAAACCCCTCTTCCCCCGGTTGAAGCTTCTCTTTACGACGACCCTGCTCTCAGCGATTGGGTAGATGTCTCCAAAGAAAATTAACCGATCGAAAGTTTAGATAGGATCCCCCTGTAATTAATCCAGCAGTGAGAAAAAAGATCAAGCGCGCCTGCTGAAACAAGATGGGATAATAGTCGACCATTCCAATTGCCAAAAAGGCAAGAAATAACACAAGCAATGTGCGGCCTTCTGGGGAGACTCGTTCTTGCCATCCTTTATAGACGATAAAGGCACAAAAAAGCAGAAAAAAGGCGATTCCTATTAAACCTGTCTCGGCAGCAATCAGCAGATAAATATTATGCACTGAAATTGAATCGACAACTCCCACCTTGGTATATTTATCAAAGGCAAGCAGATAATTATTAAATCCTACCCCTAGCCACGGATGATCCCGAATGATTAGGGCTGCGATATTCTGCATCTCCACCCGTCTTTCATCCGACGTGGCGGCAACCGAATTGTAATTAATCATGCCTCCTCGATGAAAAAGTTGAGGATAAAATAAAAGGATCGATACGGCTATCCCCGACAAAACGGGGATCCACACTTTCGAAAGTCTCTTTTCCTGAAGAAGATGCAATAAAAGCCAGAGAACAATAGCACCTGCAAACGCAAAAAGAGCTGAACGAGAATAAGTAGTGAAAAGAGTGATGAGTTGGACTATAAGAGCAGCACTAATCCATTTTCTTCTTTCAGAGATCTCAAAAAGATAGCACGTCATTAAAAGAGAAAAAACTAAAAAACCTCCTAAAACATTAGGATGGGGAAGCGTACCTGTAGCCCGGTAGATCATACTTGCCTCCATACTTGCTTCTTGGGGCTCTTTCAAAAGGTAATCGATGGAGGTCACCGCTTTTTTGGGCATTATAAAATGAGGCGAAACAACATGTTTTGAAACAACCGTTGGCTCTCCTATGAACTTTAGTCCCAGGTGATGTTGTGCCCCGTACTGCCCTAGCGCCACTACACACTCTAAGATAGCACTTACCACCACTACTTGAGCCATCGTTTTAAAAGAAAAAGTCCACGACGCCAAAGCATACACGAGCACGGCCCCCACTATCCAATGAGCCCATCTCCAGTAAGAGAGTAGATAGGTTCCATAACTACCGGAGATAATTGAAAGGAGCGCTGCGGCTAAAAAAAGAGTCAAATATTTTTGCTCTTTTAAATCGATTTTTCTTTGAAAAAGAGCCCATAAACCCAAAGCAAGAAGTAAAAAGTCCGTAATATAAAAATCTGCATACGGCTCAAAATAGGAAGGGATTTGCCAGGTAGGATCTATCCAAGATAAAGAAAGAGGCTTTAACCATTTATAATACCGCACCTGAAAAGGAATCAAAAAGATTAAGGTTAAAAAAAGCACTTTAAACATAGAAAAATTCTACTTAAAAAGTTGATAGGATGCAACTTTTAAAGTTATAATTTGAACAAAAATTCTATCATAAGTTACTACTCAAAATATGGAAGCTTCTAAGATCCCTGAAGGAGTAGTCTCTATTCGGTTTTTGTTTCTTATCCTCCCCCTTATCATGGGAACCGTCCACTGCATCTGGAAAAAAAATATTCCACATTTTGCAAAAGTTGAATGTTTTCTATTTTATTTTTTAACAATTGGCGTAGGACTGCAGGGTATTTTAGTCGGAAATTTAGAAATATACCATTCCGATATTGTATCGGCCTATGTGGGATGGGAAAACAGCCCTTTTTTAGTAGAGCTCGGAGAAGCCTACCTGGCCTTTGGGTTGATGGGAATATTGAGCTATTGGTTTGAAGGAGGATGGAGAAGCGCTACAGCCTTTGGATATGGACTTTTAAGCCTCATGACCTCGCTGGGCCACTACCGCTATTTTATTTATAACGATCACCCCCATCAAGCCATCATGGGGCCCCTCATTGTGAGTAATTTGATCCTGGCTCTCTGCCTCTTTGCTTTGTTGATTTTAAGGCGCACAATAAATGGGCGATAGCTTTCTTCTTCATGAGATCGCTTGCTTAAGCTAAAGTTCAATCGATGTTAGGGACCTTCTTTATCCAGGACACCTTTATGCAGAAAACCGGAGTGATATTTCCATTTTCCGTCGACTTTTTCAAAACGGCTTTTTTCTGTAAAAGAGACATCTTTGCCTTCTCTGGAGAGGTGAGCTCTAAAGGTCACATAGGGCCCTTCTACTTCTAAGATCTCCAAACCCTCAAAGCTTGTCTCGTTGGAAAATTTTGCAATTTCATCTCGATCTTCCCCTATTTGGCGAAGATTGGGGTGGGTCGTCTCGATGAGATAATCGATCTTTTTGAGGGCATAGCCGCTATAGCGCGAACGCATCAGTGCAATAGGCGTAGGTGCGGCAGCTCCAGCATGATAAGGAGCGCAACATTTCTCATAAGGTAGACCGCTACAACAAGGACACATCACGGATCTACTCTCCCTCGCAATTCTTTGACAGTTGCGCGATATTTTTTATTTTCGAGAACTTTTTGCTGTGCCCGTTTTGATCTTTTTCGTTTTTGCCTACGCTTTTTTTCCCTTATCTGAATTTTTGCGGTCTTGATTTTCAAAATTTGAGATTCTATCTTTTCGCACAGATCTCTCCGGGCAAAATACCGATTCATCTCTCGAGATCTTTCTTTTTGACACTTAATTTCGATACCTGTTGGAAGGTGTTTTAAATAAACACAGGAAGAAGTTTTTTGAAGGTTTTGCCCTCCTCGTCCTGAGCCTAAGATAAATTTCTCCACGAGATCCTCTTCCCGAATCCCCAACTCATTCATTTTATGTTTTAATTCATCCCATTTTTCTTGCCGGATCATAAATAGACCTATTGCTTAAGCTAAAGTTCAGTCGCCTTGATGGACTTTTTGATCTCTTTTTCATCCAAGGAACACCCCTCTGAAAAGTTCACCTTTTTAAAGCTTGCTCACGATCTGGTCGATTTTTTCCTTAGCGTTTTGAGCGTCTTGTTCATAATTGATAAAAATCGCGAAAGCCACATCCCCCTTATACCCGGCAAGACATCGATGAAAGGACATAAATCCTGTTTTTGCCCGCTCTCCATTTTTATGCTCAGGTAGTGAAGCGTAAAAATCTATAAAATAGGGGGATTTTTTCATCTTCACAAGGATCTCTGCTAGCTGCTGTGTTGTCATAAAATTCTTTCTCGAAAGTCCCGATCCATCTACTATGTTCATCCCTTTTATATCAATCCCCTGTTCTTTCCAGAATCGGAGAACTGCTTGGGTACCTTCCAAGGTTTTGCCTTGACCCATCGCCTTCAAAAGGTGCTCTGCATAGAGATTAATGCTTTTTTGATTTGTCCAATAAACGATCTCGCGTACTTCAGGAGAAAAAGTCGTGTGAATCACCCGCATTCCGAGGTTTTTAAGAGGAGCGTTCCCAAGGACTTTGATGCCTTTTTTCTCTAATGCTTGTATGAGAAGTTCGCTGCAAAGCTGGGCGGGATCTGGAATCAATCCTTTGATCGAGAATGTATTCACACCTGCAGGAACGGTTCCTCGAACATATTGGACAGGAGAATATTCAAACCCGAAAATACAAGCTTGATCTCCTGACCCCACAGGACCTGTTGTCACCTCATTATGCATCACAAAATTTGCTAAAGCCGGCACCACATACAGTAAGGTAGCAGGAGCCCCCTCTTGAGGACCCGGTTTAAATGTAACCGTTGACATATTCTCGTGAAAAGTCAAGGCACAAGCCCCAGCTCCATAATAATTGCCTAAATCCTCCCACAGCCAACCGGATGGAGCTAAAGCTTTCTCCCATCGAGAAGCATCTCCCCTCACTTCTCCCTCAATCTCTTTAATTCCTTTTTCTTCAATAGAGCCTACCCACACTTCAATTTGTTGATCAGCTTCTAAAGAGTCTGCCAGGCGACCTGATCCTAAACAAGGATCTCCTCCTCCTCGGAGGATCACATTCCCTTTTAAAACCCCTTCCTGAATCTCTCCCTCCATTTCCAAATCAGTTTGAAAACGATAGTTCGGACCTAACAAATGAAGCGCAGCCCCTGTTGTAACAACTTTCAAACACGACGCTGGCAGTAGACTTTTTTCTCCATTCTCATTAAAAACCACTTCTCCATTCTTGCAATTGATAGCATAGGCAGAAATAGTGGCATGATCTTGATGACCCCACAGACACAAACAGACCCCTAACCATAACAAAATGTTTAAGGGAATAGATTTCATTCCTCTCTACCTTTTAGATCTTCTTCTCTGGAATTTATTATAAGAGTCTCTTCGAAAACTACCTTTATTTTTTCTTTGAAATGAGATCGGCTTATCTTCGCCTGGAACTTTAATACCGGAAAAATGTTCAATTTCGCGTCGAATGCCCTGATCTCGACTGGAAAAAAAAGAAAAGGCAATCCCTTTATTGCCGGCTCTCCCAGTTCTCCCAATACGGTGGATATAATCATCGAGAGTGTTGGGGATATCAAAATTGATGACATGACTGATGTTAAGCACATCAATTCCACGGCCTGCGACATCTGTGGCGACGAGATACTTAATTTTCCCTTCGCGGAATTGAGTAATCGTTCTTGTTCGTTGCCTTTGGTTTAAATCTCCATGCAGCGAGCCTACAGCTAACCCCCTTTCGCGCAGATCGTTGGCAATTTGACGTGTTTGTTTCTTGGTTGAAGAAAAAATAATTGCCTGATGAATCTTGGATTCAGTTAGAATCTTCTCTAAGCACTTATGTTTTTCAGATAAGCTATCGGTGCGCAGAAAGTGTTGTTCAATGTTCGCAAGTCTATTTTCGGTTTGGTCGGTTGAAATCTCAAAAGGTTCTTTAAGCAATTTTTCGGAAAGCTTTCTGACATTTTTTCCAAATGTGGCTGTAAACATGAGAGTCTGTTTATGCCTAGGAAGTTTAGCTGCAATCTCTTCCACAGGCCCAATAAAGCCCATGTCGAGCATCCGATCCGCTTCATCCAGAATAAAAGTTTCAACATTTTGGAAATGGACCTTTTTTTTCCCCATGAGGTCCATGAGACGACCAGGCGTTGCAATCAACAGATCATGCGGTCTTGCAAGGTCTCGGATTTGTCGTGCATAGGGAACTCCCCCATAGAGCGTCACTGTCATAAGATTTAGGGCTTTCCCCAGTTTAACAGCCTCTGCCGCTACTTGAATTGCAAGCTCGCGGGTGGGCACCAGGATGACCACTTTGGGGCCTTTTCGCTCCTTCGATTGCGCAAGTTTGATGAGGGTAGGAAGGAGAAAAGCAGCCGTCTTACCTGTTCCTGTTTGAGAGGAAGCGCGCAAGTCCCCCCCCTTTAAAATTTGAGGAATAGCCTGGCTTTGGATAGGGGTGGCTTGTTCATACCCTAAATTTTCAAGAGTTTGGAGAATTCTTTCGTCTTCAATGAGTTCTTTAAATAACATGTTTTCCTAGGTTTGCTCGTCAATACTAACAGGTCTTCATTAAGCTTTCAAAGAAGATACCATATCTGTAGGAAACAAAGCATTAAATTAAATGTCCTCCCTCGGGGCAGCCGTTTGCACTTCTGCCTTTACAAATTTTCCCTACTATGTCAATAAAATAATTAAATCACCCTTAGAGGGACGCACAAGGAACATGCAGGAGTAACATGAAAATTAAAAAGATTATTGCAATTATTATTTTTCTCCTTGGCATAGGGATGTTATTTGTTTCTTATGACATCAAGAAGAAAGTCGCTGAGGGAACCCTCAAAGTGAGAAAAGCAGAAAAAACAGTGAATCAAGCAAACAGTCTCTTTTCCTTAAGCCCCACTGCCAAACAGCTCACCCAAGAAAGCCTGCAAGGAGCCCAGAAAAAAATTGAGGCGGGCAAAGCAGATATCGCCTACTACTCCAAGCTTGCAGATCAGCTTCAGTTAAGTGGATTGGTATTAATGGGAGCGGGGATTTTGATTTTTGTGCTCGGACGTGAAGAAAAATCAGAAAAAAATAAAAAACGATAAGCCCTACTGCTTTGATCTAACATGGAATGAAGAGAGCGCTCCTCTGGGGGAAGGCGTCCTCATTGGAAGCGATCAGTCCCAAGAGTGGATTCTTCCGTGGTGGTGGCATCATTACGAAAAAACGAACTGCTATCCTATCACTTTTATTGACTTTGGAATGTCGGATGAAGCAAAAGCTTGGTGCCAACAAAGAGGAGATGTCAGACGACTTGCAGTGGTCGATATTTTCGTGGTAGATAAGCAAGAGATAGACCCTTCCCTCAGGAGAGCATGGGAAGAGACGAATGGGAAAGAGTTTTGGGCCAAGCGCTGTGGTTGGTTCAAAAAACCGCTGGCATGCCTCCTAACCCCCTATCAAAAGACCCTCTGGATCGATCTTGACTGCGAAATACGGGGTTCGCTTGCACCTCTGTTTGCGTATGCCGATCACCCTTCAGGGATTGCTCTTTCTCATGAAATCCATGACCCTGCTGGCGGATATAATTCAGGGGTGATTGTTTTTAAACGGGGCATTTCTATCATCGAAACATGGGCTGAAGCATCGCTGACTTCCAACCATTTGTTTGCAGGAGATCAAGACATTCTCTCACATCTCATCTTTGATCAAAACCTCGCGATTGCAGAACTGCCCCTGATTTACAACTGGAGTCGCCGCAAAGGCGACGATCCTCAGGCTCTCATCTTGCATTGGCATGGACCGCATGGCAAAACGGTGATCGCCAATCAGATGGCCTCTTTTATACGCGCCGTCGAGCCACAGGAATGATCTCAAAACGGCCTACTCTCTGAAAAGTGGAGTCCGAAGGCAGCTCCCCTTCTTTCTTGCCTCCAAAAAGATAGTAAAAACCCCATTGCCCCTGTCCAATCCACTGGTAAAGAGGATCATATGAAATGATCAACTCTAAGCGAAAGTAGCGCGCTATTTCTATACTTCCTCTCACTTGTCCTCCCCACACGCTCTTCCGTGAACTCTTACCAGCCCCTTTCCCTTCGCCTACCAAGTAGTAAGTTCCTGTCGCCACATACAAAGGCGCTTTTTTAAATGGATGCACATGGAATCCTGCTTCCCCATTTATCCCTTGTAGAGCAAACTCTTTGTGGGAATGAAAAAAATGTACTTTTCTTCCAAAAGGATGGTATCCATTCAAACGAAAGTCCCATACAGACCCCAAAGACTCTAACCCTAGAGAGACTTGATTGTAATGTCCCCGCAATGTGTTGCGATAGTCATAATAACCATAGACACCCCACTCCCTTGAACCCCTATGTCGAAGACCCACCCCCGCATTCATCGCAGCCCGACCGTTATTGAACACATGCCCCTGAACATCCAGGAAAGGCAGCCAGCGATGATTCCATCCTTCCGTGGAGGCATAGAAAATTCCGAGAGTCGTATATCCCACATTATATCCAATCCCCTTGGACTCCAGATGCCGGGCTTGTAAGCACAGTGGATCAGTCATTGTCATTCCCTCTCCTCTTATAAGGGAAGGAAGCGTAAGTAAAAAACAACACATTTTCTTCAATTGAAACCAGGGATGTTCGATAGACATGTGCTTCACAGTAGACGCTCCTTCCGCATTTGATAAAGAATCTGATAAATTATCTCATATTGGAGTTTTATCCTACATTCCTAGACCTCGCAATGAAGTTTTTTGAATTAGTTGGACGGAGCTTGCTATGGCACTGTTAACAAAGTAGGCCCGTGATCTTCATGATTGCACAACAGATGAAATAAGAATTTTTTCGCACGCATCGGAGGAGAACAGCTTTCTGCTAAAGGCATGTTGGCAAAAACACGCTCGATTTTTAACGAAATCCCCGAACCAACTAGAGACACAAGAGGCTTAAAACCAGAAATCTCTTTATCTGATTGCCCTATGGACAGATTGAGGGACTGAATATTGTGGAGCTTATGATCGGCATGAATATGAGGTTTATCTAGCCGTGGAAGACATTGATCATACCAGAACGAAAGCAAAGCATCCTCAGACCATTTGCGAAAGGCTCCATCAGATGATACAGAATGAATTTTTATTCTCTTGCTTGCAGAAGAAAGATTTATCATAATATCGATGAACTACAAGCAGATTTAGACATTTGGTTTGAAGAATATAACTTTCAGAGAACCCATATTGGGAAGTATTGTTTTGGCAAGACTCCTCTGGTGACGTTTACAGAGTCAAAACATCTAGCGCAAGCAAAGATGTTAGACAAAGTTCAACCGACAAGTGCTACAATTGTTGGATGAAAAGTGTCTGTCAGATGAAGTCCTGTTTAGGACATGATTTTTCGGAAGCACTTAATCCTGCAACACGACGGAAGGAAAGGCGATCATCGAGCGCTTCCTCAAGTGCATAGTCAGACAAAGTATACTAGGTCTGCAAGAGCAGCGCTTTGAACAGCAAGAGAACGGGATGGCTAGGCCGTCCCTCTGCGGATGCATAAATGACACCGAGTAATTTCTCGAAGGGAGTCCAGTCTAACAGGCTATTGAGCCTATCTAACCGTTGATTGAGTTTTGGATTGTTTCCGAGCCATGCATCAGCGAATCCGATTTACCCGGAAGTTTTGTGTGCCATATTTCCCCCCTCAATAAAGAAAAACTATTTTATCTGATCAGCGCAAGTTATACAACGGTCTCAAGCTATTTAGATGAAATTTTCAAATGTGGACAAAATTTTACCGCTCAATCCGAACGGGAATCGGTCTAATACGCTTTCCCCTGCAGGGTCGCTCAAAGAGTGGAATTTTATGAAAGGCTGGCGGGACTTTCACGGAGATACCAATAGCTTTCTCCATAATCATACAAGAGTTGGGCGCCCACCTCAATTCCTTTTAAAGCCAAAAAAATCAAATGATAAAAGCCATCTTTGTAAACATGATAAGGTTTTAAATTAGGGGATGTGCTGTGATTGATGAAGCGGGTAAGACATCCAGCTGTTGCATCAATAACATAACTGCGGCCTATCTCATCTTGGATAGGATATTCATAACAATATCCATTGAGCGGTTCAAAATACCTCCGATTATTCCTGCGGATAATACCTGTATATTCTCCGACGTATTGATCTTTTTCGATAGTCTCTTCAGCAAAAAGCCCATAACCCACCGAAGGGTGGATCCAGCGAATGGAAACATTCGGAATAAAAGCCTTTAAAATTTCCGTCTTAAATGTAGCGCCCCATTCTAGAGCATAAGGGGCAATAAGCCCTTTTTTTACTTGCTCTAGGCCTTTCTGTTTCACTTTTTCCTTATCAGAAGATGTTTCAAATAGGTTAGAATAAAGGTGTCTGTATTGAAGTCTCTTTTCAAGTTCAGGAATAGTAAAAAATTTTTGATCTGGAAATAATTTAAATATTCGGTCATTCATTTTTCTGTTACACTAATTTTCTATGCAAAAAAAAACAATTATCTTAATGGTTATGGTACTCGTCTCCCTTCTTTTGTGGATGTCTGATTTTGGGATACAGAATTCCGCATTTTCATTTTCTCAGGTGGCTCGTGTTTCGGATAAAAAATGGGCCCTTGATTCTATTACCTCGCAGGAGGAGAAGCACATTCAAACTATTTTATCCCAGCCGTTTACTTATATGGGTTGTGGTGCTCAAGCCTATGTTTTCTTCAGCGAGGATGGCCATTCGGTCCTAAAGTTTCTTAAGAAAAAAAGATTTCACGTCCCTTTTTGGATGCGACTTTTTCCTCCCCTACCTTATACAACAAAGAAGATAATGGCAAAACGAAATAGCTGTGTAAAAGATTTTACAAGTTATCAAATCGCCTTTAATGAGCTTCGGGAGGAGACAGGCCTTATTCTCGTTCATCTGGATAAAACACCTCTTCCTTTCACTGCCACATTGATCGATGCAAACAAGAAGCCTCACGAAGTCTCTTTAGGAGAGTATGCATTTATTCTGCAAAAAAAGGGAGATAGTGTCTATTCAACCCTCGAGCGATATGTCAAAGAAGGGAATGTCTCGGCAGCTCAAGCATCTTTGACATCTCTTGTGCATCTTTTGAAAAAGCGATGTAAGAAGGGAGTAGCTGATCGGGATCCAAATTTCAGCAAAAACTATGCTTTTCTTAACACACAAGCTATTGAAATTGATATTGGACGGCTGCATCATGGAGCTGTCCGAGCGCCTCAAATTTCCTCCGATTTTAAAGCATGGTTACAAAACCTATCTCCTGAGCTCTACAGTCACTTCGAAGAAGTTTATAAAGGTGCTTTTAGCAAACCACTTTCTTCTCTTGAATCGCCTTCTTGAAAGTTCTACCCAAGAAAATCGCTGTTATAAACCAGAAGGCTAAGAGTGGGAATCCAAAGCATCCGCTCAACATCAAATATTGACCTCTTCCTATAACATTTCCAAATGCTTTTTGAAGAGGAGCAAGCAGCATATTGAAGAGCGACCCTGCCTCTTTGGAGGCACGGGAGCCAAAGGTTTCAATCCAAGCTTGGGCTTTAAAGCGTACATCGGGCGTTGTGGGAATATACAGCTGTTTCAAGGCTGGGCCATTTAAAGCATAGTTAATTGCTTTCGAGCCGACCATGAGATAAAATAAAAAGGAGAGGCTGTTAAGTGTCAGAAACCCAAACAGGGCAAAGCCGACAATTATAGGCATAGCTGCAAGTGCTACTCCTACACCTAAAAAGCGAGTGACATTACTAATACCTAATAAAAGGCACAAGAGGGAAACGATATTGACACTCGAGCCATATAGGCTTAGGTAGTGACTGAGCGCCACTCCTGTGAAGTGCTCGCCTGCTGCTACTTTGAAATTGAAATCGAAAATGGTTACGACGACTTCATAAATGAAATTGGAGGCAAAGATGCCTAGCAGATATTTATGTTTGATCATCAGTTTAAGACCTTCTAAGAAACCCGGCTCTTGTTTACTTTCTTCTTTTTTCTCATTCGTGCCTTCAAAAGACTTTAGGAGATGACGAGGGGTGGCTCGGAGAAAGTATTGCACCACGGGAATAATCAACAAAATGAGTATCCCAAGACAGACAATCGAAAGGGTATCAGTCGAAAGACCTAAACGGTGGGGAAGTCCTCCTACAGTGAAAGGCAAAAGGATCCCTCCCATTTGACCAATTGCAACAACAAGCGGAAAGCCGCGTTTGGCCGAAGTAGGGTCGGTAGTGTCTGCAGAAAATGCCCAGAATAGAGCAACGACAAGAGAGCCAAAGCTTTCAACAAAGAGATACCATAAATATCCGAGACCTCGTGTAGCAAGAAAAGCGATTGTCGAACGGGCTTCAATCACCTCCTGCGGTGCTTGAGCAAAATACATGAAAACACTGAAGATTAGAACTGTGATTCCATAGAAGGCGGGGAGAATTTTTAACATTCTCTCTCTAGAATTCTTTTCTAAGAGCTTCGTGTAGAACATCACAAGAGGCAGGAGTGCAATCACCGAAACGGTTTTAGCAAATGGAAGATGAAGTTTGTCGACGAGCTGGATAAAAACCGCATCCTTTAAGGGCCGGAGGGTCCAATAGACGCCGATGATAAGGGCAAAAATAAGACCCATTCGGAGAAATTTTTTAAATTCTTCTTTTTCGAAATTTCCAAAATTGAATTTACAGAGCCACTGAAAAAATCTAAACAAATAATGCATATATCCTCTTTCTCTTTTCCTAATTATAAGCACTTTGCACAATATTTGTATTAGGGATCTTTCGAAATCTGCTTTGCTTGAAAAAACGGATGATTTGTTGTGAAGAATTTTAGAGATTGCTTGCAAACTCGGGTGGCCCTGAACGGGTTGGACTGTGAGGATGATTTGAATAAAGCCGTTGAGGAAGTGTAACAAAAGACTTCAGAAAAATGAGCCATCATCTATTCGAAATCCCCCATGATTGGTGGCTAGGGGAATTGGCTAGGGCCGTTCTTTTATGACCTTTTTTTATATGAATATATAAATGAAGATTCCATAATTCATAATTAATGTTTGTTAGAATTGATTTTTAATTAAACGATAAAGGGGAGGGGATAATGGTGAATCGAAAGAAAAAGAATCCTTTGGATAAGCATCGAAGCGTTGCCCAAAGTCATTTAAAAGAAGTTCTTCTTCAACCTGCTAAAAGTGCGTCAGCTCATCGGGGCCCTAATAAGCGCTTCAATCATCCTAATGTAAAGAGAGGCTCTTTTCTTGCCAAGCAATCACGCCCTCAAAGACAAGATTTTTCCATCCCTCGAACGGACAATGAGCTTTTACAAGAGATTGCCGGGATTCGAAAGGTACAAAGCGATTTAAAAAGAAAGATTAAAAAATAAGGGGGGTATCTCATGAAAAATGAATACAACATTTTAGAAAAAGGAGATATTTACTTTTTTTATCGACCCAAGCTTCATCATACGATGGCTAAAAGTAAAGCAGATATCAATAAATTTTTCTTCATTTTACATGATTCATCGAATCAATTTTATCGTGCTATCATTATTGGAAAAAAGCAGCTCCCAACGGCTGATGTTCATCACGTTGAGTTTGCTTTTGTCTCCAAAGTGGCAAAAAATCCTGATAAACTTACCGATCTTTTAGAGGAACAACACTATATGACTAAAACGAAAGGTCATCGGACTCTTGCAGCTGCTTGTCCCATTGCTGAGGGGAAATATTTGTTTTTGAAAATGGGAAAAACTACCCACTTTGCATTCCATTTAGAAGAACAAAAAGATTATGACCCTCTTTATTCGGAGCTTAAAATAGAGCAAGATGGGATTTTCTTGGTCCAAGTCAAAAATCCAGAGTCTCCTTCTAATGAAGGACTTTCCTCAGAGAAAAGAGCAGCGTATCCGCAATTTCTGGAAAAAAAATTTAAAACTCGGAAGTTTAAACCTCTGGAGTCCAGCGAATTTCTGAATTATGAAGGCACGGAACTTTTACTGATTGGAGAGAAGTCTAAGCCGACAGCTCCCTGGAGAAAAGGTCTTAAAACAGTCTTACATTCTTTTAAACATTGTGGGCTGTTTGAATCCATCTCCTCTAAAGGTCCCGATTGAAAAAACTTATTAAGGGCGAGCATTTTTCCTATGGAAAACGATCCATTGAGAAATAGCTCAAATCATAATCCGCTGGACATCCATTCAGACTTTGTGTAAAAGCCTGAAAAAGATGGGTAAGAAAACTAAAATATTTTTAATAGCTTTTATTTTCTTTACACTGGCTGTTTTAGGCTACCTTTATTTTGAAATCGGAACAGTTGCGGTTTTGGCTCCGATGGGGGAGGTTGCGGCCAAGGAACGGGATTTACTCATTATTTCTACCCTTCTGATGTTGATTGTGATTATTCCTGTTTTCATTTTTAGCATTTTGATTGCTTGGAGGTATCGCGCAGGCAACAAGCGAGCTAAATATGACCCCAACTGGGAAAATAATAATTGGGCCGAATTTGCTTGGTGGTCTATCCCTTTTATCATTATTGCTGTTTTATCTGTGCTGACTTGGAAGAGTTGTTATGATTTGAGTCCTTTTAAGCCCCTTGCGTCGTCGGTGCGGCCTATTCGTATTCAAGTCGTTGCTCTACAGTGGAAATGGCTCTTTATCTATCCAGATCATCATATTGCTTCGGTGAGCTATCTTCAATTTCCAAAGGATACCCCTTTAAATTTTGAGATTACCTCCGATGCTCCTATGAATTCATTTTGGATTCCTCAGTTAGGGGGGCAGATTTACGCGATGCCGGCGATGCGCTCAAAACTCCATTTGATTGCTCGTCAAGAAGGGGTTTTCACAGGATCCTCAGCCAATTTAAGTGGGACAGGGTTTGCAGGGATGATATTTAAGGCCAAGGCGTGTTCTCAAGATGAATTTGAAGAGTGGGTGAAAAAGACGCAACAATCATCAGAAGTACTCAACGAAGCTACCTACGCTTTTCTAGCCCAGCCGAGTGAGAATCACCCTACAACCTCTTATTTATTACAGGTAAATGATCTTTTTGATCGTATTCTTATGAAATATATGATGCCTATGGAAAAATAAAATGGATATTTTTGGAAGACTTACACTGGAGGCCTTTAAACACGATCCGATTGTCACGGGGGCTAATCTAATGGCCCTAGTGGCCACTATCCTTACGATTGCGTTTTTATTTTATTATAAGCGTTGGAAGTGGCTCTATAGAGAATATCTTACTTCTTTAGATCCTAAAAAAATCGGCGTGATGTACATGGTGGTTACCATGATCATGCTCTTTAAGGGTTTGGTTGACGCGGGGCTGATGCGGGCTCAGCAAGTCTTTTCTGTGGGCTCTTCCGAGGGGTATTTAACCTCGAATCATTTCCAGCAAATCTTCACAGCGCATGGCACAACGATGATCTTTTTCGTAGGGATGGGATTTGTCTTCGGAATCATGAACTTAGTTCTGCCGCTCCAAATTGGAGCACGGGATGTAGCCTTTCCCTTTCTGAACTCAGTAGGGTTTTGGCTTTATGCCTCAGGTGCCTCCTTTATGATGACATCTCTTTTAATCGGGAACTTTTCAGCTACCGGCTGGGTGGCCTATCCGCCTTTATCCGGAATCGAATATAACCCGGGTGAAGGAGTCGATTATTGGATTTGGAGTGTTCAAATTGCAGGAATTGGAAGTTTAATTTCCGGGATTAACTTTCTCGTAACTATTTTTAAAATGCGCTGTCCTGGTATGACCCTCATGAAAATGCCGATCTTTGTGTGGAGCTGCTTAGGAACGTTGGTTTTGATTATTTTTGCTTTTCCTATATTAACTGCGACCATTGGGATGTTGTCGCTGGACCGATACCTCGGGATGCACTTTTTTACGGCAGGCTTTGGGGGGAATCCAATGATGTATATCAACCTGATTTGGGCATGGGGTCACCCCGAAGTTTATATTCTTGTGTTGCCAGCCTTTGGAATTTATTCAGAAATTGTCGCTACTTTCTCCCATAAATACCTTTTTGGATATGTTTCCATGGTCTGGGCTATCATTGCGATCACTTTCTTGTCATTTATCGTATGGCTCCACCACTTCTTTACGATGGGTGCTAGCGCCAATATCAATGCATTCTTTGGGATTATGACTATGGTGATTGCTGTTCCTACTGGAGTAAAGATCTTTAATTGGCTTTTTACAATGTTTAGGGGACGTATTAAATTCACTACACCTATGCTTTGGTTTATGGGATTTCTGGTGACCTTTTCCACAGGGGGAATGACGGGTGTTTTAATGTCGATTGCGCCGGTGGACTTTCAGGTGCATAATAGTCTCTTTCTTATTGCACATTTTCACTCGATGGTGATCGGAGGGGTGCTTTTTGCCTATTTCTCCGGTTTTGCCTACTGGTTTCCTAAGATCATCGGATTTAAATTGAATGAAGAGCTCGGAAAAGTAGCTTTTTGGTTTTGGATCATCGGTTTCTTGCTCGCCTTTATGCCACTTTATATTCTAGGACTGATGGGAGCAACACGCCGTCTTGATCACTATGATTCATCTATGGGCTGGCAGCCCCTTTTCATTTTGGCGGCCCTGGGATTTGTCAGTATCTTTTGCGGTTTTATTACTCAATTGATTCAGCTGATTGTCAGCATTAAAGAGCGGAACCAAACTCGGGATACAACGGGGGACCCTTGGAATGGAAGAACGCTTGAGTGGGCTACAAAGTCGCCCCCTCCGCTTTATAACTTTGCCATTCTTCCAGATGGACATGTACGCGACTCTTTTTGGGTTCAAAAACATTCCGATCTTAAAAAAGCTCTTCACTACCAAGATATTCATATCCCTAAAGATACCCCTGCGGGGCTTATCATAGGGGGGTTAAGTATGGTTTTAGGGTTTGCACTTGTCTGGTATATGATGTGGCTGGCGTTGGTTTCATTGATCGGAATTGTTGCAGCTTTAGTCATTCGTCTTTCGAATGATGATATTGAATATGTGATCACGGCACAAGAACTGGAAAAAATGGAGAATCCTACATGACAGAAGAATCTCTTGTTTGGAATGGGGATCCACACGACTCTGCGTCGATGATCAATGTCGGTTTTTGGACGTATATCATGACAGACTGCATTCTATTTGGAACTCTTTTTGCGACCTATATTGTTCTTCAAAATAGTGTTTTTAGCGGACCTACCTCGCATGAGCTTTTTTCTCCTCCTTATGCGCTTGCAGAAACTCTCATTCTTTTAGGGAGCAGTTTTAGTTGTGGACTTGCAGGAATTGCTGCACGCCAAAATAACAAAAATAAAGTGCTTTTCTGGTATTTCATTACCTTTTTACTCGGTATTTCCTTTGTCGTAATGGAAGTTTTGGAATTTATCGATTTTAACGACAGGGGAGCCAGCTGGAAAAGAAGCGGATTTCTCTCTGCTTTTTACACCCTGGTAGGGACCCATGGCTCCCACATTTGTGTGGGTCTTTTCTGGATGATTGTCATGATGTTGCAAGTCGCTTTCAAAGGACTGACATCCTTCACTTTAAGGCGGCTTTCCTGTCTAGGGGTGTTTTGGCATTTTTTAGATGTCGTTTGGATTTTTATTTTCACTTATGTCTACATGAGGGGAGTCCAATAAAATGGAAGCAGAAGAAAAATCCTATTTTTCGTATTATATCGTTGGTTTTATTTTATCTCTCATTCTCACATTGGCTACCTACTTCATTGTGACTCTTCACCTCCTTGCTCTAAAAGACATTACGTTGACAATTTCATCGCTGGCAGTGGCACAAGCAACTGTACAGCTGTTTCTTTTTTTACGCATTGGACAGGAAAAAAAACCTCACTGGAAAATGACCGTTTTTTTATTCATGATGCTCGTGCTTGTGATCATCGTAATAGGCTCTTTATGGATCATGTACAGCTTAAACTACAACGTTATGCCTGGGGAAATGGATGTTCGCTAAATATCTCAAACTCACAAAGCCTGGCATTATTATCGGAAATGCTATCACAGCGATCGGGGGATTTGCTCTAGCTTCCAAGGGGGATTTCAAGGTGGGGCTCTTTTTAGCCGCTATTGGGGGGCTTTCCCTCATCGTGGCGGCCGGGTGTGTTGCTAACAATTATTTAGATCGTGAAATTGATAAAAAGATGGAGCGGACCCAACGACGTCCTCTTGCGACAGGAAGTATCTCTACCACAAATGCTCTCATTTTTGCGATCATTCTAGGGACGCTAGGTTCTGCTCTTTTATTCTTTTTCACGAATGTACTGGCTCTTTTCATCGCCCTCTTTGGGTTTATCATTTATGTCTTTTTCTACACTTTTTTTAAATACCGAACGACGTATGGAACAGAGATTGGAAGTATTGCCGGGGGTGTTCCTCCGGTGGTGGGTTATTGTGCCGTGAGCCATCAGTTGGATGGGGGAGCGTTTTTACTTTTTCTAATAATTGCTCTATGGCAAATGCCTCATTTTTTTGCGATCGCTCTTTTTCGATCGAAAGAGTACGCAGCCGCTTCGATTCCTGTTCTACCTTTGGTGAAAGGAGTTCATCCCACGAAAGTGAGGATGACCTTTTACACACTTGCCTTTTTTGCTTCTGCCCTTTTACTCCCGTTCTTTGGTTATACAGGGTATGCCTACCTGGGAGTGGCCCTTATTCTGGGCCTCGGGTGGTTGTGGCTTTGTCTACAAGGGTTTAAGGCCGCAAGTTCCGAAAAATGGGCGCATAAGATGTTTCGCTTTTCCCTAATTGTGGTCACGCTTTTGTGTCTCATGATTTCTATCGATGGATTTCAATGACTTTGTGTTTAAATCAAGAGACCTGTGGTCCATTAGAGAACCCCGCGGTTTGTTTGTCCAGCGAGCTCCTTGAACACCAACAATCGACAAGATGGTCATTGACAAGGCCGACTGCTTGCATAAAAGCATAAATAACTTTGGAGCCTACAAAAGTCATCCCTCTCTTTTTCAGATCTTTGGAGAGCTTATCACTAATAGGAGTGGAAGAGGGAATATCTTGAAGAGATTTTCTTCGAACGACGATAGGCTTTCCTTCTACAAAATTCCAGACATACTTAGAAAATGAACCAAACTGCTCTTGGATTTGTAAAAAAATCACCGCATTTTGACGTACAGCGTAAATTTTTAGTCGATTCCGAATGATACCCTTATTTTCAAGAAGGCTCTTTAATTCATCCTCTGTCATCTTAGCTACTTTGGCGGGGTCAAAATGATGAAACGCTTTTCGATATTCCTCTCTTCTTTTAAGAATGGTTTCCCAGCTCAAGCCGGCTTGAGCTCCCTCAAGGATAAGCATCTCAAAGAGTTGTCTATCGTTATGCACAGGAATGCCCCATTCTTTGTCGTGATATTCGGCATAAAATTCTTTTCCAGGAGCCGATCCAAAGCAGCGCTTTTTGTTTTTTTTCATTTTTTGCACCTCATTTATTGATCGATTTGTTCCTCTGTAACTTTAACAAAAGTTTTTTTGCGCACAAGAGAATTTAATTCTTGTACTTTTAAAAATTGTAACTTAAGTTTAGAAAAACTTATCGTGTAAGGCGCGTTTGCTCTACTTGAGGACATTCTATTTAGAGACCTTAGAGACCTTGTTAAAGAGAAGGATCGGATCAATTTTTTAAAGAGAAACATATGAAAATCTTACTGACTGGAGCTAATGGGTATATTGGAACTCGCCTTCTTCCCCGTTTGATTGAAGATGGGCACGAAGTATATGCTCTTGTAAGAAGCCGTTCTCGCATTGAAGTTTCCCCCAAGTTTCAATCTCAACTACATGTCATCGAGGCTGACCTTCTTAACCCTTTTTCTTTGCTGAAAATTCCAGCTCACATTGATGCTGCTTACTATTTAGTCCATTCAATGAGTTATTCTCAGAAATTTTCTGAATTAGAAGCTCGTTCTGCGAAGAATTTTATGAGCCGCCTGGAAAAGACACAAGCAAAACAAATCATCTATTTGGGAGGCCTTTGTAACGAAGAGCATCTTTCCCGTCATTTAACTTCAAGAAAAAAGGTAGGGGAAATCCTCCAGATGGGGAAAGTGCCAGTCACTATTTTAATGGCGGGGATCATCATTGGCTCTGGAAGTGCTTCATTTGAAATCATTCGAGATCTAGTCGAAAAGCTGCCTATTATGGTGGCTCCAAAATGGATTAATCAGTTGACCCAACCGATTGCCATACGCGATGTCCTCACTTATCTAACCCTTGTTTTGGGAAATCCGGATTGTATTGGGCAGTCTTTTGAGGTCGGAGGGCCCGATGTCATGAGTTATAAAGACCTTCTATTAAATTTTGCTAAGGTCCGAGGTTTGAAACGTAAAATTTTTATGGTTCCTGTTCTAACTCCTCGTCTTTCTTCTTACTGGTTATTTTTTTTAACTAGTACGAGTTTTTCTCTCGCCCGTTTCTTAGTCGAAAGTCTCATTAATAATGCGGTCTGTAAAGAAAATCGAATTCAACAGCTTTTTCCCCGAAAGCTGCTTTCGTATGAAGAGGCAGTGCAACTTGCCTTTACTCGCATCGAAGAAGACTGGGTCCCTTCAAGCTGGAAAGATACCTTAAGTGGGTCCCATTTAAACCCCGATCTCTCCACTTACGTCCACGTCCCTCGATTCGGGATTTTGAGCGATAGGCGCATTATTTCTTTTTCCTGTCCTATAGAACAAGTACAAAAAAAGGTTTGGTCTCTAGGAGGAAATCGAGGCTGGCTTGCAATGAATTGGGCTTGGAAATTCAGGGGTTTCCTAGATAAATTAGTAGGGGGAATTGGGCTCCGACGAGGCAGAACTCATCCCACGCGCCTTAAAGTGGGAGATGCTCTGGATTTTTGGCGTGTTTTACTGGCCGATGAGAAAAATCGACGGTTATTGCTCTATGCTGAAATGAAATTACCAGGAGAAGCGTGGCTTGAATTTGAAATCATCCCTCATGAAAAAGGGGGAGAGCTGAAACAAACAGCCTCATTTCGCCCAAATGGAGTTTGGGGTAGGTTTTATTGGTATAGCCTTTACCCGCTTCATGTTCTTATTTTCAGCCGATTGGCAAAGCATCTTTCCAAAGGATAACAATGGAGAGCAAGTTTAAACGATCTCTTTTTTTATTTAGGCGCGATTTACGACTGGAGGACAATACAGGACTTATTTTTGCCTTGAAATCTTCAGAGGTTGTTATTCCTGCCTTTATTTTTACACCCGAACAAATCGAGAACAACCCTTTTAGAAGCGAACATTGCCTGAAATTTATGGTTGAGTCTCTAAAAGATCTTGAACGCCAGCTAAAGAAAAAAGGGGGTCAACTCTTCCTTTTTAAAGGAAAACCCGAAGAGGTTGTAAGCCAGTGTATACGCGAACTCAAAGTGGAGGCTTTGATCGTGAATCGAGACTACACTCTTTATAGTCGGGAAAGGGACAAAAAGCTCGCAAAAGTCTGTAAGAAGGAGGCTATTCCATTTTATTCTTTCGAGGATGCTCTCCTTCATCCCCTTGAAGAGACACTGAAAAAAGATGGGAAGCCCTATACAATTTTCACTCCTTATTTTCGGAATGCTTCAAAACGGAAGGTATTGCCTCCTATCCGCAATCGATGGACTCATTACTTCCATGGATCGATCCATTTTGCAGAAGACCAAAGGGTGTTTCCTAAACAAACGGTAAAGAATGGATTGTTGGGAGGAAGATTAGAAGCACTAAAAATTCTAAAAAAATTAGGCTCTTTTGACAAATATGGAAGTTTGAAAGAATTTCCTGCAGAAGACGGCTCTACCCATCTATCCCCTTATATGAAATTTACTGTCTGCTCTCCTCGTGAAGTCTATGCAGCAATCTGCCGTCATTTAAGTCCACACCATGCGCTTATTCGGTCTCTTTACTGGAGAGATTTTTTCACGTCGATTGCATTTTTTTTCCCTCACGTCTTTAAAGGAGCTTTCCATCCTAACTTTGATAAGCTCAAATGGTCTTATAACAAAAAAGCTTATCAAAGATGGTGCGAAGGTTCTACTGGCTTTCCGATTGTGGATGCAGGCATGAGAGAGATGAATCAGACAGGCTTTATGCATAACCGTGTTCGAATGATTACCGCCTCTTTTCTCATCAAAGATTTACATATCAATTGGAGATGGGGTGAAAAATACTTTGCTCAACATTTAATTGATTACGATCCTGCTGTGAATAATGGGAACTGGCAATGGGTAGCCAGTACTGGAAGCGATGCACAGCCTTATTTTCGCATTTTCAATCCGTGGACCCAGCAGAAAAAATTCGATCCTGCATGTAGATACATTAAAAAATGGATTCCTGAGCTGCGTGATTTTGAGTCTGAAGCTATTCATACATGGTATGAGGAAAGGGAGCGTAGTGGATATGCAAAATACCCCTCTCCAATGGTGGATCATAAAAAGGCAGCTGAAGAAGCTCTTCGCGCTTATAAATCGATCCGATTTTTCATCAAAAAATGATTTAAATTGGTCTCCATTTTTTTATCAGAAGATTGTTCAAGTCGTCTCAAGTCCCTTTTTAAAGAGGACTTCTAATGAATAGACCCCTTACTTAAGTTAGAGGTTCTTAGCTTTTATGATGACCGTTTTTGGCCTATTTTCACTTCTAACGAGGGGTGTTTGACTCTTCCAGGGATCTTTCTTTTAGCCGAGCCCCTGATAGCCAAAAGAGGAGATAGGTTTTTAAAGGAAAGCGATCGCCTTTGCGTAGTCGGGTTCTTCTGTGATTTCAGAGACTAGCTGCCGATACAAAATGATATTTTTTTCATCCAAAACAAAAACAGCCCGAGCGCAAAGACCAGCAATAGGGCCGTCTTGCAAATAGATCCCGAAGGCTTCTGCTACCGGCCGATGTCTAAATAGGGAAAGAAAAACGATGGAATCATAATGAGACTGCTCATTCATGCAAATTCTTTTAAAAGCAAACGGCAAATCCATGGAGCAATAGATCACCACTGCATGAAGGAAACTTTTCATTTTTTGATTGAAGGTTTTCGCAGAAGTCGAACAGATGGGGGTGTCTAAACTGGGGACAAAACAAATCACCTTTTTCTTCCCCTCAAAATTTTTTAACGAAAGTTCAGTGAGTCCCGGGTCGACCCCGCGAAGGTCAGGGGCTTGAGATCCTATTTTAGGTAACGCTCCTACAGTATGAATAGGCTGTCCCTTCAATGAGACGACTTCCATGTGGGCTCCTTCAATCTCTGTTTTCTTTGCAGGTATTTTATAAACCAGGGTCTATATATGTCTAGTGCTCTTTTCACACAACAGGGCAATCGCATTATAAGAAAAAATTGAATAGGATCTGATGCTGAGCTATTGTTTTTATCTCAAACCATAGAGAGGAGAATGATAACATGAGACCGTTGCGTAAATTTGTCTTGCCTGTTTAATAGACCACAAAAATGTTTTTTTTCAAAAAGTTTCTCTTCCCAACTTAAAATTTGAGTGCTTTTCACCTTTGTTTAAAGAAAAACTATTTTATCTGATCAGCGCGAGTTATACAACGGTCCCACTGTAGTATTAATTCCATTGATAAACATAATTCGTCTATTTTTAAAATTAAAAAAATCCCTCGTATTTATTTAACGAAATATTATCTAATTGCGATTAATTAACAGGAAAAGTTGTCATTTAATTACCTCTTTTTTTATTTATTAAATTATAAATATAATTAAATTGATACTTTTAAATTATTTTAAAATAAAATTATAAATTTTAAAATCAGATATTTAATTAAAATTAGGAATTATTAAGAAAAAAGGGCCCTAAAAAAAACCCAAGCCCCAGGCGATGCCTCTTTTTAGGACTCTTTTTTCTTAACATTGCATCTAAATCTCTCTTTTTATATCTTCTTGAGAATCAGTGATGAATGTATGAAGGCGATATGGAAATCGGTTTTTACCCTGGGAGACCTCCAAAAACGATGTGAAAATTCTCTTGTCACGCACTTAGGGATCGTTTTTACCGAAAAAGGAGACGATTATCTCGTAGCCGAGATGCCCATCGAATCCTACCATAAACAATATTCAAGTATTCTCCATGGGGGGGCTTCAGCAGTTTTAGCAGAATCGCTCGCCAGTGCAGCTGCCTGCTGCGCCGTCGATTCAAAAACGCATATTTGCGTGGGAGTCGAGCTGAATATCAACCATCTGAAACCTGTCCATGCAGGTAAACTCATTGCCAAGACATTCCCTAATCATATAGGACGAACAACCCAAGTCTGGACGATCGAAATTCGGGATGACAAAGGAAACCTCATTGCCATTAGTCGTTTGACTGTGGCGAACCTCCTACTCAGTTAAGAAAAGTGGATCAAAAGATGAGAGAAGGGGAAGAAAGCCTCACTTAGGATTAGGGGCCCTTTAAAAACGGGTGAGAAGCTGGGCAATACCGCTTTGAATGTTAACATTTTCACCAAATTGTCCCTCATACCGAAGACTTGCTGCCAATTTGTCTTTTTTAAAGATGAAGGTAAGTCCCATTCCTACATCAAGAAAATTGCGTGAAGGATAAAATCCTTGGACTATAAAACTGCACGGAAACTGTCGAAAAGTAGCCGTCAGCTGCTTCCCTCTATATCTCTCTTCTCTAACCCAGCTTGCTTTGATATCGTGCACCCATTTGGTGTGGGATCTCACCGCACATTTGGAAATTTTTACTCCTAATTCAGAGCGAAAAAGAGCGGAGGGAGCGGAAGCAACTTGAAAATTAAGAGACTTTGCTCCTGCTTCCTGAAAACTATCTTCCCACCCATAAAGTAAATCCAACATCACGAAAGGGGTGAGAAAGACTTGAGAAGCCGGGTGAAACACAAGCCCTCCCTCTAAATGGGTTAAAAGATTTTCTCCTCTGTGACTACTGATAGCAGTGCGTTTAAAAAAAGGAAGATTGCGTTTCGTATCAAAAGTAGCAAAGGAAGTGAGAAGCGATGCATTCAGGTAACCAAACTGTCCTACATAGCTTAAGTAAGGGCCAGCAGACATCCTATTGATCTTTGCGGACCCTCGATTTTCTTTCCAGTCTAGTGCTACGTGTCCATACTCGATTGCAAGTCCTAAAAAAAGATTATTGGATATTTTTCCATCAAATCCTGCCATCAATCCTACTGCTGGAGCCTTGTAACCCATAGTTTGGGCGGTAGAACTTTGATCCGTCCAATTGCCTGCTAAGCTAACCCAAAAATTCGAAGAAAAACACCTTGTAAGCTCTTTCTCACATATCGATCTATCAAATGCAGCCATTCTCCCATTGAGGATCTCTTGAGCAAAGAGAGTACTTGTCTGCTCTGCCACAGTGAGGGTTCTGAGCTGTGAGGGCTGCATCTCTTCTAAGGCTTTTCTTACCTGATCGATATCCAAGAAAATAAGATCTGCAATGAGGAGTTCTAAGTCATGGTCCGATTTCATATTTGTTTGTGTGATACATTTAGAAATAGCTCCTGCATTCCCTCCTTGAATCACATCTGAGAGATTTCGAATCTGCAGGTCGACTTCAACCGAGCCGGGCAAAAGCTGATTATAAAGAAGATTCACTTCTAAAAAAGGGTTGGTTTGCTTAAAACTTTGAAAAGTACCCACAACAGGCTGCGTCGAGGTGATAATCGCATAGCGCGTCTCTTCTTCATACTCCCCCCGTTCTGCATCGATGATAATTTCTGAGTTAGGTTGAATTGTGACAAGCCCCTTAACCTGTAACTGATCAGACGCTGTAGATGTCAGATCTGCTATGAAACTAGATCCAGGCTCAAAAGTAACATTTCCATTGACAGTAAGAATTCCTAAGGTCGTAGTGTCTGCAGGATTGATCGTTCCAGAATTGAAAATATTGGCAGCATATGTTCCCGTTCCCCCCAGCATAGCTCCATTACTGACTGAGATTGAAGAGGCTGTTAAAGTAGATCCAGCCCCAACATCAAGTCCCCCACTCATTAGAGCCACACTCCCTTGAGTGGGCGTTCCTTTAAGGGTGATAATTCCTTGACCCCCTATTTGAAGTAAACCAGTGCCGGATAAAGGTCCTCCATAAGTGCCTTTAAAAGATTGGTTAAAAAAGAGAGTACTATTGTTGAAAATCGTTCCTTGAAGGCTATTCGTCGTTCCTTGCAAGGTCGCGCTGCCAGAAATGGTGGTACCGCCGGAATAGGTGTTAGAACCTGTTAAGATCTGCGTTCCATTTCCTTGAACAACAAGTCCTCCTGTTCCTACAATTCCTCCTGAAAATGAGGCGGGGGTGGATATATTGGAGGTGTTGATTGTTAAAGTACCACTTCCTAAATTGACAAGCCCACTTCCATTCAGAGGGCCTATTGCTAGAGGATTGTTGTTAAGAAGTAAACTACCTAAATTATTCAAATTAACAGTCCCTGTAGAAGCTAGAGCATTCGGAGTTGCCAATTGAAGTGTTCCACTTGTGATGAAGGTCCCTCCTGTATAGGTTTGAGCAGTTTGAAAAGTCCATGAACCAGTCCCTTGGAGAGTTACACTGCCTGTCCCACTAATGACTCCTGCAAAATTGGCAGAAGAGGTCGGGGTAACCCTCAATGAGCCAGATCCCAGCTGAACTTGAGTTCCAACTGAAGATGTAAAAGTACCCACATTCTGAGAAAAGCTATTCAGATTTAAAATCCCTCCTCCTAGAAGTGTCACCGGACTTCCAGAAGGAAGACCATTTGCAATTCCCAGCTGAACAGTCCCATTATTAATGGTTGTAAGACCTGCATATGTTTGAGCTGCTCCTAAGGACCAAATAAACCCATTTCCATTCAAGTCTACACTCCCAGATCCACTGATCACACTCGAAAAATTTTGACTTTTCGCCAGAGAGATAGATAGCTGACCAGACCCCAGCGTAATACTACCTCCCGTTCCCGAAAGAGTGCCTACAGACTGATTAAAATTATTGAGATCTAAAGTTCCGCCTGTTATTGTCACGGCGCCCCCAACTGGAAGTGCATTAGACACCCCTAATTGCAAAGTGCCCCCTGTCACCGTTGTCTCACCCAAATATGTGCTAGAATTCGTAAGGGTCAAACTTCCAGTTCCACCCACACTTAACCCCCCACTTTGAGAAATCACTCCTCCGTAGCTATTAGGAGCAGTAGTATTCACTGTGAGAATCGCACTCCCTAAGTTAATTGGAAAAGTCCCGGAAAGCCCTCCAATGGTCTGTGCATTGTTATTGAGATCGAGAATTCCCCCCGTGAGAGTTATAGAGCTCGAAGCAGGAAGAGTCGTAGGTGCACCACATTGAAGAATACCCTCTTCAATGATAAGTCCATTGGAAAAGGTATTAGCTCCTGAGAGAATAACTGTTCCCCCTCCATCTTTTGTAACACTAAAAGACCCGCTAATAATTCCACTCAAAGGCAACGTGTGACTCGTATCCAGGTGCATGATACCTAAATTGGAGGCCAAAACAATAGGCGCTGAAATCGCAAAGGCGGCCGTGTTAGAAGCATTGGTCGTGATGAAGGCTGTCCCACCTTCCGCTGCACTAGCGCTCATTGTCAGTGAATTTGTCCCACTAATTGTGAAGCCATAATTATTGCCTGCAGTATTGTTAATGAATGTGATAGTTCCGGCAACGACTGTAGGAGAGACATCTTGAGTAATTGTAATCGAAGCAGTGGTTGGTGGAGGAGTCCCAATGACAATGAGCTGATCTTGAGCATTTGGCACGGTTTGTGGGCTCCAGTTAGAAGCCACACTCCAGTTATCATTGGTGTTGGTTGTATTGTTCCACGTACTACTAGGTGGAACCGCCGCTAAGCTAAAGGGAAGAAGGGAGGTCAATAGAAAGTTTTTTTTCATAAAATTTTAAAAGAGAATCTCCATCATTCCTTCTGAAGTTGTGGATAAAATTGATAGATACGATTTTTTTTCTCATAAAGCTGATCTATTTGCAGTTGCAGTTCAATCACGCGGGCCCGTTCGTCATCTGCTTTTCCCCACGCTTCATGCGCATCTTGAATACGACCTGTATCATACCTCCATCGATCTCCTGCAGCTTGATATTGCTTGGCAAGGTCAGCATGTTTTTGTTTTTCCGCTTGTAGCTTTTGAATCTGTGCATCGATTGTCTTAATCTCTTTTTTGCAAGCTTCGGATGCCCTATCTGCATACAAGGCAGAAACTAACATAAAAAAGACCCATCCCCATTTTTTCATAAAACCTGCAGTTTCTTTTAAATATAATCATAATCAGATAGACTTCAACTATGAACGTTTGCACGCAGGGACATGGAGATCATCCTAATCAGGGTCACATTAATGCCCTGCACAGCGCTCTGTGGATTGCGTTGGTTTTCATGCTCATCGAAGTCATCGGGGGATTAATTGCAAACAGCTTGGCGCTCCTTTCCGATGCTCTGCATATGTTCACCGATGTCGGAGCTCTTCTTTTAGGGCTCATTGTTTCCAAAATTGCCCACCGGCCTACCACTCACACTATGAGCTATGGTTATCAACGCGCCGAGATTTTAGGAGCCCTTGTAAGCGCCATTTCTCTCTGGATACTTTGTGCGATCCTCTCTTATGAGGCTGTCCACCGCTTCTTGCAGCCCCAGTTAGTCGAAGGAAAACTCGTATTTGCAGTCGCAACCGCAGGATTCATTGCTAACCTCGTGATGTTAAAGCTTCTCCATCCAACACAAAGACAAAATTTAAATGTGCAAGCCGCCTATTTACATGTGCTAGGCGATCTTTTTGGAAGTATTGGGGTGATTTTGAGCGGAATTATTTTGTGGATTTCGGGATGGAATCTAATCGACCCTATCATCACGCTAGTTTTTACCCTTTTTATTTTAAGAGGATCAGGAAAAGTGATTCGCCAGTCTATTTCAATTTTAATGGAAGCAACCCCGGAAGGTATCGATCCACGAGCCGTTAAAAGATCGCTCGCATCCCTCGAAGGAGTCGACGAAGTCCACGATCTTCATATCTGGGCGGCTTCCATCCACAAAGTCGCCTTAAGCGTCCACCTCGTATCAAAGACCTCCACCGACGTTCTTTCAAGGGCCCGCGATATGCTCGAAAAGACCTATGGAATCCGCCATATGACAATCCAAGTAGAAGACCCCAAAGGATTTGAACCCCGGTATTGCTACGATTGTCAGCATAATTTATAATTGGGATTATGAAGAAATTATTAATTATAATTGCCATTTTATCTATTTCATTTATTAATGCTTTTTCTTTAAAAGATAAAATAACTAGTGGAATCCCGGGCGATTACGTAGTGACTGAGCAAGGCGGAACTTCTTCTGTTCTTCTGATTCGCTCCCTTACTCCCGCCTACCTCATCCTCGAAGAAGTGGATGTTCCTTCACTCGATCGATCTAAGGACAAAAATTGGAAAGAGTGGATACAAGAAGGAGCCCCAGGACATACCGCCTGGATCACTTACATCATTAACCTCAAAACCAATGAGCTGCAAGAATGTTATTCCCATTCCCAAGGAATGTGGCTTCCCATTCACGGTTCTCAACACTTTTTGCCTCGCCTCCTTTCGCTCACTCTTCATAAAACAGCCCCTGAGGAAAGAAAGCGGATTGGCCCCCCCCCTCCCCCCGAGGAACAAGATCACCGATCAATTTGGAATCCCACTGTCATTGTAGAAGGAAAAAAACTCGAGCAAGCAGTTATTAGCGCTTGGAAAACGCGGTGGCCGAAAGACGATTCTCTGATTTCGGAGTGCGAGATTGAACTCTATTTTTCTTCTCAAGCCTTTCCTATTTGGATTGAAGTGAAAAGTCCTCACTACAAAGGGAGCCTCCGTGCAATAGACTCTGGACATCACATGTCCTCCCCTCAACCCCTTGTTTTTCAACAACCTAATCTCATTCAACCTCACTTATGAACAACATTCCCACAATTTAGATTGTATCGAGGAAAAGAAAATTTAAACTGCTGATTTTCTTTGACTTAAAGAAGTCATTGGGAGAACTTCTATTGATCTTTTTACTTAACTTTTAGAAGGAGTTATCAACAAACTTTCCACACCTTTTCCTAACCCTATATGCTCAAAGCTTGTCAATTGAAATCGGGTAGGGGGATAAAAATCTTTTGGCGTGTAAAAGGGATCCCATGCTAGTGTTATTTCTCATACATTCATTGTTATATGAAAAAATTCTTTCTATTACGCAAAGCAAAAAAACTTCTTCTAGCCACTTATCATCGCTATTTAAAGGTGCAAGACAAACTGTCTCCTTCTACTCAGGAAGATATTAAGCAAAGTTTATTGGAACTTCAATCTGCAATCTTATCAAAAAATGAGAAGAGATGTCGCCTTTTGATATCACATGTTCAACATCTCTATTCTCATCACCTTAAGAAAACCACTTTTCAGCAAATCCGTGACTTTATCATTGGAATCGGAGTCGCGCTTTCTATTGCCATTCTCATTCGTCAAATGTGGTTTGAGTTGTATGAAATTCCGACAGGATCGATGCGTCCTACCTTTAAAGAGCAAGACCGGCTTGCCGTTTCAAAAACTGATTTTGGAATTAATTACCCTTTAACCCCGGGCCACTTTTATTTTAATTCCGATCTCATAAAAAGAAATAATATTGTCATTTTTACAACAGAAAATATGGACTTTCCAGATTCTGATACCGTCTATTTTTATCTGTTCCCCGGGAAAAAACTGCTCGTTAAACGACTCATTGGTAAACCGGGTGATACGCTTTATTTTTATGGCGGTCTTATTTATGGCATTGATGCAAAAGGGAAAGACATTTCACCTGAGCTTCAACTCCCCAAACTTTCTAAAATTGATCATATCCCTTTCATTTCTTTTGAAGGAACACATCCTGCTACAACACCCTCCGTTATTCCAGGCGTTTACTCTCCTGTCATGATTTATCAAATGAATCAACCCATCGCTCGACTCTACGCTCTCAGCCCTACAGTCGCCCGTGGAGAACTCCTCCCTCCTGTCACCAAACATTATCCCCATCTCAGTTACCACAGCCTTTGGGGTATAGGCAATTACGCAATGGCACGTCTTCTTACCAAAGAGCAGGTAAGGATACTCACCGATCAAGAACCCTCCCAAATGGAAGAAGGAGTGCTTTATCTCGAGCTCAAACACCATCCCTCTCTTTCAGGGACAAAGATGGCCTATGATGAAATGCATCGCTTAAGACCTCAAATAGGCCTTTCAACCTCGATTATTCCTTTGCAAGAGGCTCACCTTAAAACTCTCATGCAAAACCTCTATACCGCCCGTTTTATCATTGACAAAGGATTTGCATACCGCTACGGAGTTAACCCCAAAAGGTACGGCAGCCAAACTTTTTTCCCTTACCTTCCGGGTATTCCTGATGGCACCTACGAGTTTTATTATGGAAAAGCATGTTCTGTCGGCTGGCAAGGAATCACCCATGAGCTTCCTCCCTCCCATCCCATTTACTGGTTTGATGTGCAGAGGACCCAGCTTTTCTTCAACATCGGCATTGAATTTGATACCAGATACAATCCACAGAGCAAGGATCAATCGATCTCTCCATCGAGGTATGCCTATTTCCGGGATGGAAATCTATATGTAATGGGCGCTCCTTTAATGACAAAGGATGATCCCACTTTGATTCGATTTATCGATCGCGAAGAAAAGCGAAAGCTATCCTCGCGCATCCCTTACCGCCCTTTCATCGATCAATCCCCTCCCCTGCTTCCCGACGGAAAAATCGATGCAGAAAAAATCAAAAAATATGGACTCAATGTGCCTGCAAATTGTTATCTCGTGCTAGGAGATAACCATGCAAACAGTGGCGATAGTCGGCAATTTGGGTTTGTTCCTCAAGCTAACCTTCGAGGAGGACCCGCCTTCATTTTTTGGCCCCCTGGATCGCGCTTTGGTTTACCGAATCAGCCCGGCTACCCTTTGTTCAACCCCGGTCGTCTGCTGATTTGGTTGATAGCCGGAACTAGTTTCAGCGCCTGGTACATTATCCATCGCAGACGCAATCGCCTCCCTCTTAGATTTCTGTAGTAGATGTCTTGCGTAGGGGAGGGAATCTTTAGAAAGCGATTAACACTTATGAACTACTTTCTGGAGAGAGATACATGTAGGATATCCGTTGATATCTAATGCGTCCGCTTCAACTGCTATAAATTCAAAACTGATTGCAAGTGTTTCATGGCATATATAGTCTCGATGGGCTTCAAAGGCTTTTCGCACTTGAGGCGCTGTTTGGATTTTCACATCGATCCGATCGGTGACGGCAAAATTAACTTCCCGCCGCATATTATTGATCTTATTCACAAGCTCTCGAGCAATTCCCTCTAAAAGAAGCTCCTCATTCAGCTGAGTATCGAGCGCGACAGTCAGCTCTCCTGAGGAAAGGGCAATAACCCCAGGAATCACTTCTCGCTCCACTCCCACATCTTCCGGTGTGAGCACGATCTCTTCACCTTCAACAGTGATTTGAATAGGATGGCCTGCAAGAAGTTTTTTCAAAGAGGCTAACGAAAGCTTTTCCACTTCCACTTGGGTAGCATTCATCCTCTTACCCACCTTTTTTCCCAGTACGCGGAAATTCGGCTTTGCCTTCAGTTTGACAAAGCGAGATTCATCGGCATGCAATTCGATCCATTTAACATTTAATTCATCTGCCACAAGGTCTTGCTGTCTTCTCAAGGCACTGCGCACCCTTTCATCAGAACAGATCAAATGGGCTTTAGAAAGCGGCTGACGCACTTTGAGCTTATTTTCTTTTCTAAGCGAATGTCCTAAACTCACCACTTGTTGAACAAGGGCCATCTCTTCTTCAAGAGCAAGATTTCTCCATTTTTTCTCTGCCTCAGGAAAGAAGCATAAATGAACAGAAAGCGGATCTTTTTTAGTTTTCAAATTTTGATAAATCGCATCACTTAAAAAAGGCGCAAAAGGAGCCAGTACTTTACATACCGTCATAAGCACGGTATAAAGAGTTTGAAAAGCTTCTTGCCGATCAGGTGTTGCCTTATCCTGCCAAAAACGCGCACGCGACCGACGGATATACCAATCGGTGAGCTGATCGACAAAATCCATGAGGGGATGCACTGCTTCTTTTAATTCATACGCCTGCATAGAATTGCCCACTTTTTCAACTAGCTTTTGAAGCTCTGATAAAATCCATTGATCGATAGGAGCAGCAGGTTTTTTTTTCAAACACTCTCCCTCAAAATTATAGATCCGAGCATAGGTTGCTAAAAAGACATAACAATTCCACATAGGAATCAAGACTTGCCTTAAAACAAGCTCTACTCCCCTCACTGAAAATTTTAAATCATCCGCTATAACTGCTGCACTGCTCAATAAATACAACCGAACCGCATCTGCTCCGAATTTATTGACAACCGATAGAGGCTCTGGATAGTTTTTAAGCCTTTTTGACATTTTCATGCCATCTTCTGCCAAGATAATTCCATTGACAATCACATTTTTAAAAGCAGGCTTATCAAAAATAGCCACCGATAGAATTGTCAGCGTATAAAACCACGCTCGAGTCTGATCAATTCCTTCCCCAATGAAATCAGCCGGAAAAGCATTTAGGGTAGAGGCTTCATTCTCAAATGGAAAGTGATTCTGCGCATACGGCATTGACCCCGATTCAAACCAACAATCAAACACTTCCGGAATCCGCTTAAAGACTTTTCCGTTATGGATAAAGGTCAAATCATCGATAAAATGACGGTGCAAATCGACCACTTCTTTCCCCACTTTCTCTTCCAGCTCTTTGACACTTGTGATTGCAAACAGCTCCCCGTCTTCGCTTCTCCAAAGGGGAATAGGACAACCCCAATACCGATTGCGCGAAATTGCCCAATCCCTAGCGTTTTCAAGCCATTTTCCAAAACGGCCCTCTTTGATATGACCGGGAACCCAATGAATTTGGGCATTGGCCTTCAAGAGGCGATCTTTGATTTTTTCGACCGCGACAAACCATGTCCTCACCGCTTTGTAAATCAGGGGCGTATCAGATCTCCAACAAAAAGGATAGCGGTGATGGATTTGTCCATGAGAAACCACTTTATTTTCTGTTTTCAAACGGCGGATAATTTCTTTATCAGCATCTTTGACATAGAGACCCTCATAATCAGGAATCTCAGCAGTGTATCTTCCATTTTGATCCACAGGGCACACAGGATCAATTCCTTCCCGCTGACAAATAAAAAAGTCTGCCTCTCCAAAAGCAGGAGCAAGATGTACGATACCTGTTCCACTCTCAATCGTGACAAATTCATCAAGAAGTACTCGAAAAGCTTTATTTTCCCACGTCTGAGTAAAATAGGAAAAAGGAGGATTATACTCGATCCCTTTTAAAGCCTTTCCCTTCATTATTTCCAACACTTCATATTCTTTAAAATGAGCTTGTATCCGTGCCTGTGCTAAAATAAAAATACGCCCCGTTTCCCGATCCCTCATTTTGACATAGTCCAGATTCGGATGGACCGCCACTGCGAGGTTGGAAGGTAAAGTCCAAGGTGTTGTCGTCCAAATGATAAGAGAAACCTCCGGATCGTCTTTAAGAGAGAAAGCCACCACCAACGATGGATCGTTAACTTCGCGGTAATTAAGATTGGCTTCAAAGTTTGAAATGGGAGTTCCTAGCTTAGCTGAAAAAGGCATCACCTTCAGCCCTTCATAAATAAGACCTTGCTTATAGAGCTCCCCAAAAACCCACCACACCGATTCCATGAAAGATTTATCCATGGTGTGGTACGTTCGATCAAAATCGACCCACCGCCCCATCCGCGCAACGGTAGCTTTCCACTCTTGTGTGTATCTTAAAACAATACGACGGCATTCTTCATTGAATTTACCGATTCCGAATTTTTCAATTTCAGAAGCTCCCGATAGATTCTGTGCCTTTTCAATTTCATTCTCCACAGGAAGCCCATGACAATCCCACCCAAAACGCCGGGGGGCATGATATCCTTTCATCGTCCAAAAACGAGGGACCACATCCTTAATTGTCCCAGCTAAAATGTGTCCATAATGGGGAAGCCCTGTTGCAAAAGGAGGGCCATCATAAAAAGAGAACGAGAGGCCCCCTTTCGTCCCCTCTAGCGACTTTTGAAAAATTTTTTCCCGCTCCCAAAATTCTAAAACCCTCAATTCTCTATCTGGAAACGATTCAGCCTCATTTATTTCGAACATTTTTTTCCCTATCAAAACGTCCCATGGTATACTAATTTCAATTATGTTACAATAACGACGGGGGTGAAAGGCTTCGACTAGGGAGCTGAAGACCCGTGGCATGCGGAGGTTATCGATCTCCTCCTTAATCCATCGGTAAACAAGTAATTGGCGAGAATACTCACCAAGAATTCGATTCCTGCTTAGCAGTTGCAGCTTAACCGCTGCCGAATTCCGATAACCTAACGTCCGACCGGGAGCATTAGAGTTATCGTCATATATCCTGGTGTGGGCCTTTACTTTGCCTTTGAGTAAAGCAGTCCAAGACTTTCAAAGGCACGGTGATTAATCGTGGGGCGCCTCCCAGCATAATCACCTTAAATAAGGAGGCGATAAGCATGTAGTCATGAGTGGGATGTTCGCTTAGGACGAGAGTTCGAATCTCTCCACCTCCAACCCAAACTAAGGCTTCAGTTTCACGACTGCAGCCTTTCTTCGTACTTACTCAATGCTCTTCCTCCCAAAAGGGTAAGGAGCATAGCAAAAAATTTAATTACGCAAGAGGTCTAATATTTTTTATCCTTATAAATCAAATTTATCGGGGTAAAACACCCTCCTTAGCCCTGATGGGTAATTCTACTTTCCAAGGAGGTTTCAATACTTTAACTCCTTTTCATTGTCTCTCTTTATCACAAAACTTTTTGCGAGAACACAATTGTCATAAATCACTTATTATCAATCACAAAAATTAAGAAAAGAAGGAACAAATTTCAATTCTTTAAAAATTATTTGGGAATCACTGGAATAAAAGTTGATAGATCGGGTTTTTTAAACTGATCATTAAATCGACTATCTGGAAAAGGGGGCCATACTTCATTTCTCCCAAACATAAACAGTTCTCCCCGGAGGATAAGATTGTCACCCTTTCTCCAAATTTCAGCATCGTAGGTCTTTCCATCCCGCGGATCTGTCACATAGCCCGCAAATCGCCCTCCACCTTCGAAAGTTGCATCCCAAACAAAATCAAAACCACAATAATAGGGACTTCCAGCAATGCCAGTTGCTCTACTCTTGGGCGTATAAATCGAATCATCAATCTGGCCTTTATCGTTATAGGTCCCAATAATTCTTCCGTAGTACTTCCCTTCATACGGATATAGCGCCACCACCGAGCTCGGCTGATGGGTCTTACTGTCGATCGTTTGCCAAAACCCTGTAATATCTTCCGCCTGGAGAATCGAACAAAGGAAAAGAAGAAAGGCTAAAAGAGTGGTCTTTTGCATAATAACCTCTTGCAACTTATCTTAAGCATCGACCCTGCAGTTGTAAACTAATATTTTAAATAGAAAATCTTCACAGGGGCTACTTGGGGGGGATTACACCCAATTAATAGCCAAATGTGATTCCTTTGTTGAAGAAAAAATTCCATCGTATTATCTCGTAGTAATAACCCCAGAAACCTCTTATGGGTGCAGGAAAGGGTTGAGAAAAAGCGCAGCGCTGCTGCGTGTTGCACTCAGCCCAGTTAAGCAAGATAAGGGAGGACGAGGTGGGGTAAATAGGCGTATGTGATGAACCCCATCATATGTGGCAAAACAACAACAAGTAGGTTGAAAAATGGTAAAAAAAGCAAAAAAGAAAGTAGTGAAAAAAAAGAAAAAAACCGCGACTAAGAAAAAAAAGTCCATGAAAGGCTGCGGGTCCTGCTGCTAAATCGTATGGCAAGCTCGATTTTTTAACAAAATCGAGCTTTTTTCTCTTATAAAACTTCTGCTGCAATAGCCGCCAGTTCCGATCTCTCAGTACGCTCGAGAAAAACATGACCATAGGTGGGATAATCCCGCATTTTACCGACCACATAGGTCAGAGCATTCGAATCTTGATCAAGATAAGGATGATCGATTTGAGTAGGATCTCCAGTTAGAACCACTTTTGTCCCCTTTCCTGCACGTGAAATGACCGTTTTCACCTCATGAGGAGTTAAGTTTTGGGCTTCATCGATGATGATATACATTTTGGGGAGAGATCTTCCTCGAATATACGTCACCGCTTCCATTTCCAACTTCTTACTTTCAACGATCCATTGTTGAGCATCCGGTCCATTGGAAGATCCTGTCGTGGAAGAACACAAAAATTCTAAGTTATCGTAGATGGGTTGCATCCAATGGTAGAGCTTTTCTTCTTTTGTCCCTGGAAGATAACCCAGATCCTTTCCGAGAGGAATAATGGGCCTACTCACCAAGATCTTCGTATAAACATTGTCATCGAACACTTTCTTAAGTCCTGCAGCAAGAGCAAGGAGCGTCTTACCTGTACCGGCCGGTCCAATCAATGTCACGAGTTTGACATCATCTCTTAACAAAAGATCGAGCGCGCATTTTTGCTCGATGTTGAGGGGGTGAATTCCCCAGACGTCTCGTGTAAGCTTGATGAGAGGCTCCAGTTTTTTGGTCGCCGGGTTATACTTACACACAGCAGAAGATTGCTCCGCTGATGTCATCACGCAATATTCATTAGGAGAAAAGTCTGTGGCTTCGACTGAAATCGAGCCATCCTTATAAAAAAGGTCGATCTCTTTCTTAGGGACCTCGATTTTTCTATATCCCCGATATACTTTGTTATATGAAAACTTGAGATTTTCGTAATCTTCCGAGGCAAGACCAATAGCCTCCCCTTTAACACGTGTTACGAAGTCTTTAGATACAAGAACGACATTTTCTCCTTGTTCCTTCAAAATGAAAGCTATCAGAAGAATTTTGTTCGTGGCTCTGTCCAGAGGCAAAGGGAATGTTTTTTTTTCGGGGGGTTTGAGTTCTACGTGGACTTTCACTAGGATGCCGTCTTCAATAGGAACCCCGACGGTCAAATCTCCCTTGCCTATATTTTTAAGAGAATCGACATAGCGCATGACATGACGGGCATTCTTACCCAGCTCGTCTGAAAGTCGCTTCATCGTATCAAGCTCTTCCAAAACCACTAACGGAATAATAACGTCATTATCTTTGAAGCGCTTGATCGCCTCGGGATCGTGAAGTAGAACGTTCGTATCGATGACAAAAGACTTTCTTGACATGAGGGCCCTTTATTAAAATAAGAATTTTAATTTCAGAATATCTAACCCGATACCCCCTTGACAATCTTTTTTTACAAGTGTTTGATTTTCAGTAACTCATAAAATTAATTCAGCACTCGAGATAGCAGATCGCTAATTTTCTTGCGCTCGTTTTTATCCTTCGCTATAATAAGAAATGGAGGTTGATTATGAAAATAACCGATAAAGTTTTAAGTATACCACCCTACATCTCTTCCGCATGGAAAAATATCGTTTCGCTCCAACTTGAAGCCCGTCCTTTTGGCCCTGTTCTTGTTATTCATCTTGTCACGGGCTCCAAAGTCGAAATTCCTAACTTGGAGCGCCCCCTTCTCGAGAAAATTTTCAGCTGCCATGCTACAGTTGTTGAGAATGAAAAAAGCTCTGTTGGAAAAGAAAGCTTTTCTTTTCCTTTGATTTTTCCGCATTTAGAAGGACTCGCTTCGATGATCCAGCATAATGAAGAACACAAAAATGCTCCTCCCCTTCCTTCCGAAATGCTCGAAAGAATTTCGACCATGATCAAAACTCTTCTTCCTAACGATATTTCCTATCTGCAACATCCCGAGCCCGGATGCAATTGTCCTCACTGCCAAATTATGCGTTCAGCGCTTGGAATTCAAGAAGAAAGCCTACTGGAAGAAGAAGTCACGGAAGAAGACTTAAAATTCAGAACATGGGATATTAAACAAGAAAATGATAAACTTTATTCTGTTACTAATCCATTGGATAGCAAAGAACATTATAGTATCTTTCTAGGCAATCCAGTCGGCTGCACGTGTGGAAATAAAAATTGTGAGCATATTCAAGCAGTCCTAAGAAGTTAGAGCGTGTTTCTTTCTTTTGTGTGGTGCTAAAAAACCTCAATCTCTTAGAATGAGAATTATTACATTCTTATGAGTTAGGAGGATTTCCACATGTCGAAGTATTATATGTCGGTTCCATTATTCTTTGGGATCTACTGTTTGTCATCTATCCAATTGAGTTTTGCCGATGAAGGCTCAGATGATGTAGCCACAACCTTTCCTTCTGCTATCGACGCCGTTGAAATAACACCCTCTCCGATTCCTCAGCCTTTCTTTGCTCCTGGCTTAGTGGAATCACAAACACCTGCAGTGGCGATTGTCGAAAAACCTTTTTCCCCTTTCACAGGCAAAGTGAAAGGGAAAAAAGTTCGTCTACGTGCTGCGCCTGATTTAGAAGGCCGGGTGGTAAAAGAGCTCAATCCCCAAGATTTACTCGTGGTAGTAGGCGAAAAGGGGGATTTTTATGCAGTAGAGCCCCCCTCCGGAACTAAAGCCTATGTCTTCCGGAGCTTTATCCTCGATGGTATTGTTGAAGGCAGCCGCGTTAACGTTCGCTTAGAGCCTTCTTTAGACGCTCCTGTGATCGGCCACCTTCATAATGGAGATCATATCAAAGGAACTCTTAGCTCTCTCAATAACAAATGGTACGAAATTACACCTCCTCCGGGAACTCGTTTCTATGTTGCAAAAGATTACATTGCCTCTATCGGGGGACCTGAAGTAAAAGCTCAAATCGACAAACGGCGGATGACAGCCGAACAGCTTCTCGATGCAGCAACTCTTCTTACTCATGCCGAAATGAAAAAACATTTTCCCGAAATGGATATCGAGCGCATCAAACATAACTACCAAATGGTGATGAGCGAATTTACAGATTTTCCAGATCTTTGCGACAGAGCCAAAGAAGGACTCACCGTTCTCCAAGAAGAATACACCCAACGTAAGATTTCCTATTTAGAGGAAAAATCAGAAGGGAAAATTGCGTCCTCTGAAACCTCCTCTGCTGCTTCTTTCACCGAAATGATGATCAATCCGACAGACCGCATGAAAATGTGGGAGCCTGTCGAAGAGTCTCTCTATCTCACGTGGGCTTCTCGCCATGACAACAGATCTATGGATGAGTTCTACGAGGAACAGCGTCAAAATGGAACCGTCCTCACCGGTATCGTAGAAGCCTACACCTCTCCTGTCAAACGCAAGCCTGGCGACTATCTCTTAAAAGATAAAGATATGACACAAGCGTATCTCTATAGCACCTATATCAACTTGCAAGAGTATGTAGGGAAGAAAGTGACCGTCATAGCCGCTCCGAGATCAAATAACAACTTTGCATTCAAAGCCTATTTCGTTCTTTCTGTTGAATAATCATCCTGTCCCTATCCCTGACAAAGACCCCTCTTTTCTATGAGAGGGGGGGTCTTATAGCAGACCTTTTGCTTAAGCTCAATATCCTAATTTTTGTAACCTTTCCATCCAGAAAAAAATCAAAGCAAAATTTAAAAATCCTTCCCAGTATTTTTTTCGTCTTTCCCATCGAACCACTAATCGTCTGTACTTTCGTCGATGCAACGGGAATCCAGGTTCAAGGAGAAGGTCAAGGGAAAGTTAAAGTCCCTGGAAAAGGATGTGCTAGAAAAAGGTACCAGAGGATGCGTAGAGACCGTGCATTTTCCAAAACTCCAGAGAGGACAGTCCTAGAAAATCGACTCAAGTGTACCCTTCTGAATAAAATGATGAGAAAGGGGCTTCATATTTTGAGATGCAGATGAGATAAGCGGACTTCCTTACCTCTGGTAAGGGAATTTCTCAAAACACCCTAAAATTAAATAAATTTTTAATATTTATTTTAAGAATAAAAATGTTATAATTCTTCTGTTCTTTTAAGAAAATAACCAAAGGATCTTAACATGTCTTTTATCACAGGTGTTCATTTTAAAAATTTTGCACTCACAACGCTCATAGGGGGCTTCTCATTTTTTGCTACAAAGTACTCAGTCACATCACTAGGAGAAAAACTTATAAAAAATAGAAACAATAGTAGTACTTTAAAAAACATTCTCCCTGATGAGAAAACCTATAAGCAATACCTCCCAGTGGTTTCTAATATTTTTAGTATCTTAGCTGCATTGGGAGCGCTTTATTTGGCCAATCAACGAGGGGTTATTTCCATTCACATCTATTTTAAAAAATTCTCCCGGGGTTCATCTAATCCTACTCAAGATACAAAAATAGAAAACATTAAGAATATAGATATTTCCCCTTTGAAACCAGAGAAAGTCGTGCAGCCATCACCCTCCTCCTTGACAAAAGAATCTCAGAAAACCGCCAATTTCTCTTTTTATCAAGGTGAGATCTCTGACAGCTAGAAATGATCTAAACTGGAATGTTCGGTGATTTACCCCTCTCTTAAACAGAAAGTTGAAAGAGAGGGATATTTTGATAGTCTTCAACATATAAGGCTGGAATTTCATGTTTAGGCCGACCTATTTCTTCCTCTGTACACGACAAAAAAATCATATAGCACCTTGTTTACCAGTAATACGGTTTCCAAATGATATGGTTACACATAGCATATTCTCTAAAAATTAATTACAGCTACGACAGGGCAAAATTTTTCGACATTTCAGGTAAAATAATTCCTAAATCGGGATGATGCTGACGCAGTAGGACAAAGAACTACTATGCCAGAGAATTGGGAAAGGCCCTACCGAAGAAGATGGATATTGCACCTTTCATGGAAAAACGCTGTAAAAAGTTTTAAGAAAAGAATTCGGAAAACTCCGCCCTCTTTCCTCCGTCTATTATCTGCTTCACTCTTTAGGCTATTCTTGCCTCTTTCCAAGGTCCAGGCATCGCACAGGGCCGTTTCACAATTTTTTAGTATCAAACCAAAGTTAAAATGTCACCATGACAGGGGGAGTTTGAGGGGGGCGGAGTTACCCTCATGGTATTTTCCAAATATAAAGTTCTTAATGCCCAACTGAGGTGAATGGGGCAGGGGCCCCATTCGCCGAAGACGGGAGCGGGAGGGCAGCGCCATAGAAAAATGCCGTAAATTAGAATAACCTATTACCTGCTTAAATCAATGCAGCAAGTATGTAATGGGAGTTCTGTTTTTCGATCAAACCGAGCAGCCGCCTCAATTCCTATCTTGGCGATTTCGATTGGATCATCCACCTTGTCGTAGATCGCTTTAATCGCTCCCAAAGCATAGTATTCTCCGGTGCCGATCGCAGAAAATTTCGAGTATTGACGCACTAATCTTGAATATTCTACTTCAAAGATGCCGTAAGAGTTGATGATTAATAATTCAAAGGCTGAATCCTCAAAGGGAAGAAAATTAGGTTGCTCACAATCAAGATAATAAGTCTTTTTTAGAGAGGAATGCATTTTGCGAAAAAATTCAAAAACCTGCTCGGCTGTCTTCCACTCTGGGATTTTTTTCTGTTTTGCAAAATAATGCTTCAGAATTAAATCCCAAGAAGGATGGCCTGACATTCCGATGTAATTTGCTCCTATTTGGATAAATTTTCCTTCTCCATAAACATGTTTTCCATCGACTTCTCGTCTAGAACCAAATAGCGCCAATGAATCAGAAGCAATGCATAATCGTTTGCCTTTTTTTACAGCGGCCACCGTTGTCATTTCGATTTAACCGTATAAAATGTTCCAGGAAGGGCAGAACTATCATCGAATTCAGCAGCTACATTCAAAGCCTCTCTTGCAATTTCTTCAGCCGAGTCTAATCGATCATATAGAGCATATAGTGCCCCTAGGGCATAAGAGGCCCCTGTGCCAATTGCAATAAAGTGGATGAACTGCTGTACGGATCTTAGCTTATAAGTCTTAAAAATGCCGTGGGGATTAACAATCAATGACTCAAATCGAGAAGATTCAAACTGATCATCCTCATCTTCATGAGGAACCAGGAAATATTCTTCCTTCAAAACATGATGCATATTGAGTAGTTCGTCAAAGATTTCCTCTCTCGTTCCTAAAGAAGGTTTTTTCTTCTTCTGGCTAAAGTAGCTTTTAAGGGCTGCATGCCAGGAGGAATGACTTGCAGTCCCTATATAAGAAGAACCACATTTGATGATTTTATCATGATTGACCACGTAATCCGCGGTTTGCTTTCTAGAGCCACCTGAGATCGTTAAAGAGTCTGCTGCAATACAGATAACCCCATTTTTTTTGACCGCCAAAACTGTACCCATATCCATAAGGTTTATTTCTTCCCATGACGTTTATCATTCTTCTCATCAGCCCGCTTGTCCTGATCGCCTTTCCTGTCTTGTCCTTTTTGATGCCTTTCTTCATTGCTTTGGTTTTGATTCTTCTTATGTTCTGACCCTCGCTTATTTCCTTCGTTTAGTTGATTTGGATCTTTTCTCTTAGAGCTAGGACCCATTTTCTTCCCTCTTCTCCCTCCCTTAAATCCTTTAGCCAAGTAAGTGTTCAAACCATCTTGAGCGCTAAACTCCGTTTTATCTGAACCAGGGGTAGAAGTGGAAAAATCTTGCTGTTCTACAGGATTGAACCCATTCGTGAAAGCATTAAGTGTTAAGCAAGTGAGACAAGCAAACATCATCAACAATTTCTTCATAATATCCCTCAGTTTAAATTTGCTGCGGAAAATATTTACTTTAGTGCCGTAAATGGATTAAGTCAATCGGCTTTTAACCAACTTGGTGTTGTGTCTTTGGTACAATTCTGATATGGTCAGATTAAAGCTAAAATTTTAAGAATGAGAGAGCGGCATGACGATCAATTTTCCGCAAGAAGAAGAAAATCTATCTCCCAAGGATACATTTATAGCATACAAGCATCTTGCAGATTATCATCTACATTTCCTTAAGCAGCAATCGAAGTATACTGCCACCAATAGATTGAGACACGGATTTGCGGTAAACTGAAGTGCCGTAAAAAACCGAAGGAGGTCATAATGGCAGTCATGACACAAACCAATGAAGAAAAGCCTGTTTTCAAGAGATGGTCAGCAGGTCGTAAAAAAGAAGTAGTTTTAAGGTTACTAAAGGGAGAGCCGATAGATGGACTCAGCCGAGAATATGGAGTTCCTATTGGGCAACTAGAGAAGTGGAAAGAAACAGTATTGGCACGGATGGAGCTCTTGCTCAAGGATCGATCTGATGAGCCCCTGCATGCAGAACTTGAGGCGGCTAAAAGACAGATAGGCGAACTCTGTATGGAGAATGAGCTTTTACGAGAGAAGAGCCGCAAGCAAGGTGTTTTTTGGGGAGGGAAGTGGTAAAAATGAGCCAAACCATTTCCCCTACAACAAACAAACCGTATGGGCTCAAGCGGGTATGTGAAACCTGGGACATCGCCCGATGTACCTTTTATAGAGAGTGTTGTACTCCTGAAAAGCGAGGACCTAAACCCCTTGTTGAGGAGAAGATCCTTTTGGAAAAAATCCAAAAGGATCTTCAAACAACCCCATTCAGGGGAGAAGGACACCGGAAGGTGCACGCTCGGCTAAAGCGAGCGGGCACCAAAGTTGGGAGAAACAGAGTACTGCGGGTTATGAAAGAAAATACCCTCTTGTCACCGAATCG